>JADCHX010000002.1:0-300000 GCA_020248265.1 Rhodocyclaceae bacterium
CTCAAGCGCCTTGGTATACTCTACCAGTCCACCTGTGTCGGTTTAGGGTACGGTCTGATGGAGGGCTGTTTCCAGGAACCTCTGAACGGCCCGCCCAATCCGATCAGGGCGAACAATCTTCGAGATCCGTCACGTCCTCCTGGCCCAGGACTATTAACCTGGTTCCCATCGACTACGCCTTTCGGCCTCGCCTTAGGGGCCGGCTTACCCTGCTCAGATTAGCTTTAAGCAGGAACCCTTGGACTTACGGCGAGGGGGTCTCTCACCCCCTTTGTCGCTACTCATGTCAACATTCTCGCTTCTGATCTCTCCACCGGATGCCTTGCGGCCCGGCTTCACAGAAAGCTTCGCGTGTCCGCCTTCCCCGAAGGAAACAGGACACATGAAGCTGTATCACAGAACGCTCCGCTACCACGTGCATTGCTGCACATCCTGAGCTTCGGCTCGTGGCTTGAGCCCCGTTACATCTTCGCCGCAGGACAGCTTATCTAGACCAGTGAGCTGTTACGCTATCTTTAAAGGATGGCTGCTTCTAAGCCAACCTCCTGGTTGTTTTGGCCGTCCCACATGCTTTCCCACTTAGCCACGAATTAGGGGCCTTAGCTGCAGGTCAGGGTTGTTTCCCTCTTCACGACGGACGTTAGCACCCGCCGTGTGTCTCCCGGATACTACTCCGCGGTATTCGGAGTTTGCTTAGGCTCAGTAAGGCTGTGGGCCCCCATCACCCATGCAGTGCTCTACCCCCGCGGGTATTCCTCCGAGGCGCTACCTAAATAGCTTTCGCGGAGAACCAGCTATCTCCAGGTTTGATTGGCCTTTCACCCCTAGGCACAAGTCATCCAGACCCTTTTCAACGGGTGTTGGTTCGGACCTCCAGCACGTGTTACCGTGCCTTCATCCTGCTCATGCCTAGATCACCTGGTTTCGGGTCTGATCCGTCCAACTCATGCGCCCTTTTAAGACTCGCTTTCGCTGCGCCTACACCTATCGGCTTAAGCTTGCTGGACAGACCAAGTCGTTGACCCATTATACAAAAGGTACGCCGTCAGGACTCCCATGAAATCGCTCTGCAATTCCAGAACTCCCGCGCCTTCTGCGCGCGCTTCCAGAATCGCCAGAGCGATTGCAAAGGGGTCCCTCCGACTGCTTGTAGGCGTCCGGTTTCAGGTACTGTTTCACTCCCCTCGTCGGGGTGCTTTTCACCTTTCCCTCACGGTACTGGTTCGCTATCGGTCAGTAAGGAGTACTTAGCCTTCGGGGGTGGTCCCCCGATCTTCAGACAGGATTTCACGTGTCCCGCCCGACTTGATATGTCTTCGCGACGCTTCCTGTACGGGGCTGTCACCCTGTGTCGCCGGCCTTTCCAGACCGTTCCAGTCACCTCGCAAAGATCGGCTGGTCCGCGTTCGCTCGCCGCTACTGACGGAGTCTCTCTTGATTTCCTTTCCTCCGGGTACTTAGATGTTTCAGTTCCCCGGGTTTGCCCTTAAACCCCTATGTATTCAGGGTAAAAGTACCTGGCTTCACACTTTGTTAAGCGCTGCGCGGGCGCAGGCCCGCCTCCCGCATTGAGCGGGCGCGGAGCGTGCGTTATCGCTTTGCGATAACAAAACATGATCAGGTGGGTTTCCCCATTCGGACATCCACGGATCACGGCCTATTCCCGGCTCCCCGTGGCTTAACGCAGGGTATCACGTCCTTCATCGCCTCTTACTGCCAAGGCATCCACCAAACGCCCTTTTCGCGCTTGATTTGATCCAGGAAAAGCAAGGCCCTTCCCGGTGATCAAAAAGCATACTTACCCAAGACTGCGCGCCGCAAGGCAACGCAGCCTGTTTTGGTCAGTGTACTAGACTTGGACAATACCGCTTTCAGGACCAGACCCCGAAGGGGCCGGATCCAAAGGCCTTCCCTACTTGGAAGACCCGGCGATACTGATGTTGTATCTCTCTGTACGATGTCAATTCCGTCCGATTGGACGACCAAACACGGGGGCAAGCCCGCGCTTGGTGGTCAAATCGTCTCTCCGATGCCCCTGTCCCGCGCATCTGGTGGGTCGAGGAGGACTTGAACCTCCGACCTCACGCTTATCAGGCGTGCGCTCTAACCACCTGAGCTACCGACCCACATGCCGTCCGCGCCCCGGCGCGGCAAAAGGCTCCGGTGGAGCCTTTTGAGGCATGTGCCGAGGGCGCAAGCCCGAGGAAGGCGCAACACCCGAGGGCGCACCACCCGATGCGCAAGCCCGCAAAGCGCGCAACACCCGTTGCAGCCTTCATTTGGTGGAGCCTATCGGGATCGAACCGATGACCCTCTGCTTGCAAAGCAGATGCTCTCCCAGCTGAGCTAAGGCCCCGATCTGGCGTCGTCCGGCGAAGATCATGCCGCACATCTGCCCGGCATTCCTGCCATCGCGCTGGCGCGATGGCCTTCTCCACTCAAAATGCGACCCCAATCCTTGGACTGGACCAGCGTTTTGACCCCGACTGTCGTCAGGGCCGTTGCGAAGGGATATGAGGACGGCCTGGCCGCGTTCTGAGCGAATGACTTCGCTCATGCTAAGTGTTCCCCATGCCGGGTGCGTGCGGGCACGCACCGTCCAAATGGAAACATCCTTAGAAAGGAGGTGATCCAGCCGCAGGTTCCCCTACGGCTACCTTGTTACGACTTCACCCCAGTCACTGAGCCTACCGTGGCTGGCTGCCCCCTCTTACAAGGTTGGCGCACCATCTTAGGGTAGACCCAATTCCCATGGTGTGACGGGCGGTGTGTACAAGGCCCGGGAACGTATTCACCGCGTCATGCTGTTACGCGATTACTAGCGATTCCGACTTCATGGGGTCGAGTTGCAGACCCCAATCCGAACTGAGATGGCTTTTTGGGATTGGCCCATTGTCACCACCATTGTAGCACGTGTGTAGCCCAACCCGTAAGGGCCATGAGGACTTGACGTCATCCACACCTTCCTCCGGCTTATCACCGGCAGTTCTCCCAGAGTGCCCAACCGAATGCTGGCAACTGAGAGTGTGGGTTGCGCTCGTTGCCGGACTTAACCGAACATCTCACGACACGAGCTGACGACAGCCATGCAGCACCTGTGTTACCGCTCTCTTTCGAGCACACCCACATCTCTGCAGGGTTCGGTACATGTCAAGGGTAGGTAAGGTTCTTCGCGTTGCATCGAATTAAACCACATCATCCACCGCTTGTGCGGGTCCCCGTCAATTCCTTTGAGTTTTAACCTTGCGGCCGTACTCCCCAGGCGGTCGACTTCACGCGTTAGCTGCGTTACTAAGGGCATATAGCCCCCAACAACTAGTCGACATCGTTTAGGGCGTGGACTACCAGGGTATCTAATCCTGTTTGCTCCCCACGCTTTCGTGCATGAGCGTCAGTATTGGCCCAGGAGGCTGCCTTCGCCATCGGTGTTCCTCCACATCTCTACGCATTTCACTGCTACACGTGGAATTCCACCTCCCTCTGCCATACTCAAGCCACACAGTCCCAAATGCAGTTCCCAGGTTAAGCCCGGGGATTTCACATCTGGCTTATGTAACCGCCTGCGCACGCTTTACGCCCAGTAATTCCGATTAACGCTCGCACCCTACGTATTACCGCGGCTGCTGGCACGTAGTTAGCCGGTGCTTCTTCTTCCGGTACCGTCATCCACACCCCCTGTTAAAGAATGCGATTTCGTTCCGGCCGAAAGAGCTTTACAACCCGAAGGCCTTCTTCACTCACGCGGCATGGCTGGATCAGGGTTTCCCCCATTGTCCAAAATTCCCCACTGCTGCCTCCCGTAGGAGTCTGGGCCGTGTCTCAGTCCCAGTGTGGCTGATCATCCTCTCAGACCAGCTACCGATCGTCGCCTTGGTGGGCCTTTACCCCACCAACTAGCTAATCGGACATCGGCCGCTCCCATAGCGCCAGGTCTTGCGATCCCCAGCTTTCTCCCTCAGGTCGTATGCGGTATTAGCCCACCTTTCGATGGGTTATCCCCCACTACGGGACACGTTCCGATGCTTTACTCACCCGTTCGCCACTCTACTCAGGGTTGCCCCCTTTCGCGTTCGACTTGCATGTGTAAGGCATGCCGCCAGCGTTCAATCTGAGCCAGGATCAAACTCTTCAGTTCAAATCCCATGCAAATAGTTTTCGCTCGCAGAAATTTCCGAAGCCAGCCATCCACCTCATCCAGGCTCTCACCCAGACTCAACAGACAACTCTCTTCTTCTTTCGTGCAAGTACTCGATCTCTTCAAGCTTCCAGATCCACTCGCGTCTCTCAACGCTCACGAACCCTTCCACCCGCCTCTATCAAGCACCCACACCTATCGGCTGTAGTTTGTTAAAGAGCAGTCGCGCCTTTCGGCGCATCCGGCAACACGGAGTTCAGTGCTACCAGCTTCGTTGAACAACCTCTCCATCATCAGGCCGATTAGCTCCAGGTTTGGTGCAAATCGGCGGAGGGGTGGTCAACGGGGAGGCGAATCTTAGCCCCGGGCGTCGTCGGATGCAACCCCCTTCAGTGCGTTATTTCATTCTTTTTTCGGGGGGTGCAATTTTAGGTCGAGCAATCAATGGCCTGCAGTTCGACCAGCCACGCTGGCAGCATGCCTCACGGCGCCGCACGGACTCGCCCGCTGCTCAGCCCGCCTGATTCTGGTACCAGTCCATGATGCGTTCCCCGGTCCAGAAGACCACGCCAGGCTGCTGGGCAAGGCGCGCGAACACGCGCTCGAAATAGCCGATGCGATGGGGCACCCCGGAGATGTACGGGTGCACCGCGATAGCCATCACCTTCGGCCGCTCGGCAGACTCCGCGTACACGCAGTCGAAGTAGTCCATGCAGCGCTGCTCGAACTCTGCGGCTGCGTGGCGCGACACCATCATCATCGAGATGTCGTTGAGTTCGACGGTATACGGCATCGTCACCAGCGGACCGTGGCGCGTCTGGATAGTGCAGGGTTCATCATCGATGACCCAGTCTGCGGTGTAGCGAATACCTGCTTCGGCGAGGAAATCCGGCGTCTGCAGCGTCTCGGTGAGACCCGGTGCGAGCCAGCCGACAGGGGCCTTGCCGGTGAACGCCTTGATCGATTCGCAGGTGCGCGCGATCGTCGCCCGCTCGTCCAGCTCCTGGTGTGTCGGCCGCTGGTCGTAGCCGTGACCCATGAACTCCCACCCGGACTCCAGCGCCGCCCTGGCAACCTGAGGGTACTCGGTGCACACCGCGCCGTTGATCGCGAGCGTGGCTGGCACCTTCAGCCGATCGAGCACCTGCTTGATGCGCCAGAACCCCACACGCATGCCGTACTCGTGCCAGCCCCAGTGCGGCACGTCGGGTACGGTGGTCACGTGGGTCGGTGGCGGCAGCACCTGGCGAGGCATTGCCCGCTCGATGCGCCACACCTCGACGTTGACGATGGGCCACACGATCAGCCGGGCGTTGTCTAGCTTGAGCGGCCTGCGGCCGACAATCGGATCGTAGGGAATGCGTTGCGACGGAATCATCGAATGAGGTCCTCCAGACTGTTCTTGAGGTGGCTTGTCCCGATCGGAACCAGGGTGCATCCGCGCCAGCTGATGCGGATGTGGGCGAACGTGGCGAAGGTTAATCGATCTTCGCGCCGGAAGCCTTCACCACCATCCCAAGCTTGGCGATCTCGGAACGGATGAACTTCGGGAACTGTTCCGGCGGCAGCGTCACCGCTTCCGCACCCTGCTGCGCGAGCACTTCGCGCATCTCGGGCAGCGCCGTGATCTTCACGAGTTCGGTGTAGAGCCGGGCTACGACGGGCTTCGGCATGCCCGCCGGACCCATGATGCCGCTGTAGAGCATCAGATCGAAATTCGGCACTCCGGACTCGCCCATGGTCGGCACGTCCGGCACCGATGCGTTGCGCTTCAGGGTGCTTACGGCCAGGCCACGCAGCTTGCCGGCCTTTACCTGCGACAGTGCTGCCGGCATCGTCGAGAAGACAAGCCCGACCTGGTCGGCCAGCAGCGCCGCGACCGCAGGACCGCTGCCGTTGTACGGGATGTGCGCCATCTCGAGCTTCGCCGCCATCCGGTAGCTCTCGCTCGCCAGGTGCAGGATCGTGCCGTTGCCCGAAGACCCGTAGTTGAACTTGCCCCCGCGCGTGCGAATCAACGCGGTGAGTTCTGCCACGGTCTTTACCGGCAGGCTCTGGTTGACCACCAGCAGCAGGGGTGTCTGCGCGACCAGCGTGATGCCGGTGAAATCTTTCACCGAGTCGTAGGGCAGTCGCGAGTACAGCGTTGCGTTGATCGCATGGGTCGTCATGTCCTGGATCATGATCGTGTAGCCATCCGGGTTGGCCTTGGTCACGATTCCGGAACCGATCAGCGTACCGGCACCCGGCCGGTTGTCGACGACGACCTGCTGCCCGAGGGAGGTGCTGAGTCGCTGCGCGATCAGGCGTCCGAGTACATCCGAAATGCCGCCCGGTGCGAACGGCACAATCATGCGGACGGACCGCGACGGATAACTGCCCTGAGCGAGAGCGGCAGATATGGGGGCAAGCACTGCCACAGCGGCAGCGACGGAAGCGAAGAACACGGCAGGCAGTCGCATCTTTGGGAACCCTGGTTCTGGTTGAGGAAAGGCAAACGGGGAACGCGCGGTCGGGCAGACCGCGGCGATCAGTGGAATCCACGACAGTAGCAGGGAG
This sequence comes from Rhodocyclaceae bacterium, assembly GCA_020248265.1. NCBI lineage: Bacteria > Pseudomonadati > Pseudomonadota > Betaproteobacteria > Rhodocyclales > Rhodocyclaceae > Rhodocyclaceae bacterium. The sequence continues at coordinate 6,695 of JADCHX010000002.1, forward strand.
CATGCCACTCGCATACAGCGGACCCACAACGCAAAAGGCCAACCGTTAAGGTTGGCCAGTGCGCTCGATTCTTTGGTTGCGGGGGCAGGATTTGAACCTACGACCTTCGGGTTATGAGCCCGACGAGCTGCCAGACTGCTCCACCCCGCGCCAGAGAGGAGATAGTACCCCCGGGCGCTGCGTAAATCAACTTCATTCTGAGGTTGTTCCCGAAACCGTCCTCAGATTGCGCCAGCGACGCCCGGATCGTCGTCCCCGTCGCCTTTCGAACCCTGATCCTGATCATCACCGGCTTGCGGGCCCGCAGGGCCATCCGGGGCCTCCGGCACTTCCGTCTCTGGCGCATCGAGCAGTACCGGCTCTGCCACGTCGGCCGACGATGGCGGTTCGTCGAGCGCCAGCTGCGGTGCGCCCTCGACCAGCGTACCGAGATCTTCCAGCGGTGGAAGGTCGCCGAGCGATGTGAGGTTGAGGTCGTCCAGGAACTGGCTCGTCGTCGCGTAAAGCGCGGGCCGTCCCGGCACTTCCTTGTAGCCGACGGCCTCCACCCAGCCGCGCTGCTCCAGCGTCTTGACCAGCGCGCCGGAGACCGTCACGCCGCGTACCGCCTCGATGTCGCCGCGCGTCACCGGTTGCCGGTAGGCGATGATCGCGAGCGTCTCCATCACCGCGCGGGAGTAGCGCGGAGGCTTGTCCGGACGCAGCCGGTCAAGGTACTGCTGCAGGTCGGGGCGCGCCCGGAAGCGCCAGCCGCTTGCGACATGGGTCAGTTCGATACCACGGCCCTCCCAGTCTGCGCGCAGCGTCTCGAGTACCCGGCGCAGCGCATCCGCCCCGAGTTCGTCATTGAACAAGCGCCGAAGTTCAAGCACCGACAGCGGATCGTCGGCCACCAGCAGCGCCGTCTCGAGTACCCGCTTGACCAGTTCGAGGTCGAACCCCGAGTCCACGCTCTCGCGTATTGCCGGCGTGTCGGGCGCCGGCGTGTCGGCCGGTACCCCGGTATCGGTGTCGGCCACCGCGCGGGCCGCAGCCTCTGTATCGCTCGTCGCCACGGACGTCACATCGTGCGCAGCAGTCCCTGCCCCGCCCTCGGTCGGGCTCTGTTCGGTGTCGTTCATCTGTGTAGGTTCAGGTTTCCGGGGAGCCGATCGCGGCCACGGTTTCTTCGTCTTCCGGATCGGCTCCCGCGAGGCGGACATGGATCGGCGCAAAGGGGGCCTGCTGGGTGATCTGGATCATCGACTCCCGGCACAGCTCGAGCAGCGCCAGCAGGTTCACGACGATCACCGGCACCCCTGCGTTGGCATCGAAAAGACTGAAGAACTCGACGAACTTGTGGTCCTTCAGCCGGCGCAGGATCCGGGTCATGTGTTCGCGGACCGACAGTTCCTCCCGCGTCACCCGGTGATGCCGGTTCAGCTTGGCCCGGGCGAGCAGCCGCAGCCACACGGCCTTCAGATCCTCGGGGTCGACCCTCGGGGGCAGTTGCAGGTCCAGGCGCTCGAACAGCACATGTGCCACCTCGAAGTCGCGCCCCACCTGGGGCATCCCCGCCAGTTGCTGGGCCGCAAGCTTGATCTGTTCATACTCGAGCAGGCGGCGTGCCAGTTCCGCACGCGGATCTTCTTCGTCGGCCGATGCGGTCGGCGGCCGCGGCAGCAGCATTCGCGACTTGATTTCGATCAGCAGCGCCGCCATCAGCAGGTACTCGGCCGCAAGTTCGAGCCGGTTGTCGTGCATCACGTCGATGTACTCGAGGTACTGGCGCGTCAGTTGCGCCATCGGGATGTCGAGCACATTCAGGTTCTGCTTGCGGATCAGGTACAGCAGAAGGTCGAGCGGGCCTTCGAAGCTCTCCAGGATGATCTGCAGCGCATCCGGCGGGATGTACAGATCCTGCGGCACCGCGAGCATCGGCTCGCCGTGGACTCTTGCGATGCCGGCTACGACGGCGACGACCGGCGGCGCTTCCGCGCCAGCCACCGCCGGCTCGGCAGGTGCCCGCTCGGCTGGATCCGGTGCGTCGATCGTGGCTTCCTCGAGGTGTGGCGTGGTGGTCATGGAGCGACGCAGTTTACCGCAGCCTGACCCTCAGGGCCGCCCGCGCGCCGCCCCGGCCTAGCTGTAGTCGAGCCCCATAGCCTCGCGTACATCGCGCATCGTCTCGCCGGCGAGCGCGCGTGCCTTCTCGCATCCGTCCGCGACGATGCTGCGGAGCAGAGAAGGATCCTCCTGGTACGGCCGCGCGCGTTCGCGCATCGGCGCCTGCTCCTCGAGTACCCGGTCGATCACCGGTTGCTTGCACTCCAGGCAGCCGATACCCGCGCTGCGGCAGCCCTCCTCCGCCCACCGCTGCACCGACTCGGGGGAATACACCTGGTGGAACGCCCACACCGGGCAACGCGCAGGATCGCCCGGATCGGTGCGGCGCACCCGCGCCGGGTCGGTCGGCATCGTACGGATCTTCTTCACGACGCTGTCGCGGTCTTCGCGCAGGGAGATCGTGTTGTTGTAGGACTTGGACATCTTGTGCCCGTCGAGACCCGGCATCTTCGAGGCCTCGGTCAGCAGTGCCTCCGGCTCGGCGAGGATCACCTTGCCACCACCCTCGAGGTAGCCGAACAGGCGCTCGCGGTCGGAAAGGTTCAGGTTCTGGACTTCCTCCAGCAACGCCCGCGCCGATTCAAGCGCCTGATCGTCACCCTGCTCGAGATACTTCGATCGCAGGTCGCGATACAGCATCGCACGCTTGCCGCCGAGGCGCTTGATGGCCGCCTCGGCCTTGTCCTCGAAGCCGGGCTCCCGGCCGAAAATGTGGTTGAAGCGGCGCGCGATCTCGCGCGTGAACTCGATATGCGGCACCTGGTCTTCGCCCACCGGCACCTGGTTCGCACGGTAGATCAGGATGTCGGCGGCCTGCAGCAGCGGATAACCGAGGAATCCGTAGGTCGAAAGATCTTTTTCTGTCAGCTTTTCCTGCTGGTCCTTGTAGGTCGGCACTCGCTCCAGCCAGCCCAGTGGCGTGATCATCGACAGCAACAGGTGCAGTTCAGCGTGCTCCGGCACCCTGGATTGCAGGAAGATCGTCGCGTGCGCCGGGTCGACGCCGCCAGCCAGCCAGTCGATCACCATCTCCCAGGCATTCTGCTCGATCACCTGCGGGGTGTCGTAGTGCGTGGTCAGTGCATGCCAGTCGGCAACAAAGAACAGGCACTCATGCTCATGCTGCAGGCGCACCCAATTCTTGAGCACGCCATGGTAATGGCCCAGATGAAGTGCGCCAGTCGGCCGCATCCCCGACAGCACGCGATCGGCATACATCGTGTTCGACTCCGTTCGTGGCGACCGCCGGAAATGCGCTCGCAAGTCGGCGAGTATAAGCAACCCGGCGCATTGCGACCGTCCAGCCCGCGATCAGCGGGTGCCGAGCACCGCGGCGCTGCCGCGTCCCTGCCGGGTGATTTCAGGCGGGTCACGCGTGAGATCGATCACCGTGGTCATCTCGATGCCGCACGAGCCGGCATCCAGCACCAGTTCGAGTTCGCGCTCGAGCCGCTCGCGGATCTGCGCGCCGTCAGTCACCGGCAGGTCGTCGCCCGGCAACTGCAGCGTGGAACTGAGCAGCGGCTCGCCGAGCTCCTCTAGCAGCGCCGCCACGATGCGATGCTCCGGTACGCGCAACCCGATCGTCGATCGCTTCGGATGCATCATCCGGCGCGGCACCTCGCGCGAAGCCTCCAGGATGAAGGTGTAGCTGCCGGGCGTAGCAGCCTTGAGGAGCCGGAACTGGCGGTTGTCGACGCGCGCGTAGCGGCCGAGTTCGCCGAGATCCTTGCACACCAGCGTGAAGTGGTGCTGCGGCTCCAGCTGGCGTATCCGCCGGATACGCTCGGCAGCCTCCTTGTTTCCGAGCTGACAGCCGAGCGCGTAACAGGAGTCGGTCGGATAGGCGATCAGCCCCCCACCGCGTACGATGGCAGCCGCCTGCCGCAGCAGCCGCACCTGCGGGTTTTCCGGATGGATGACGAAGTATTGCGACATGGCGATGGAGGCCGATGGAAGGACAGACAAGGAACGGGCCCGCGCCGGCACCGGATGCCAGCGACCTTCGGCGGCGCATGGCGCGCTTGCGAAATTTCCCCGACCGTAGCACGCTCCGCCGTAATCGACAGCACCGGCAACACAAGCCGCCTGCCTGGCCCTCGAGGCCACAGGCCAGTGCAGCACAGCGCCAACCCATCGATAGAGGTGAAGCATGTACAAGCACATCCTGTTTCCGACCGATGGATCCGAACGGTGCGCCCATGCACTGGAACACGCGATCGGGCTGGCAAAGGCCGTCGGCGCGAAGATCACGGCCTTGCACGTGGTCCCCGAGTACTACCCGCCGGTCTACGAGGATTCCGGCCCGTTCGATCCCGAGATCGAAGCCCGCTTCGAGCGTGAAGCGATCAACCGGGCCAACCGCTTCCTGGCACAGGTCACCGATGCGGCCGAGGCGGCAGGTGTGCCCGCCGGTTCAGTACACGTCACCAGCTACCACACGGCCGACACCATCATCAAGGTGGCGGAGGAACAGGGCTGCGACCTCGTGTTGATGTCCTCGCGGGGGCGCAGCGGGCTGGCGAGCCTGTTGCTGGGCAGCGAGACCAAGAAGGTGCTCGCTCACGCGCGTACCCCGGTGCTGATCTGCAAGTGACGGCAAGGTTCGACCTGACGATCCGCAACGGTACGCTGTCGACCGCGAGCGAGACGTTCAGCGCGGACATCGGCATCAGCGACGGGCGTATCGCCGCGCTGGCGGAGCGGTTGCCGCCGGGCGAAGCCGACATCGACGCCGCCGGTCGCTGGGTGCTGCCAGGAGGCGTCGACAGCCACACCCATATCGAACAGCGCTCGAGCAACGGCGTGATGTGTGCCGACGACTTCGCCTCGGGTACCACCTCGGCGGCGTTCGGCGGCACCACCACGATCATGTCGTTCGCCGCACAGCATCGGGGCGACAGCCTGACCGACGTCGTTGCCGACTATCACGCCCGAGCGACAGGCAAGGCGGTCGTCGACTACGCGTTTCACCTGATCATCTCCGACCCGCGCCCCGAAGTGCTCGACGGTGAACTGCCGGCCCTGATCGCCGGCGGCATACGATCGTTCAAGGTCTACATGACCTACGACAGGCTGAAGCTGGACGACGGGCAACTGCTCGAGGTGATGGCCGTCGCGCAGCGCGAGCGCGCGATGGTGATGGTGCATGCCGAGAACCATGAAGTGATCCAGTGGATCGCCCGCCGCCTGCTCGACCGCGGCCACCGCGCGCCGCGCTTCCATGCCGTCGCCCACGCGCCGGTGGCCGAGGGCGAGGCCACGCACCGGGCAATCGCGCTCTCCACCCTCCTCGACCAGCCTCTGCTGGTCGTGCATGTGTCGGACCCGACAGCCATCGGCCACATCCGGGCCGCGCAGACCCTGGGCGTGCGGGTCCATGGCGAGACCTGCCCGCAGTATCTCTTCCTCACCGCGGACGATATCGACAAGCCTGGCATGGACGGTGCCATGTGGTGCTGCAGCCCGCCACCACGGGATGCAGCCGCCCAGGAAGCCGTGTGGCGGGGCCTGCAGAACGGAACGCTGCAGCTGTTCTCGTCCGACCACGCACCGTACCGCTTCGACGCGAGCGGCAAGCTGCCGCTCGGTGCCGACACCACCTTCAAGGAGATGGCCAACGGCGTGCCCGGCATCGAGCTGCGGCTGCCGCTGCTGTTCTCGGAAGGCGTGATGGCCGGCCGCATCACGGTGAACGAATTCGTCGCACTGACGGCGACCAACCATGCACGCATGTACGGCCTGCATCCGCGCAAGGGTACGCTCGCCGTTGGCGCGGACGCCGACATCGCGCTCTGGGACCCGAACCGTCGCACCACGGTCGACTGGTCGATGCTGCATGACAACGTCGGCTACACGCCGTACGCAGGCCGTGAACTGCGCGGCTGGCCGGTCACGGTGATCCGGCGGGGCGAGGTGATCGTCGACGGCGGCCGCTTGAAGGCTGCGCCCGGATCCGGGCGCTACCTTCGCTGCGACGTACCGCAGCCGCTGCGCATCGAGCGGCCTGCGCCGCCCGAGCGCCGCCTGTTCAGCTGAACCGGCCGCCTACTTCTGCAGCGAGTCGCGGATCTGCCGCAGCAGCACCACTTCTTCCGGATCGGCTGCCGGCGCGGGCGCCGGCGCATCGGCCTTGAGGCGGTTGATCCACTTGACCAGCATGAAGATGATGAAGGCCAGGATGACGAAGTTGATCAGGATCGTGATGAAGCTGCCGTAGGCGAAAACCGGGATGCCCGCCTTCTTCAGGTCGGCCAGGTTCATCGCCACCTCGGGTGGCACTGTCTTCAGCGCGATGAAGAAGCTCGAGAAATCGAGCCCGCCGACCACGCGTCCCACGACCGGCATGATGAGGTCACCCACCACTGAATCGACGATCTTTCCGAAGGCCGCACCGATGATCACGCCTACCGCGAGATCCATCACGTTGCCCTTGATCGCGAAGTCCTTGAACTCCTGCATCATCCCCATCGACACCCTCCGTCCGCATTTTGTGGAAACATCGGAGCCAGCATGAGCTGCACTCGCCGCCGGATGATAACAGCGCCATCCTGATGCAGCGACCTTGAGGAACTCCCCGGAAGGCCCGATGAAACTCCTGCTCGTCAATCCGAACATCACCGACCGCATCACCGCCATCATGCTGGAAGAGGCGCTGCGCTCGGCCGCGCCGGGCACGCAGTTGCAGGCCGTCTCGGCGCCGTTCGGCGCGCAATACGTCGAGAATCGCGCTGAAGCGGCGATCGCCTCCCATGCAGTGCTCGACGCGGTCGCCACCCACGGCGGTGGCTGCGACGCCGTGATCGTTGCCGCCTTCGGCGACCCCGGCGTCGAGGCTGCGCGTGAACTGTTCGACATGCCGGTCGTGGGCATCTCGGAGGCGGCCTTCCACATGGCCTGGCTGCTTGGCCGCCGTTACTCGGTGGTGTGCCTGACCCCGCGCCTGCGCACCTGGTACCTCGAATGCGCGCGCGACACCGGTCTCGACGGCAGGCTTGCCAGCGTCCGCGCACTGCCGCGCCTGGACGCCGACATCAGCGAAGCCCGGGATGCTGCGCGCGAAGCGCTGCTCGAACAGTGCCGCCGCGCGGTCGAGGACGACCAGGCGGAGGTGCTGATCGTGGGCGGGGGCCCGCTGGCCGGCGTCGCGCGCGAGATCGCCCACCTTCTTCCGGTGCCGGTGATCGACGGTGTCAGTTGCGCCGTCCGGCTCGCCGAAGCCCTCGTCGGACTGCGCCCAGCGACTCCCTCGTCGGGCAGCTTTGCACGCCCGCCACCCAAGCCCGCGCGCGGCCTGGGGACGGCGCTGCAGGCGCGGATTACCCGCGAAGCGGACTGACCGCAGCCAGGCCCGGCGCAAGCACCTCGGTGCCGTAGTCGGCGATCGGCTGCGGCGGGGCCCGGAACTTGCGCACCTTCGAATGGCTGATGCCCATGCCTACGAAGGCCTCTGCCATCTTCACGCCCGCCACCACGGGATCGATCACCGGCACGCCGGACAGTGCAGACAGCGCCTCGTCGTAGCCGCACAGGCCGGCGCACGCGAGGATGACCACTTCGGCCTGGTCGCGGCTGACCAGTTCCTTCACCTGAACGGACAGGTCGCGCAGCGCCCGCTCGCGGTCGGTCGCCGCCTCTTCGACGTTGATGTTGATCGCGCGCACGGACGCGCACTTGGACTCGAAACCGTAGAGCCGGACCAGGTCCTGCTGGTAGGGGATGAACTGCTCGAGCATCGTGAGGGTGCTGAAGCGGTGTCCGAGCAGGCAGGCCATCGCCATGCTGGCCTCGGAGATCGACACGACGGGGATGTCGAGCAGTTCCTTCAGTGCGTAGATGCCGACATTGCCGAAACCCGCAAGCACCACGGCATCCGGCCGATCCTCGGCCACGCAGCGGCGTACCGCCTCGATCATGTGCGGCGCGCTCATGTAGTCGCCGTATGCGCAATCGATGCTGCGCGTGCCGTTCGGCGAGGACAGCCCGCTGATCACGGTGTCGGGGAGCGCCCGTCGACGAGCCGAGGCCAGGATCACGTCAAGCACCACGGCGGATGTGTTCGGGTTTGCTACCAGCAGTTTCATCGTCGTTCCGGCGGTCGGTAAAGGGCTGTATTCAGGATTCGGCCACGGCCCGGCGTCAGCGGCCGAGCGCTTCGGGGTTCACCACGTTGACCGGCTCGCCGCGGGCGAACGCATCGACCTGCTCGAATGCGGAGTCGAACATGATCTCGAAGCGGTCGCGGGTGACGTAGCCGACGTGGGGAGAGCAGATGACGTTATCCATCGACACCAGTGGGTCGAGGGCGCCCACGACGGGCTCCTCGTCGTACACGTCGAGCGCCGCATGGCCGGGCCGTCCGGCACGCAGGGCTGCGAGCAGCGCACCCTTCTCCACCAGGGCCGCGCGGCTGGTGTTGACGAACAGGGCGTCGGGCTTCATGGCGGCCAGGTCGGCCGCCGTGACGATGCCGTCGGTCTCGGGCAGCATCCTCAGGTGCAGGGTGACGATGTCGGAGGTCTCGAAGAACGTGCGCTGGTCGGATGCCGTGTCGTAGCCCGCCTCGCGCGCGCGCTCCAGGCTGCCTTCGCGCCCCCACACCTGCACCTTCATCTCGAAGGCACGGCCATAGGATGCGACCAGCGCGCCGATCCAGCCATAGCCGAAGACGCCGAGCGTGAGGCCACGCAGCCCTCGCCCGAAGCGCGTCTGCCAGCGTCCTTCACGCAGCGCCACCGCTTCCTGCGGGATGTGGCGCATCGAGGCGAGGATCAGCCCCCATGTGAGTTCCGCCGTGGTGTACGACGGCCCGGTTCGCGTCGAGCACACCACCACCCCGCGCCGGGTACAGGCCGGCACGTCGATGTGCGGGATGACGCCAGTCTGGCTGATGATGCGCAGGTCCGGCAGGCGGTCGAGCAGCTTCGCCGTGATCTTCGTACGCTCGCGCGACAGCACCAGCGCATCGAACCCGGCGAGGCGCCGCCCGAGTTCATCGACATCGGTGAGCGGGTCCCGGAACACCGTCACCCGGTGCCCGTCGAGCTTCCGATAGACGGCGAGCGACGGCACCACGCCCAGGAAATCGTCGAGGATGGCGATGTTCACGGCAGGCCTTCAGTTCAGCTGGGTGACGAACTTGGTGACCAGGTAACCGTCGAACGTCTCGGCGCCACCCTCGCTGCCGTAACCGCTGTCCTTCACGCCACCGAAGGGCGTCTCGGACAGCGCGATGCCGAAGTGATTGATGTTCACCATGCCTGCCTCGATCGAGTTGGAGATCGCGGTCGCGTTGCGCGACGAGCGGGTGAACGCATATGAAGCCAGGCCGTAGGGCAGACTGTTCGCCCGGCGCACGACCTCGTCGAAGTCGCTGAAGCGGACGATCGGTGCGATCGGACCGAACGGCTCCTGCGTCATGAGCTTCGAGTCGTCCGGCACGTCGGTGATCACCGTCGGCGAGAAGAAGTTGCCAGCGCCATCGATCTTCGAGCCGCCGACCAGCACCTTGCCGCCGCGCCGGTCGGCATCGTCGACGAAGCTTTCCATCGTCGGCACCCGACGCTGGTGGGCGAGCGGCCCCATCCGGGTGTCCTTTTCGAGGCCGCTGCCGACCTTGATCGACGATGCCACCGCCGCGAATTTCTCGACGAAACGGTCGTAGGCCTGCTCGTGCACGAACATGCGGGAGGGCGACACGCACACCTGGCCGGCGTTGCGGTACTTCATGTTGGCGAGCAGTTCCGCGGCGCGGTCGACATCCGCATCCTCGAACACGATGGCCGGGGAATGTCCGCCCAGCTCCATCGTGCAGCGCTTCATCAGCGAACCAGCCAGGGCGGCGAGCTGCTTGCCGACGGGCACCGACCCGGTGAACGAGATCTTGCGCACGATCGGCGAGCGAATCAGGTAATCGGAAACTTCGGCCGGGACACCCCACACGATGTTCAGGCAGCCTGCGGGAAGCCCGGCATCGGCGAACACCTGCGCGATGATCACCACCGCGCTGGGCGCATCCTCGGGCCCCTTGAGCACCAGCGTGCAGCCGGCGCCGATCGCCGCGACCACCTTGCGGATCGCCTGGTTGAACGGGAAGTTCCACGGCGTGAAGGCAGCGCAGACACCGATCGGCTCGCGCAGCACCAGTTGTCGCACACCATCGACGCGTGGCGGGATCACACGGCCGTAGATGCGGCGGCATTCCTCGGCGTGCCATTCGCAGTGTTCAGCGCCACCCATCACCTCCGCCATCGCCTCGGCATACGGCTTGCCCATGTCGAGCGTGATGCCGTGCGCCATTTCGGCCGCACGCTCGCGGAACAGCTCCGCCGCGCGCCGGAGGATCTTCGAGCGTTCGACCGGCGAGCTCTTCTTCCATGACTGGAACGCGCGGTCGGCCGCCCCGAGTGCAGCGTCGAGGTCCTCGCGCGACGCATGCGGCAGCCGGCCGATCACCGCGCCGGTCGCCGGGTTGGTCACATCCTGCTCGACCCGACCCTCGCCACCGATGAACCGGCCATCGATGTACAGACAGAGCGCAGGGTAGGCAGGCGGGGGCACGGTATCCATCGAAGCTCCTTGGTGAGAATGGCTGGCACGGGAGCGCCAAGGGTAGCCTCGGCGGGTGCCCGGTTCAACCGGCACGCATCAGGCACGCATCACGCACCCGGACGGTATGGCTCCGCGAGCAGCCGTTCGAGTTCGCGCACCAGCCTGGGGTCATCCGGACGTATCGTCGTCGCGAAGCTCTGGACCCGGTTGCCGCCGCGATCGACCACGTACTTGTGGAAGTTCCAGCCCGGCGCGGTGCCGCTGCGCCGGGCGAGTTGGGCGTAGAAAGGATTCGCACGCGGTCCGACGACCTCGGTACGTTCGAACATCGGGAACGAAACCCCGTAGTTCAGCTTGCAGAAATCGGCGATGGCCTTGTTGCTGCCGCGCTCCTGCTGGCCGAAATCGTTCGACGGGAACCCGACGATCACCAGCCCCCGAGGCGCCAGGCGCCGGTGCAGCGCCTCGAGCTGTTCGTACTGCGGGGTGAAGCCGCATTCGCTCGCGGTATTGACCACCATGAGCACCTTGCCGCGGTACTGGCAGAGGGACACCGGCTTGCCGCTGACCAGTTCGGGAAAAGTGACGTCCAGCAGCGCCGGACAGGGCGCAGGCGCAGCCCCGGCAGGCGCAGGCGCGGCCGGCACCGCAGCCGCGCCTGCGGCCCACGCGGGACACACGCCCCCTGCGAACAGGCAGGCAGCCAGCCACAAGCCGCGCAAGGCCAGCCCTTCTCTCCGGCCTGGCGCTACCCCTGCCTTGCCTGTCGATTGCGTCATCGTGCCTTGCTCCGAGCGTAGTTCTTGCCGAAGTCTACCTTCGGGCACGAGGCCCGCTCGGCGACACGATGGCCATTGATGAACTCGACGCCGCCGGGCTGCCCAAGCGCGCCCGGGAACTGCGCAAGGCCCGGATGGCGCCGAAACGATCCACCGCTGCGCTCGCAGCCCGCGCGGGGCCGCCGCCCGCCGTCACGCAGTCTGGGCGATGAGTTGAAGTTACCGAGCAAAGGGTCGCCGACGCCTGTCTCGCTCCGTGTGCCGCCTCCGTTGACGCAGGCCAAGGCCTTTCGGCCGCTGCAGATCGACTGGATCGAACGCCCCGTGTCGATACCCGACCGCGCGAGACCGGCGCCGAAGACGCCCGGACATCGGCCTCGCGGATACGCGCCAGAAGTCGCCGATGAGCGTGTCGCGCAGCGCTGCCGGTCCAGGACGAGGCGACCGGTTCGCGTGATGCCCGTCAGTGGTAGCGGGACCGCTCGATCGTCGACGCCACCGGCGTCTCGTCCATGCTGAGCGCACGCCAGCGTTTGATTCCGCCCGAGAGTTCGATGGCCTTCAGGCCGCGCAGCGTCAACAGACGCACAGCACGCGCCGAAAGCGTGCTCCACTCGTCCCAGCAGTAGACGACGATCGTCGCGTCCTGCGGCAACTGGCGCCAGCGTACTTCGAGTTCTTCGACCGACAGGACCTGTGCGTCGGGCAGTGTGCTGCGGAGCAATTCCTTCGGACTGTTCCGCACGTCAACCACCACCACCTTGTCGCCCTGCCGCTTGCGCAGCGCGACCAGTTCGGCCGGCGCGATCGCACGGACTTCCTCGACGGACCCGCGGTTCGCGCGTACGCGACGTGGTTCGACGCCGCTCAACATCACTTCCAGACCTTTCCAGGTGTCCAGCATCTTGAGCCTCGGAGTTGGAACGACAGGGGAAAATTCGCTGCGCTGCGCCGCAGCGATGCATGAACCGATCAGGGCTGAATCGGCTACTCGTGCCACCCGTTCTTGAGCATGGCTCCCGCCCGAGCAAACACCAGATTGACGGTGTTCGGGTGAACGGGTCCCATGATGGTGGCGCTTTCTTTTCGTACGATTAAGCACATTCTTAACCACATTCGACCACTCGTCTGATGGTAGTTTGTCCAAGGCAAAGACGCAACAGTCGGAATGTGACTTCTTAGTCATTTTTTGTACAATTAAGTTCCCGCGATCGCTCAAAAGCGTCGCCGCGTTCCAGACGAAAGCACCACGGATGAGACTTTCTTTTCAGAAACAGCAGTTTGCAGCGCGCGAGGACGCGATCCTCGATGCCGTCAATGTGTTGCTGGCGAAGAAAGGCTTCGATCTGATGACGATGGACGACGTCGCGGCCGAAGTCGGCATCGCCAAAGGCAGCCTGTACAAGCACTTCGCGTCTAAGGAAAGCCTGGCCGCCGCCGCGCTCTGCCGCATGACCCGGGACACGATCGACGTGCTGGCCGCGATGCCGCCGGAACTGGCTCCGATCGACAAGCTGAAGGCAACCCTGCGCTGGGCGCTCGAACGGCGCCTGAAGGGGGCCGTCCCGCACCTACCATCGACCAGCGTCGCGCTGCAGCGAAGCCTGATGCTGAACCTGAGCTATGTGCGCCTCATCATGAAGCTCAACGCCGAACTCAAGCTGCTGGTGATCGCCGCGCAGAACGAAGGCGCGCTCGACCGAACGCTGCCGAACGAGGTGATCGTCTACACGATCTACGCCCGCTCCTGCGACCCGACGCTCGAGTACCTGCGCAAGAGCGGCCGCTACGACGACGTCCAGACCGTCGATTTCCTGGTGCGCACCTGCTTCGAGGGGTTGAACGGCTAGGTCGCCGGGCGCGACGCGTGGCGCGTCAGCAGGATCCCCGCGAAGATCAGCGCGATGCCGACGAGGTGAAACGCCCGCATGCCTTCGCCCAGGAACAGCCAGCCCATCACGGGGGTATAGACCGGCATCAGATACATGAACGGGCCGGCCCGGCTGGCTCCCAGCACTTCGACGCCGCGGTTCCAGCAGATGTAGGCGAGGACGGTTGCCCCGAGCCCGATGTAGAGCAGACTTCCGGCCACCGGCCATGACCAGATGAAACGGCTGCCAGCCGCGAACTCGATCGCTGCAACCGGCAGCGATACCAGCGCCCCCAGCACGGCGATCGCGCACATGAAGGGCAACGGCGGCAGGCCCGGCGGACGCCAGCGCAGCAGGATCGTATAGACAGCCCAACTCACCGTGCCGAGCAGGATCCACAGGTCGCCCGCCTCCAGCGCCCAGTGCAAGAGCGAACCGGGGTGGCCGCGGGTCACGATCCACAGTGCACCGGCCATGGCTAGCGTCACCCCCGCCAGCACCGCTGCCGACAGGCGCTCACCCAGAACCAGCCATCCCAGCAGCAGGATGAACACCGGCGTGGTGGCGTTGAGCAGCGAGGCGGTGGTCGCCGTCGTGGTGCGCAGCCCGATGTAGACCGGCAGGTGCTGCAGGACGCTCGCGGCCACCGCGAGCAGCAGCAGGATTGGCCACGACCGCCGCAGCAGCGGCCAGTATTCGCGTACCGACGACGCGTTGAACGCGAGCAGCACGCAGGCGGCGATCGTCCAGCGCAGGAAGGTGATCCCGCCGGGCGGCGCCTCCAGGCGGATCATGCGGCCGATCACCCAGTTACCCGCCCACAACGCGACGGCCAGCGCGAGCAGCGCGGCGGCAGTCCACGACTCCCGCCCCGCCGGACGTTCACTCAATGCAGTACTGCCGCCGCCCCAACGGCCGATCAGCCGGCGCGCAGGAATCCGCGTGGCGCGCGATGCAGGCTCTCGAAACCGGTGGCGGTAATCCGCACCAGCTCCCCGACCTGCACGCCTGCGGTGCGCGCACGGTCGATCACGTTCGGCTGCACCACCATCGTCATGTTCTCGGCGAGCACGATATCGGGCAGCGGACCCGCCGGACGGCTGCGGCTGCCGAGGATCGGCTGGAAGTAACCGCCGCCGAAACCGTGCACCAGATCGTCGCAGATCGTGAAGCCGCGTGCTTCGATCACCGAGGCGGCGTCCACGATCTCGTCCATCGTGCAGCCGGGACGCATCACGCCGGTGACTGCGTCGTACGTCGCCTCGGCCGTATCGTGCAGGTCGCGATAGAGCGCCGGCGGTTCGGCACCGACCGCGAAGGTACGCAGCACCTGGCCGCCGTAATCCCAGAAGGAGCCCGTGATCTCGGTGAACACGCAATCGCCGTCGCGCACGATGCGGTTCATGGGATGCTGGCGGGGGATGTAGCAGTCGGGCGCAGCCATCGACGTCACGCCGAAATAGTGCAGCATCGTGACCCCGCCGAACGGTGCATAGGCGCGCTCTGCGATATCGCCCAGGTCGCGCTCGTTCAACCCGTCGCAGAGGCCCTCGGCGAGCGCCGCGATCGACGCGTCGGAGAACGCCGCGCCGATGCGCAGCCAGTCGATCTCCTCCTCGGACTTGGTAAGGCGCATGCGGCTGTATGCAGGGTTCAGGTCGACTACATCCGGAAACGCAGCGGCCAGCTTGCGGTACTTGCCGAAGTTGAACACGCCCATGATGCCCACGCGCCGTGCGCCACGCCGCTTCAGCTCTGCGACCACCTTCTCGACGCTGCGGTGCTCGCTCCATTCGACCTCGCATTGCCAGGCGATCTGCTTCGCGAGCGGCGCATGGTTGACCCATTCGACGAACATCTTCGGCTGCTCGCGACCATCGAACACGATGATCTGCTCGCTGGTGGTGACCCAGCCAGTGAGCCAGGAGATGCCGGTGCCGGCGCGCTGCTCGCCGCAGACCAGCACCTGATCGACGTCGTGCTTGCGCATGACGTCCGCGAGCGCGTGGCGCCTTCGCTGCATCTCCGCGTCCGAGAAACGGGGAAACGGCTGGTCGAGGATCGCGCGCAGGTGTGGCGCTAGGCCGAGACGGGCGGGATCGGCAGGCTTGAGGCGAGGCATGGGGACTCCAGATACCGGCAAGAAGGGATCACGAGGCAAACCCCGATAGAATCGGGTACCCGCCAATCTTACCCAGCTTCGATGACCCCCGTGCCCCGTACCGTATCCAGCACCGCCCGCACCGCCTCTGTCGAGAGCAGCGGCCCCGCAATCCAGCGCCGCGCGCTGCTCGCCTGCACGATCGGCTGCGTCATTGCCGGTACCGTTGCCGCAGGCACCGCATCGGCCCAGGCATGGCCGACCAGGCCTGTGCGCCTGATCCACGGCTTCGCCCCCGGCAGCGCGATCGACGTATCGATCCGTCCGCTCGCCGCGCAGCTCGCCACCGAGTTCGGGCAGGGCTTCACGGTCGAGCCGAGGCCGGGCGCCACTGGCCAGCTGGCCAATGAGTTCGTATCGAAGTCGGCACCGGACGCCTACACGCTGCTGGCCGCGCCGGGCTCGTCGCTGACCTCCGCGCCACACCTGCAGAAGGCCCCGTACGATTCGCTGAAGGACCTTGCGCCGATCGCGATGATCACGGCCTTCTCGTTCGTGCTGGTCGCGCATCCGTCGGTCCCCGCGAAGACGGCGCGCGATCTGGTCGCCATCGCCCGGGCGAAGCCGGGCGTGCTCACGTATGGCTCCACCGGCATCGGCAGCGCCTTCCATCTCGCCGGCGAGCTGCTCGCCTCGCTCGGCGGCGTGAACATGGTTCATGTGCCCTACCGAGGCGGCGGCAGCGCGACCATGCCCGACCTGGTCAGCGGCCGCATCGACATGATGTGGGACAGCTACGCGGCGGTACGCACCCAGGTCGAGGCCGGCAAGCTGCGCGCGATCGGTGTGACCGGAACCACGCGCATCGCCGCACTGCCGAACGTGCCGCCGATCAACGACAGCGTGCCGGGCTACGATCTGGTTGGGTGGCACGGCGTATTCGGTCCGGCAGGGGTATCGCGCGAGGTCGTCGACCGCATGAACGTGTCGATCAACCGAGCGCTCGACCGCAAGGAGCTGCGCACGCTGTGGGCGCAGCAGGGCTTCGATACACCGCAACTGTCCGCCGACCAGTTCGCGCAGCGGGTGCGTCGCGACCACGCCTTCTACGGCAAGCTGATCCGGTCCATCGGGCTGCAGGTGCAATGAACGATATCCGATGCTCCTGGCACTGAATCGGGTCTCACTCGGCTTCGGCGCCGGCCTGCTGCTCGACCAGGCAGACTTCGTCCTCCAGGAAGGCGAGCGGGTCGGCCTGATCGGTCGCAACGGCACCGGCAAGTCGACACTGATGAAGCTGGTCGACGGCCGTATCGCCGCCGATAGCGGCGAGATCGTCCGCACGCCCGGGCTGCGCTGCGTTCTGCTCGACCAGGAGCCCACGTTCGAACCGGGGCTGACCATCGGCGAGGTCATCGCCGGCGGGTTCGGCGATATCGCGGAGGTCTTCGCGGAGCATCAGGCCCTGGCGCACGCGGAAGACACACCGGCGAACGCCGAACGCATGCAGTGGCTCCACGACCGGCTGGACCATGAGCGGGGCTGGGACCTTCCCTCGCGCGTGTCGGCGCTCCTGCTCACGCACGGGTTCGACGGCGCGACGCCGTTCGACACGCTGTCGGGCGGCGGGCGCAAGCGCGTCGCACTGGTGCGCGCGCTCGCCGGCGAACCGGACGTGCTGCTGCTCGACGAACCGACCAACCATCTCGACATGGATGCGATCGAGTGGCTGGAGAACACGCTGCTCGGCTTTCGCGGCGCGGTGATGGTGGTCAGCCATGACCGGCGATTCCTCGACCGGGTGATCACCCGGATCATCGAACTCGACCGTGGACAACTGACCAGCTATCCCGGTTCGTTCCGCGACTACAAGGCGCGCAAGGCGCAGCAGCTGGCCGATGAGGCCGTTGCTGCGGCACGCTTCGACAAGCGCCTGGCGGAAGAAGAAGTCTGGATCCGCAAGGGCATCGAGGCGCGCCGCACGCGCAACGAGGGCCGGGTACGACGGCTCGAACAGCTTCGCCGTGACCGGGCCGCCCGCCGCGAGCGCATCGGGCAGGTGGGCTTCAAGCTGGCTGCCGGCGATGCGTCCGGAGAACTGGTCGCCGAGCTCGAACATGCAACGGTCGCGCTGGGCGGGCGCACGCTGATCCGCGATTTCTCGACACGTATCATCCGCGGCGACCGGATCGGCCTGGTGGGGCCCAACGGCGCTGGCAAGACCACGCTGCTGCGCGTGCTGCTCGGCCAGCTCGAGGTCGACTCCGGCAAGGCGCGGCTCGGCACCCGGCTCGAGATCGCTTACTTCGACCAGTTTCGCGCGCAGCTCGATCCCGATGCCCGGCTCACCGACGTGGTCAGCCCCGGCTCCGATTTCGTCGAGATCGGCGGCACGCGCCAGCATGTGATCGGCTATCTGTCCGAGTTCCTGTTTCCCCCGCAGCGGGCGCGCTCGCCGGTATCGGCGCTGTCCGGCGGCGAGCGCAACCGGCTGCTGCTCGCTCGACTGTTCGCCCGCCCCGCCAACCTCCTGGTGCTGGACGAGCCGACCAACGACCTCGACATAGAGACCCTCGACCTGCTCGAGTCGCTGCTCGCCGAGTACCGCGGCACCGTGCTGGTAGTCAGCCACGACCGGGAGTTCCTCGACAACGTGACGACACAGGTGATCGCGTTTGCCGGCGACGGCCGCCTGGTCGAGATCGCCGGTGGCTACAGCGACTGGCAGCGCTACCGTACAGGCACGACGGAGCCGGAGGCAGGCGGCAGGACGGGCTCGAAGCCGGCCGCAGCCGCAGCCGCTGCCGCCCTGCCCGCCCTGCCCGCCCTCGCCACCCGCGAACCGGCGACTGCGGGCGCGAACGCTGCCCGGGCATCAACCGTGAAGCCGAAGCCGCGTCTGAGCTTCAAGGAAACCCGCGAACTGGAATCGATGCCCGCCACGATCGAGAAGCTCGAAGCGGACATCGCGACGGTCGGCACCGCGCTGGCCGATCCCGCCCTCTACACCCGGGATCCCGCCGGCCTGAAGGAACTCCAGGCGAAGCTGTCCGGCCTGGAGGACGGCCTCTCGCGCGCGATGCAGCGCTGGGAAGACCTCGAGCGCCAGGCCCGCGACGGCAGCACTGGCTGATACGTCGATGCCACTGTCACTGCCCGATGCAGCCGGATGGGGGGCGCTGGCGATCGGCATCACGCTGGGCGCGATGCTGTTCTTCTCGGCCTGCGTCGCGCCGATGGTCTTCATGCGACTGCCGCCCGACATCGCAGGGCGCTTCATCCGCGCGCTGTTTCCCTGGTACTACGGATTCGGGCTCATCGGCAGCAGCGTGTCCGCCCTGCTCTGCGCCGGCACGGCGCCCAGCGCCGCCGGGCTCGCATTCGCGACCGCGCTCGGCTTCCTGATCGCCCGGCAGGCGCTGATGCCGGCGATCAATGCCGCACGGGACGCGTCGATGTCCGACCCGGCGGCCGCACGCCGCTTCGATCGCCTGCACCGCGCCAGCGTCGTCGTGAACCTCTTGCAGGTCGCACTGCTGCTGGGCGCGTTCGCGGCCGCGATAGCCCACACCTGAACGGATGGGCCGCGCGATCAGTACGTCTTGTACGGCAGGAACTTTCCGCTCAGCACCACCTTCACCCGGTCACCCTTCGGGTCGGGCTCGCGCGTGATGTCCATCGAGAAGTCGATCGCGCTCATGATGCCGTCGCCGAATTCCTCGTGGATCAGTTCCTTGATCGTGGTGCCGTACACGCTGACGATCTCGTACCAGCGGTAGATCAGCGGATCGGTCGGCACCGCCGTGGGCAGCGAGCCCTTGTACGGCACCACCTGCAGCAGCGTGATCTCTTCCTTCGTCAGTCCGAGCAGCTTGCCCAGGGTGTCGGCCTGCTTCTTCGTGAGCGTCATCTGGCCCAGGCAGGCCGCCGTCACCCACTCCTTGCTCTCGCCGACCTTCGTCGCGATATCGGCCCACTTCAGGGCCTTGTGAATCTTGATCGACACGATGCGCGCGGTCACGTCGTCGCGGGTCATCGGACGGGCCGGCATTGCCAGCGCACCGCTCGGTTCTCGTTTCATGGTTTCTCTCCTCTTTCGATGGGTATCAACGACTACGGTCCGGGCACCGGAGGTCAGGCAGCGACGCCGGCAATCGCCTCGGCGCCGGGCGCCTGCGCCGGATCGAGGCCCGGCGTCAGGTGCGGCAGGTTGCGCGGATCGAACCCGGACGGGGGTTCGTCCCGGAAGGTCTTCGACCGGTTCACCAGGAAATCGACCAGGTGGTTGCGGATCCGGTAGAACTGCGGATCCTTGTGCAGCGTCTGACGATTGCGGCTGCGCGGCATCGTGTTGACGACCACCTCGGCGATGCGCGCATCCGGGCCGTTGGTCATCAACAGGATCTTGTCGGCCAGCAGGATCGCCTCGTCGACATCGTGGGTGATCATGAAGACCGTCTGCCGGGTCTGCGCGCAGATCTTCAGCAGTTCTTCCTGGATCACGCCGCGCGTGAGCGCATCGAGCGCACCGAAGGGTTCGTCGAGCAGCAGCATCTTCGGCTCGATGGCGAACGCCCGAGCGATGCCGACCCGCTGCTTCATGCCGCCGGAAAGTTCCGACGGCCGCTTGTGTTCGGAACCGGACAACCCGACCATGCCCAGATACTGGTCGCACACCGCCTTGACCTTGCGTGCGTCGTACTGCGGCCAGCGCGACTGCACCGCGAACGCCACGTTGCGCTCCGCACTCAGCCAGGGCATCAGCGCATGGCCCTGGAACACCACGCCGCGGTCGAGGCTAGGACCGCGTACCTCGCGTCCATCCATGATCACGTAGCCGGAGCTGGCCTCGTCGAGGCCGGCAAGCACGTTGAGGATGGTCGACTTGCCGCAGCCCGAGTGGCCTATGATGCAGGCGAACTCGCCCTGTTCGATGGTGAAGTTCACCTCGTCGAACACGGTCAGCGGCGCGCCGCCTCGCTGCGACGGGAAGACCTTGCGAAGGTTGTCGACTTGCAGGAAGGCACTCACCGGTTCACTCCTGGTAGCTGACCAGCCGGGTCAGCAGTCCGAACACCAGGTCGAGCAGCATCCCGACCACGCCGATCATCAGGATCGCGAAGATCACGTTGGTCAGCGACAGGTTGTTCCATTCGTTCCACACGAAATAGCCGATACCGGTGCCCCCGACCAGCATCTCGGCTGCCACGATCACCAGCCAGGCAATGCCCATCGAGATGCGCATGCCGGTCAGGATGGTCGGCGCAGCCGCCGGCAGCACCACCCGCAATGCGGTGCGCACGCGACCGACCTCGAGCGTGCGCGCAACGTTGAGCCAGTCGCGTCGCACCGACGCCACGCCGTGCGCCGTGTTGATCAGCATCGGCCAGATCGAGCAGATGAAGATCACGAAGATCGAGGAAATCGTCGAATCCTTGATCGTGTAGAGAGCGAGCGGCATCCAGGCGAGCGGCGAAATCGGCTTCAGCACCTGGATGAACGGATTGAGCGCCCTGAACAACAGCGGCGACATGCCGATCACGAAACCGAGCGGGATCGCGACGGCCGCGGCCAGCAGGAATCCGAGCAGCACGCGCCCGATCGAATAGCCGACCTGGAGGCCGACGCCCTTGTCGTTCGGACCGTTGTCGTAGAAAGGGTTGGACAGATGTTTCCAGATGGCCGTGCCCATCTGCGGCAGCGAAGGCAGCCCGGAACTGGTCTGCCCCTTGCCGCCCATCAGCCTTGCATACTCGGGATCGGCATACTGCGGCGCGGCCACCGGCGCGGTGGCGAGATGCCACAGCACCAGAACCAGTGCAAGGATGCAGGCAGAGAGGATGCCCGCACGAAACCCCTGCGACCTCGAGACACTATTGAACATGTGGACTCCGGATCGTGCGGTGGTCAGGTGCGACGGATCGCGAAGCTGTTGATGTACTGGTCGACGTTCTTCGCCGGGTCGAACTCCTTGCCCATCACGCGGATGCGCGGATATGCATCCTTCGGCACGGTCATCTTCAGCTCACCCATGGCCTTGCGCGCGTCGGTGATCATGAACACCTCCTCCGCGATCTTGCGGTAGTTCACATCGCCCTTCACGTAGCCCCAGCGCTTCATCTGGGACAGGATCCAGACGGCCATCGTGCCCCACGGGAACGGATCGAAATCGACGCGGTTGGGATCCTTGCGCACGTTGCCCAGGCCGTCGGCGTAGGTGCCGACCAGCACCTGTTCGATCACTTCGTAGGGCTGGTTCAGGTACTGCGAGGGCGCGATCGCATTGGCGATCAGTGCCCGGTGCTTCGGATCGCGCGCCATCGCATGCGCGTTCAGGATCGCCCGGTAGAGAGCAGCGAAGGTGTTCGGGTTCTGCTTGATCCAGGCATCCGACACGCCGAAGGCGCAGCACGGATGTCCGTCCCAGAGTTCCTTGGTGAGCAGGTGGATGAAGCCGATGCCGTCGTAGACAGCACGCTGATTGAAAGGCTCGGGTCCGAGGAATCCGTCGATATTGCCGGCGCGCAGGTTCGCTACCATTTCCGGCGGCGGCGTCACGCGGATCTGGATGTCCTTGTCGGGATCGAGCCCAGCCTCGGCCACGTAGTAGCGCAGCAGGAAGTTGTGGATCGAGTACTCGAAGGGCACCGCGAAGCGCATCCCCTTCCACATCTTCGGATCGCGCCGGTCCTTGAATTTCTGGTGCAGCGTGATGGCCTGGCCATTGACGTTCTGGATGGTCGCCACGTTGATGCCGGTGGCCACGGAGCCCAGCCCCATCGAGATCGACAGCGGCATCGGCGAGAGCATGTGCGAGGCGTCGTACTCGCGGTTGATCATCTTGTCCCGCACCAGCGCCCAGCCGGCGGTACGCTGCAGTTCGACGTTCAGGCCTTCGCGCTCGTAGAAGCGCAGCGGGTGCGCCATGATCAGCGGCGTGGCGCAGGTAATCGCGACGAAGCCCACCTGAAGGTTCTTCTTCTCGATCGCCAGCTTGCTGTCCTGGGCAATCGCCTGCATCGCGCCAATCGGCAGCACCGAGGCGATCGCACCCATCGCGGTGCGCACCCCCACTGCCTTCAGGAAGCGGCGACGCATGTCGTCGTTGGGGAACAGCGCGCGCACCACCGCCTGTTCGATGATACGGTTACTCGCCGCTTCGGTGGCCTGATTGCCATCGAACCAGGTACCCGGCGATACCGGACCCTCTGCGGCCGTGGCGGACGGATGCGTCACGACTGCATGCGCATCGTGATCGGCCTGGGACGCATGCCGCCCGCATTCGCAGGGATTCAACGCTACCGAGGGGTCGAAGGGATTGTCGAACGCGGCCTCTCGAATCTCCAGTGTGGTGGGGTCGGACTCCCTTAAAGCAGCAGTCATGCCAGTACGCACGTTCCCGGTGCGAAGGTCGCGGATACCGATCATCAGTCCCCGCGACGGTGCACGAAAGACCGCGCATGCACTGGCATGTGGCGGCCTCCGGAAGCGCCGGCTGGACCCGGCGTCTCAGGAGATCACGGCGCCCGGTTCGAGGCCGAGGTGGCAGGCAGGTCGGCCGGCAACCCGCGCGCGGTGAAGAACGTGGACGGTGCCGAGCGCAGGCGGCGGCCGAGGTGCCGCCCGAGCCCGCGCAGCTCGACCCGTGGCGCGATCGCGCGGGCGCGCATCGCCATCCACAGCGCGAGCGAGAAGCTCACCAGCAGGTTCACGGCGCCGATCATCACCACGCCCAGTAGCCCCCACGCGAACGCCTGCCAGGGCAGCGCGAAGCCCGAACCGGCCAGCGCGTAACCGAGGTTCGCCGACGAGAACGCAATGTGCCGGATGTCGATCGGCAGCCCCAGGATCATGCCTATCGTCCCGGCGGTGCCGAGCATGCAACCGAACAGGAAATTCCCGAGCAGGCCGCCGAGGTTGGCTTCCAGGTAGGCGCCGACCTTCGACGCACGCGCCGGGCCGGCCAGGCGTCGCAGCCACGGCAGGCGCTCGACGCGCTGCCCCAGCCGCGCGTAACCCGCAGTGTTGTCGAAGTAGCCGGTCAGCACGCCGGACAGGAACAGGAACACGCCCGCGAGTGCCGCATGGGGCAGCGCCCAGCCGGTGATGTCGAGGTCGTGCAGCAGGTGGTCGGCCTTGGCAGCGTCGATCGGCGGGGCCCCGGAAAGCGCGACGAACAGCAACGACAGGAGCAGCGCGACCGGGAAGGCCACGGACACGTTGCCCAGGATGGCAGCGACCTGGGTACGGCCGACCGCCGCGAACAGGTCGACCACGCGCTCCAGGCCGGCGGCACGGCGAGCACCGTCGGCGTGCAGTTCACCGACATAGCTGGCGAGCGTCTGCGCGGTCATGGCCGGCTGCTTGGTGGCCACCGTCAGGTGCAGCATGTAGATGATGACGAAGCCGAGGCCGTAGATCAGGCTGTAGCCGAGCGCGTAGCCGATCGGCGCGAGGTCGAGCTTGCCGGCGAAGATCTTCAGCAGCGCCATCACGCCGATCAGTGCACCCGCCCCCATCGCCGCGCGCCACATCGCACGGTAAGCGGCGCGCGTCTCCGCGATGTAGTGCTCGCCTGTCTTTGCCGCATTCTCGGTGACCCGCAGCGCCAGCATGGAAAGTCCGACGCCGACATGACTGCGGAGGCTGCAGCGACGGCTCTCGGCGGCCAGCGCCGAGCGAACCAGCGCGCTCCAGCGTTCGATCACTTCCGGCCGCTGCAGGTCGCCTTTCTCGTTCACCACGCCGGCATCGAGCAGGTACCCGAGGTCGCTGATCCGGCGCAGGCTCTGCGAACTGCGCCGGATCATGTACGAGAGACGGACACTCGTGCCCCGCGCCGTTGCCAGGCGGCGCGCGCGGTCGATCACCGCGCAGCACTGGTCGACCAGCACCTGTACCTCGGCGCTGTCGAGCGGCGTCATGCCAGGGTCTGCGAGATGCGCGCGCAGCATGTCGACGTAGCGCTGGCTGGCGCCGGTCAGCCCGCGGAAGCACG
This sequence comes from Rhodocyclaceae bacterium, assembly GCA_020248265.1. Lineage (NCBI taxonomy): Bacteria > Pseudomonadati > Pseudomonadota > Betaproteobacteria > Rhodocyclales > Rhodocyclaceae > Rhodocyclaceae bacterium. The sequence continues at coordinate 31,100 of JADCHX010000002.1, forward strand.
CAGCATGGTCCTTGAACTCCGGCCCCAGCCGGCCGAACTCCGCGTCCACGTCGATACCGCCCATCCGGTACGCGAGGATCAGCAATGCCTCCAGCACCTGGCCGACGATGCCCCGGGCGATCGCCTCGTCGTTGGCCGTCTCGCGCGCGATCAGATGCCAGAAGCGGCTCGACAATTCGGTGGGTAGCGCAGAGAACCATACCCAGTCGCTGCGGCGATGAAACACCTGGCGCAACGCGCTGCGCAGGTCGTCCGGATCGGGAACATCAGGAAGCAGGCGGTCGCCAACGATACGTCCGAGCTCGGTGAAGAAGCCGGTGCCGGGCAGGATGCCGCTGTCGGCGAAGAATTCGACCATCCGGCGCGTCGACAGCAGCCGCAGCACATGGCGGCGCACATCGGATGCACGCGCCGGATCGATCTCGAGCAGCTCGATGACTGCTGTATATCGGGCCACGCTGCCCTCGATCTCGCGCGCATCGCGCGGCCGCACGAAATCGATCAACGCGGCCAGCGCGCCCACGGGGTCCCCGCCAGCATCCGCGAACCGCGCCAGCGCGGCAGCGGCAGCCGATCGGTCGTCGGCCAGCGCGCCGGCAGCGCCCATCAGGAAGCCGCCTGCCCCGTCTCCGTCACCGGCCTGGGTACGAGCTTGGGTTCCTGCGGGTCACTGAAGTAGTGCGGGGACATGATCTGTACACCACGCTCGTTGAACACGTCCAGCAGGTGCTGGTGCAGCGCTGCGAGTACCTCGGCACGCGGACGCGGCTGGGAAGGCACCGCCTGGCAGACCAGCCGGTACTCGACGTAGAAGTCCGACAGCGATGTCTGGAACACCCTTGGCGCCGGCGCTGCCAGCACGCCGGGCGTACGCTTCGCCGCTTCGAGCATCATCGACTCGACTTCGCGCCACGGCGTGTCGTAGCCGATCGTGAGGGTCGTATCGATGATGTAGCCCTTGCCCTGCACCGAGCGCGAATAGTTCTTCGTGACGGTGGTCAGCAGCAGCGCGTTGGGCATCGTGATCTCCTCGCCCATTCCGGTCCGTATGCGCGTGGTGAACGTACCCAGCTCGGTGACCGTGCCTTCATGGTCGGCCACGCGAACGTACTCCCCTACCCGAAGCGTGCGCGAATACATGAGGATCAGGCCGCTCGCGCCCTGACTGACCAGGCTCGCGCCGCCGACGGTCAGCATCAGCCCGACCAGCACCGACATGCCCTTGAACGCCTCGCTGTCCGCACCAGGCAGGTAGGGATAGGCCATCACCACCGCGAACAGCCAGACGCCAACGGTGAACAACATGCGCGTCGGCCGCACCGTATCGGCATCGAGCCAGCCGAGCGCTCCGCCATGCTCGCTGGCGCGGTCGAACAGGGGCAGAGCAAGGCCGATCGCTCCTCGCGCAAGCATGAAGATCAGCACCGCCACCAGCAGGTCTGGAAGCGCCCCGAGTACCCCGGTGCCGATGCTGTATGCCACGCCCAGCAGGTAGGCCTGCAATTGCTCGCCCCACGGCCGCGTATACGGAAAGCGTTCAAGCACGAAGCTCAGCCACTGATAGCTGAACAGCAGCAGCAGCAGCCATACAGTGAGCGTGATGGACGCACTGGCGAGTTCGATCAGCTTCCCGGGTTGCAGCAACTGTGCATCGCCGATGCGCAGCTTGTCCGCGCGATTCATGATCAGCGCACGGGCGCGGGCGCCCAGCATTCGCCGGACCCGCAGCACGCCGGCTGCGAGCAGCGCCAGCGCAACGGTGGCGGCCAGTGCCATCGCGAGCCCGCGCAGCAGCAGCGAACGGTTGTGTCCTTCACGTGTCTCGGCGGAGACTTGCCGCAGCGCTTCGACTGCGCGCGTACTCGCGCCCTCCAGCGTTTGCCCGCGCAGGCGGTCGGCATCCTCGGGCAACAGGATCATCGCGAACTCGCCATCGATCCGTATCACCGTTCCCTGCGGTTCGGGATGGGTCGTGATCTCGCCCGGTCCGCCGCGCGCGAGCAACTCGGAAATGACCTGCCGGGCGCGGCGGGCGCGGTCATCCGGCGGCGTGCCGAGGAAGGGCGCGCGATAGACCGCGACGGTGCGGTTGAACACGACCACCGGCGCTTCGCGAACGACAGCCATGGGCGCTGACGGCTCGGCAGCAAGCGACCACGGCACCGCGCAGAGCAGGGTGATCAGAACCAGAAACGCGTGAGTCAGTGCGGCCATGTCGGTATCCGGAACGCAAACGACGCCAGGATGCTTGGCGTCCCCAGGGGGATTCGAACCCCCGTTACCGCCGTGAAAGGGCGATGTCCTAGGCCTCTAGACGATGGGGACGAGGCGTGGTGCGGACTTTACGGATTGAAATGACTTCTGCGACGGCAACTTACGATACGACGAATTCCGATACGACAACTTCCGCTGCGGGTGAATCTATCGAAGATCTTCAGGTGATTGGTGGAGGTAAGCGGGATCGAACCGCTGACCTCTTGCATGCCATGCAAGCGCTCTCCCAGCTGAGCTATACCCCCACACGAGAGGCGCGAATTATACGCAGGCCTTCGCCCGCATGTAAACACGCAAACGGTTGAATGTTAGATTGTGCGGCTTCCTCGCCATTCCCCACGGACGCACTCCCATGCCGACAGCCCCCGCCAGCGCCCTGCCCCCGGTTGCAGCCCGCTTCGCCGATGCGACCCGCACCGCGATGCCGGTCGCGCACGGGCTGTTCGAAACCATCGGTGCCGCGACTGGCGACGGCGTCGGCATGGCGCGCGAGCCCTACAGCGCGAATGAGCAGACGGCCTCGGACCTGCTCGAGGCGAAGGCCCGCGAGCTTTGCCTCGAGATATCGAAGGATCCGTTCGGCAACCTCTACATGACCCTGCCCGGCGCCGACCGCAGTACACCGGGCTGGATCACCGGCTCGCACATCGACTCTGTGCCCAGCGGCGGCAACTTCGACGGCCTCGCCGGCGTGGTCGCCGGTCTCACGGCGGTGGCGGCGCTGCGCGCGGCCGGTATCGTACCGGCCACCGACATCACGGTGATGGGCGTGCGCGCCGAGGAAGCAAGCGCGTGGTACGCGGGCGCCCACGGCGGCCATATCGGCAGCCGCTCGGCACTGGGTATCCTGCCCCCTGCCGAACTCGATTCGGCCATCAATACCCGCAGCGGCCGCACGCTGCGCGAGCACATGGCCGATGCCGGCTTCTCACCTGATCGCGTGGAACTCGGCCGCGGCACACTCGACCTCGCGCGCTACCGCGGCTGGCTGGAGCTGCACATCGAGCAGGGGCCGGTGCTCGAGCGGCTCGGCCTGCCGGTGGGCGTGGTGACGGCGATCCGCGGCTCCGCCCGGGCGCGCAGCTGCCGCTGCACCGGTGCCTACACCCACTCGGGTGCGGTGCCCCATGAATACCGCAGCGATGCGGTACTGGCCACCGTCGAACTCGTGCACCTGATCGAGCAGGAGGCGACGCGCGTGCGCGCCTCGGGCGGCGACCTCACCTGTACGGTGGGCAAGCTGTTCACCGACGCCGACCTGCATTCGATCACCAAGGTGCCGGGACAGGTCGATTTCTGCCTCGAGTACCGCAGCCAGGAGCGTTCAGTGCTCGACCACATGGCCGACTTCGCGCGCAGCCAGGCCACCCGCATCGCGGCCGAGCGGCGGGTCGCCTTCGAGCTGGGCAGCTTCTCGCCGCAGGACCCGGCCACGATGGACCGGGACTTCTGCACCGCGCTCAACCAGGGCGCAACCGCGCTGGGCATCCCGGTGATGGACATCCCGAGCGGGGCCGGCCACGACGCACAGGACTTCGTGCACGCTGGCCTGCCGGCGGCGATGATCTTCGTGCGCAACGCAAACGGCAGCCACAACGCGAAAGAGGCGATGGACTACGCCGACTTCGAACTGGGCACCCGCCTGCTCGCCTGGATGATGGCGCAGTAGCGCCACCCGTCGCGGGCCTGGGGCGCCCGCGACCGCAGCGGCTCCGCTCAGGCCAGGTAGTGCTCCAGCCGCCCCAGCACCCGCTCCCGGGGCGACAGCGCGATCACCGCATCGAGGGACGGCGTCTGCCCGGTGCCGGCGATGATCGCGCGCAGCGGCATCATCAGCTGCGGCAGCTTGAGGGAATGCTTCGCCGCGCTGCGCTTGACCAGCGCGCCGATCTCCTCGCGCGTCCAGGCGAGCGTCGCCAGCTCGTTCGCCAGTTCGCGCAGCGGCCCGCGCACCGCATCGGTGACATGCTGGGCCAGCAGCTCCGGCGTGGGCTCGACCGGCGCGTAGAGCAGCCGCGCACCGTCGGCCAGTTCGACCAGCGTGCGCGCGCGGTCCTTGAACAGCTTCACCGCTTCCAGCGGCAGCGGGCCGTCGACCAGCGACACCCCGGCAGCCTCAAGGCGCTGAGCGACCTCACGGCCCAGGCGCGCATCGTCGGCCATCTTGATGTACTCATGGTTCAACCAGCCGAGCTTCTCGGGGTTGAACTGCGCCGGCGAGCGGCTGATGTGGCGCAGGTCGAACCATTCGACCAGCTGGGCGGTGCTGAACACCTCGTCGTCGCCATGCGACCAGCCCAGGCGTGCGAGGTAGTTGACCAGCGCCTCCGGCAGGTAGCCCTCTTCGTGGTACTGCATCACGCTGACCGCGCCATGCCGCTTCGACAACCGCTCGCCGTCGGCGCCGAGGATCATCGGCACATGCGCGAAAAGCGGCAGGCTCGCGCCCAGCGCACGGTAGACGTTGATCTGGCGTGGCGTGTTGTTCACGTGGTCGTCGCCGCGGATCACGTGCGTGATGTTCATGTCGAGGTCGTCGACCACCACCCCGAAGTTGTAGGTCGGCACGCCGTCGGCGCGCAGGATCACGAAGTCGTCCAGCTCGTCGTTGGAGAACGAGATCGGCCCCTTCACCAGGTCGTTGAAGGCCACCTCCCCGCCGATCGGGTTCTTCAGGCGCACCACCGGCGGCACGCCTGGCGGCGGCGTACGTGTCGAATCGCGCCAGCGGCCGTCGTAGCGCGGCTTCTCGCCGCGCGAGCGCTGCGCCTCGCGCATCTCGTCGAGCTCCTGCTTCGTCGCGTAGCAGTGGTAAGCATGACCTTCGCGGATCATCCGCTCGGCGATCTCCTGGTAGCGCGCGAGGCGCTGCATCTGGAACGCCGGGCCCTCGTCCCAGTCGATGCCGAGCCACGACAGCCCGTCGAGGATGGCCTGCACCGAGGCCTGAGTGGACCGCTCGAGGTCGGTGTCCTCGATGCGCAGCACGAACTTGCCACCGTGCTTGCGTGCATAGGCCCAGGAGAACAGCGCGGTGCGCGCACCGCCGATATGCAGGTAGCCGGTCGGGCTGGGGGCGAAACGGGTACGGATGGTGGTCATGGTGTGCAGCCTGTGGCGGGTGCCGGTGCCGGGACGGCCCGGCTTCAGTCGACGCGGATCTTCGCGCCGTCGATGACCTTCTTCCAGCGTGCGGTCTCGCTGCGGATGCGCTCCAGGAACTGGGCCTGGGTCGAGCCGACCACCTGCGCGCCCTGGCTCAGGAAGAACTCGCGCACCCGCGGTTGCTTCAGCACCGCGACCGTATCGGCGTGGAGCCGACTCTGGATGTCCTGCGGCACCGCGGCCGGCACCCACATGCCCAGCCATACGACCGCCTCGAAGGCACCCAGGCCCAGTTCGGCCGCGGTCGGGACATCCGGCATCACGGGCGAGCGCGCCGGAGCTGCGATCGCCAGCGCCCGCAGCTTGCCCGCCTTCACCATCGGCAGCGCCGTCACGACCACGTCGAACATCATCGAGATGTGGCCGCCCAGCAGGTCGTTGGTGGCGAAGGCCGAGCCCTTGTAGGGCACGTGCTGCATCCGGATGCCGGTCACCGCCTGCAGCATCTCGCCGGCCAGGTGGTTGTTCGTGCCGTTGCCGTTGGAACCGAAGGTGAGTTCACCCGGCCGCTTCTTCGCCAGCGCGACCAGCTCCTTCAGCGTCTTCACCGGCAGCGCGGCGTTGATCACCAGCACGTTGGGCGTGTTCGCCAGTTCGGTGATCGCAGCGAAGTCCTTCAGCGGGTCGTAACCGGGCTTCGCATAGAGGCTGGGCGCGATGGCATGGGTGCTGACCGAACCGATGGTGAGCGTGTAGCCGTCCGGCGGAGCCTTCGCGCCGACCTCGCTGCCGATGGTGCCGCCCGCACCGGGTCGGTTGTCCACCACCACCGGCTGCCCCCAGGTCTCGGACAGGCGCTGCGCGACCTGGCGCGCAGCGAGATCGGTCACGCCGGCGGTCGGGAAAGGCACGACGATGCGTACGGTCTTCGACGGGTAGCGATCCTGTGCCCATGCGGCGCTGGTCAGCGCCAGCGCCGACAGCAACCCGAGCGCGGCGGTTGCAGCGGCCGTGGCCGTGCGCAGGTGTGAGGTGGGCTTGCGTTGTGACATCGGCGGCGCTCCGGATGATGCGATGCTTTGGGAGTCCGATTCTAGACGATGCGCAGGCACCGGCCGAATGCCGATTGACCCGCGCCCGAGTGGCGTGATTAAATCCGCGTCCCGATTGATTCGGGCGGTTAGCTCAGCGGTAGAGCACTGCCTTCACACGGCAGGGGTCACTGGTTCGATCCCAGTACCGCCCACCAGATCCCCCCGGCTCGCGGTATGGGTCGGATGTTCAGCGCGTTGTCACAGCGCCGCTCGTCCTCAAGGCCACTCGCCAAAAGCAGCGGTACCCAGCGGCCGGTACGGCATGCTCCGCGAACGTCGCCCGACCGCAGCAGCGCACGGGTACGTTCCCGGAACATCGTGCTCAGAACTTCGCCTGCATGCCCAGCGTGAACGTGCGCGGCATTCCGGGTGACACCCAGGTGCTCTGGAACGAGTTCGTGTAGTAGGTGCGGTCGAAAACGTTGTCGACATCGAGCGACAGACGCAGCGTCGGGGTCACGCGCCAGTAGGCGACGATCTTGGCCAGCGCATAGGACGGCAGGTCGAACTCCGGCCTGCCCGCCGTGGCATCGGCCGCCGTACGCGACTGTCCGAGCCGCACACCCGAATAGGTGACGCCGCCGCCGACGCCATAACGCCCGCTGCCGCCGACCAGCCCCTCGCGGACCAGCAGGATGCTGCCATTTATCTTCGGGATGTTGAGGAGCCTGGAGCCCACCTCGAGCGTGTTGTCGCTCGCCACTTCAGCATCTATGAACGAGAAGCTCGCGTTGACGCGCCAGGCGCGGCTGAGCATGCCGGTCATGTCGAAGTCCATGCCGCGGCTGCGAACTTCGCCGGCAGCGACGGAGAAGCCGGCATTCGCCGGGTCACCGGTCAGCACGTTCTTCTTGCGGATGTCGTAGACCGCGAGCGTCGCCCCGAGGGATCGGCTGGCGTTCTCCCACTTGGTGCCGGCCTCGAAGGCGGTGCCCGACTCCGGATCGAACGCGGCCCCTGCAGCACTGGCGCCGGTATTCGGACGGAATGACTTGCCGGCATTGGCGAAGAGCGTCCACTGGCTGTTCGGCAGGTAGCTCAGGCCGATGCGCGGCGAGGTGGCGCCCGGGCTCTGGTCGGTACGCAGGTTGGTGCGTCGGTTCTGCAGCGACTGCTCGTAGCTGTCCACGCGAAGCCCTGCCAGCAACCGCCAGTGCTGGCCGATGGAGATCGTGTCCTGCACGTAGAACGCGAGGCTGGTCTGCTCCTCGCGCGTGTTGGTGTTGGGCAGCAACGCGGGTTGCGCCTGCCCGTACACCGGGTTGAACACGTTAATCGCGTACGGCGATGCACCGGTCGGGTTCACTCGCAGCATCAACTGGTCCATGTCGAACCGGTAGGTCGCGACACCAGCCAGCAGTTCATGCTGCACGCCACCAGCCAGAAAGCGTCCGATCAGCTCGCCCTGCAGCGAGACATCCTCCGATGAATAGTCGCGGAAGCGGCGCTGCCTGCGCAGGGTCTCCAGGTCGGGCTGCAGTGCTGGCTGTGCCTCGGTCGAGAAGCCGCGCAGAGTCCCTTTCTTGTAGGCCAGTGCGAAGCGAGTCGACCACTCGGCATTGAGGTCATGTTCGAGCACGACCTGGTGGCTGTCGTTCTCGATCCGTACATCGCCATCGACCGGCTCGCCGAGGAAGCGATGGCGCGGTACCGCGCCGAGGCGATTGTTCACCGCCACAACACCCCGATCGAGCGGCGCACGGTGGCGCAGGATCTCGCCGTTGTAGTCGACGCGGGTGTTTGCCGAGACCTTCCACGTGAAGGCTGGCGCGACCAGCCAGCGCCGTGTCTGCACATAGTCGCGGAAGCTGTCCCTGTCCTCCAGCGCGACGTTCAGGCGATAGGCGACGCTCTCTCCCAGTGGCCCGGTGGAATCGAGCGCCGTGCGGTAGAAATCGTAGCTGCCGACATAGCCTTCGATCGAATGTGCGGGCTTCCAGAGGGGACGCTTGGTCACGATGTTCAGGGTGCCGCCGGGTTCGCTGGTGCCGTACAGCGAAGCCGCCGGTCCTTTCAGGAACTCGATGCGCTCCACATTGGCCGTATCGCGCGGCGCATTGAAGCCGCGGTTGCTCGAGAACCCGTTGAGCAGGAGCGGCATGCCGTTGTTCACGTCGCCAGCCAGCCCGCGGATGGCGATGTTGTCCCAGAGCCCCCCGAAACTGTTCTGGCGCGATACGCCGCCGACGAAATCGAGGGTGTCGTCGATGCGCGTGGCTCCCAGGTCATCGAGCGTCTGGCGCGACATCACGCGCACCGCCTGCGGCAGTTCGCGCAGCGGCAGGTCGGTGCGTGCACCGCTGGCTTCCTCGGAATGGTAAGCCCCCGACTGCCGGCGGCCCACGACTTCGATAGCGGGCAATTCCCTGCTGGCGGCAGGGGCGACCGTCGGTGCGGCCGTCGCGGCAGCCACCGCTGGCGGCGCAGATGCGGTGGCAGGCTGCGCTGGCGACTGTGCGAAGGCAGGCGTGGCCCACACGCTGGTCAGCGCCAGCGCGAGCACGGTGGGGCGAAGCGATGAGCGAGTCGAATGTGTCACAGGTACGGTCTCCCGGGAATGACGGCAAGCAAAGCCCCAGTCCCCTGCCGCGACAGGGGATGAGTCAGACAGGTGTGGTGCCAGGGGGGCGCCCCTGCCCGCCCCGGTATGCAGTCGTCGAGCCGGACAGCTACTCCGGACCGTGCTCCAGCGCGAAGGAAAGCGTGGCGTGCAGACCGTTCTTCGTGGCCTTTGCAGGGTCTTCGGGCGGCGCGTCGTAGCTCGCAGCGATGACGTTCAGGCCCTGGTTGCGCACGCGGAAGGTGAACAGCCCGTCCTTGCCGGTGATCGCAGGCTTCGCCTCTGGGTCGTTCACGTAGTCACGAATCACGCTCGCGCCAGCCACCGGCCTGCCATTGAACAGCACGCGTACGGTCATCTGCTCGTTGAGGTGCTGCGGCAATGTCGGCTTGACGGGCACCACCTGCAGCACCTGTCCGGGGATGGGCCCGAGCGGCGACTTCATGGGCCCGGTCAGGCGCACTGCATACTTGATGTAGCGACCGCTTTCCTTCGCATCGGGCACCTCGTCCCGGCCCTTGTTCACCCATTTGCCGTCTGCCTGCCGGCTCCAGAAGCCGTTGTCGAGCACCAGCGCAAGCACGGACGGCTTCGCAGCAAGGTCGAACAGCACGAGGTGGTCGGTCTTGCGCAGGCCTGACTTGACCGCCGCTCCCGAGGCGTCGAACGCGGACACCTCGCGGATGCGCTCGAAGCGCCGGATCATGTCCAGGTCTTCGGCGCCGTGGCCGTACACCACCGCCATCTCGCCAGAGCGCTGCGCCATCCATACGCCGTGGGCACAGGCCTGCCCGATCGAAACAGCCATCAGCAGCGCAGTGATTGCGCCAATCGCTCTACTTCCCATCGCCCCCCCGCAAGTGCCAGGCATGCGCGAAGGATTCGCGCATCCTGCAACTGAGTGGCGATTATAGGAAAGCCGATCTACAAAGGCAAACCGATTGCATAAGGGTTATGCATGAGGGTCGAAAAGCGGTCAGGGCTGTAGCGGCCTGCGGTCGTTCAGCGCAAGCCACCCGCGCACGATGCGGTAGGTCGCCCAGATGCCCAGTGCGAACAGGCCTATCGCCCAGGTCGCGAAGCCGATCAGCACGATCGTGAGCGGCAGCGACACCATCACGACCAGCAGCGCCCACAGTGCCGCGTACCAGAAGGTACGGATCTGCCAGCGGAAATGCGATTCGAGCCAGGTCCCGGCGACGTCGCCCCGCTTCACGTAATTGATGACCACGGCGATGATCGATGGCCAGCCGAACAGGAACGCGCCGATGAGGGTGGCAGCGCCGAAGGCGCCGATCACCAGCGACATCGCGTGCAACCCGTACACGACATGCGTCAGCGTGACCAGTGACGGATCGGGCATCGTCGGCTCGAACGGTGTGGGGTTCAGGGTCTGCGGCAGCATGGGTGGGCAACCTTCCTTCGGGCGCTCTGCGGGTCGTGCCGGATGGCACGGTGTACCGGCGCGAGGCCGCACACGCGCCTCGCCGTATCCGAAGTGTACTCAGCTGCCGCTGCCGAGCAGTATCTTCAGGTCACTCTCGAGTTCCGCCGCCGCTGCCTTGTCCGAGATGTGGAGCGCGATGCCGGTGCCTGCCGTGGCACCGACAACGAAGAAGACCGCGACGATGCGCCCCTGCACCGCCACCGCCACCAGCTGGCGCTGGTTGGCGAGCAGCACCGCCTGGATCGCTTCCAGATGCGCAGGCGCGACATCGAGCCGCAGCAGTTCCACCATCGTCTCGGCATCGCGCAGCAGGCTCGCCGAGCGCAGAGGCACCGGCGGCAGCAGGGGGATCCGCGAGACACAGTCCGGATCGGGATTGCCGCGGGCAATCCCGCTGTTCCAGTAGTCGAACCGGGTGCGCTCGGCCTCGGGCACGCCCGAGAAGCAGTGCAGGTGCAAGCTCACCTGCAGCCCTTGCCAGGACGCCGCTGGTTGCGGCTGCTGGGCATGCGCGACGAACGAGGTCGCAGCCAGCAGACCGAGGATCGCGCCGGCGACGGCGGCCCTCATGCTTCCTTCAGGGCCGCGCGGCTGCGGCTGAACGAAGGCAGCACGACCAGCAGCAGGAGCAGCGCGGCGCATGTCAGGAAGGCCACGCTGATCGGACGCTGCAGGAACACCCAGCCGTCCCCGCCCGACACCAGCATCGCCCGGCGCAGGTTCTCCTCCATCCGGCTGCCGAGCACGAAGCCGAGCACCAGGGGTGCGGGCTCGCATCCGAACTTGAGGAACATCCAGCCCATCACGCCGAATCCGAGCATGAAAAGGATCGACTGTGGCGAATTGGTGAGCGAATACACGCCGATACAGCACAGCAGCAGCACCGTAGGGTAGAGAAGCCTGTAGGGTACCTCCAGGATGCGGATCCAGATACCGATCAGCGGCAGGTTGATGATCAGCAGCAGCACGTTGCCGATCCACATGCTGGCGATCAGCCCCCAGAACAGTTCCGGCTGGTCGGTGACCACCTTCGAACTGGGCACGATGCCGTGGATCATCATCGCGCCGGCCATCATCGCCATGGTCGCGTTCGACGGCAGGCCCATGGTGAGCAGCGGGATGAAGGCCGTCTGCGAACCGGCGTTGTTGGCGCTCTCCGGCCCGGCCACGCCTTCGATCGCGCCCTTGCCGAAGCGCGACGGATCCTTCGCCACCTTCTTCTCCAGCGTGTAGGACGCGAATGCGCTCAGCATGCCGCCGCTGCCCGGCAACACGCCGAGCGCCGATCCGATCAGGGTGCCGCGCCAGATGGCCGGTGCCGACTGCTTCCATTCGGCCCGCGTCAACCCGGCGCGGCCGATGTTCTTGATCGCGGTGGGCTGGCCGGAACGGATGCGCCGCTCGAGGTTGGCCAGCACCTCGGCCACCCCGAACATGCCGGTGGCGAGGATCACGAAGTCGATGCCGTCGGCCAGCATCGGCACGCCGAACACGTAACGCGGCGCCCCCGTGCTCAGGTCGGTGCCGACCATGCCGAGGAACAACCCGAGCAGCACCATGCCGATCGCGTTCAGCACAGAGCCGCTGGCCAGCACCACCGCCGCGACCAGACCGAACACCATCAGCGAGAAGTATTCGACCGAGGTGAAGGTCTTGACGAAGTCGGCAATGTAGACCGCCGCGCCGGCGACGATCAGGGTCGCGACCGTGCCGCCGATGAACGACCCGATCGCCGCCACCGCCAGCGCCGCGCCTGCGCGACCGTTCTTCGCCATCTGGTGGCCGTCGAGGCAGGTCACCACCGAGGACGCCTCCCCCGGCATGTTTAGAAGGATCGACGTGGTCGAGCCGCCGTACTGCGAGCCGTAGAAGATGCCCGCCAGCATGATCAGCGCGGTCACCGGCTCCAGGTAGTAGGTGATCGGCAGCAGCATGGCGATCGTGGTCACCGGGCCCAGGCCCGGCAGCACGCCGATCAGGGTGCCCACGAGCACCCCGATCAGGCAGAACAGCAGGTTCGTCCAGCTGACCGCGACGGTGAACCCGAGCCAGAGATTGTCGATCAGGTCCATTCAGATCGGCCAGATACGAACCGGGATGCGCAGGACGAACACGAACAGCGCCAGCGCGGCGGCCGACAGACCGACCGACAGCAGCACGACCTCCTTCCAGCGCAGCCTGGGCTCGATCAGGCAGGCCACGGCCACCGTGAGCATCGAGGACAGGACGAGGCCCAGGCTGCCGATCGTCGCCGCGAACATGCCCAGGGCGGCGACAATGCCCAGCACCGCTCGCGGCGACACGGCTTCGATCGCGTCGCTGCCGCGCAGCACAGAACGCACGAGCACGATGACACCGATCAGCACCATGCCCCAGCACACCAGTGCCGGCGCATAGCCCGGCCCCATCTCCTGCGCGCTGCCGGTGGCGAGACCCCGGCCGAACCACAGGCCGAGGGCGCCCAGGCAGATGAACATCAGTCCCGCGCCGAGGCCTTGCCCGACGCGGGTATGCGGAGCCTGCACCGGTTACTGCCGCTTGATCGCGTGTTCCTTCATTACCTTGCCCCAGACACCGACTTCCTTGCGGATGAAGTCGGTGTAGTTCTTGAGGTTGAGCCCGGGGATCGGCTGCACGCCCAGCGCGGCGATGCCGGCGGCGGCCTTCGGGTCCTTGCCAGCCTCGGTGAACGCAGCGTTGACCCGCTGCACGATGTCCTGCGGCAGGTTCGCCGGGCCGGCCATCAGGAACCAGTTGGTGACCACCACGTCCGGGAAGCCGAGCTCGCGCAGGGTCGGGATCTCCGGGAACTGCGGCGAACGGTCGTGCGAGGTCACCGCGATGCCCCGGATCTCGCCACCCTTCAGGCCGCCGACATGCGCGCCCAGCGTGTTCCAGAGCGAGACGACTTCACCCGAAACGATGCTCGCCTGTGCCTCGGGCGCGCCCTTGAACGGCACATGCGTGAGCCTCACGCCGGCCTCGCCCGCGAACAGTGCGCCGGTGAGATGTCCGACACTGCCGGTACCGCTGTTGGCGAAGGTCTGCGGCGACTTCTTCGCGGCAGCCACGAAGTCCTGGATGGTCTTGATAGGCGACTTGGCACTGACTGCGACCAGGATCGGCGCACCGCCGAACATGTACAGGTAGGTGAAATCCTTGACCACGTCGTACGGCGGCTTCTCGAACAGCACCTGCGCGATGGCCGCAGGGCCGGTGGTGGTCACCAGCAGCGTGTAGCCGTCGGCCGGTGCCTGGGCAACCACGGCGCTGCCGATCGATCCGCCCGCACCCGGCCGGCTTTCGATGATCAGTTGCGTGCCGAGACCCTTCTCGACGCGCTCGGTGGTGAGACGCATCAGCAGGTCGGAGGTACCGCCCGGCGTGAACGGGTTGATCACCCGGATCGGACGCTCGGGCCACTTGCCCTGCGCCAATACCGGTGCGGCGAGCGCGCACGACAGCGCGACCAACAACGACTTGCTGGCAAAACGCATGGGCTGTATCTCCTGGGAACGATTCGGGTGACGGACGGCGATCGGATCGCCGGGATGGGCGCACCCTTCAGCAAGGAGCGTTCCCGATCGATGAATCAGCGCCGATACAGGCGTGCATGCGGCCGCGCGTGGCTGCCCGCACGACGTGCGTTCGATGCCCGACCGTGAAACCGCACCATCCCGGGGCGCACGCGCCGAGATGGTGCGCCCGCGCCCGCGCACTGACAGTCAGCGCCCGGCCGTGCCACCGAACAGTGCAGCCAGCGCCGGGTCCACGCCGCCCACCGCCCGCACGCCTGGCGACGCATAGCTGCCGACCGTCGGCTTGGGCATCTTCATCCGCACCAGCGATTCGGCCATCAGGGTTGCGCAGCGGACCCCCTCCACGACCGGCACCGGCAGCAGGGCCTGCAGGTCGCGCTGCCATCCGGCCGCGACCGCGCCCGCCATCAGGATGACCTCGGCGCCGCGCACCTCGATCGCCTGCGTGGCCAGACCGGCGAGCGCCTGCACGGCGCCGCGCGGGTCGGCCAGGGCGGCGCTCGGGCCGGCATCGATGGCTTCCACACCGACGCAGCGGGAACCGAGGCCATAGCTGTCGATCAGTTCACCGTAGGTCGCGACATTGCGGCGGCCGAAGGTGACCACCGCGAACTTCGCGCCGACCGTGCAGGCCATCAGCGCGCCCGCCTCGGTCATGCCGACCACCGGGATAGGCAGCAGTTCGCGCAGCGCCGGCAGCCCGGTGTCCATCGACACGGCGATCACCACCGCGTCGCAGCCGGGTGCATGCTTCGCAGCCAGCTCGAGCATGCCATGCTGGGCCAGCGCGTTCTCGCTGCGGCTGCCGATCACCTGCGGACCGAAGGTGCCGGTGGCGCTGACCACTTCCGTGCCGGGCGAGGCGACTTCGCGCGCAGCGTTCGCGCAGACGTCGGTGATCGCCTGCGTCATGTTGCCGTTGATGACGAGCAGTTTCATTCGGGAGGTACCGCCTTGAGCCAGTGACGTGCGATATCCCGGCGCTGGACGCACCAGACGCCGGGGGCCTTCTTCACATGGTCGAGCAGCGCACGCAGCCCGGCCATGCGGCCGGCACGGCCGATGATCCGGATGTGCAGCCCGATCGACAGCATCTTCGGCACATGCACCGACTCCGCATCGAGCCAGTCGAACGCGTCGATGGTGTAGTCGGCGAAATCGCTGCCGCGCACGAACGCATAGCTGTCGTGGAAGCGCATGTCGTTGGTGTCGAAGCAGTATGGCACCACCAGGTGCGGGCGGCCGTCCACCGGGACGTAGTACGGCAGGTCATCGTTGTAGGCGTCGTTGTCGTACAGGAAGCCTTCCTGCGCGATCAGCCGGCGGGTGTTCACCGACGCTGACGACCGGGTGTGCCAGCCCAGCGGCCGCTCCCCGGTCAGTCGGCGGATACCCTCGGCGCCCTTGCGGATGGCCGCCAGTTCCTCGTCGGGCGCCATCGCGTAGTGGGACTCCCAGCGGTAGCTGTGGCACATGAACTCCACGCCGCGCCGCACGCCGTCCTCGGCGATCCACGGCGAGCGTTGGAGCGCGCGGGTGCAGACGTTGAAGGTGACCGGGAGCCCTGCCCGCTCGAACTCCTGCATGATGCGCCAGTAGGCAACGCGGGTCGAATACTCGTAGTGCGAGGCGGTGCACAGGTCGGGGGCGCCGACGACCTCCTGGCGCACTTCGTGCCGCGCCTCGTTGCGCTCGTCGCCGTCGCCGATGTTCAGCTCGGCGCCCTCCTCGATGTTGAGCACGAACGATACCGCGAAGCGGCCGCCGTTCGGCCAGCGCATGTCCGGGGGCGTCGTGCCGTAACCCTTGAAATCGCGTTCGATCATGTTGCAAGGCTCCGGAGTGTATGGGTCGAGCGGCAGGTCACGGCGATGCGGACGCGAGGCGCTGGGCGAGCCCCGCGTAGCGCGCCGGCTCGAAGAAGGATTCGCCCGCGCGATAGCGCATCGCATCGGGCACCTCGGGTGTCGAGATGCCTTCGCCCTGCGCATCGAAGGTGAGTTCGAGCTGCACGCCACTGGGATCGTAGACGAACAGCTGCCAGTAGGTCGTACCCGGGATCAGGAATTCGCGCCACGGCAAACCGGCCCGTGCGAAGCGTTCGCGGAACGATTCCCAGCCAACAGCGGTCAGCGACACATGGTCGATCGCGCCGGTCTCGGGGCGCACCCGGCCTTCGCTGCCCAGTGCCGGCCCGCCGGCATAGATGTGCATCACCGCCTCGCCGACCGGGGTCGGTACCGCCAGCCACGCGCCGGCAAAGCCGAAATCCGGGCGTGGCGCCAGGCGCAGCCCGATCACCCTGGTGTAGAAGGCGACCGTGGCGTCGAGGTCCTCGGTCTTGATCGCTACATGCAGCAGGCCGGTGATCGGCATCGGTGGCTCCTTGGCGCCATGGTGTGCGGGATGCGGCAGGCGCCGTGCCGGTTCATGGCCGGCGCAGGTGCCAGTCGGTTTCGCGCTGGAACGCGTCGCCGGCGGTACACAGCAGGGCTTCGCTCCACGGCGCCCCGACCAGCTGCAACCCGATCGGCATGCCGCGGCTGTCGAAGCCGGCCGGCAGCGAGGCGGTCGGCAGGCCGAGGTAGTTGAACGGGCGGGTCAGCCGGGTCAGTGCGCCCAGTACCGCCGCTGCCTCCGGGCGATCGACCAGGTCGGTCTCCCCACGGGTGGGCACCGGTTGCGCGTGCGTGGGCGCGAGCAGCAGGTCGCAGCGGTCGAACACCCGGCTGCAGAAGTCGTCGAGCGCGGGCCCGCGCTGCTTCAGTGCCTGCTGGTACTGCAGCGCCCCCAGGGCCGCACCGTGTTCGAGCCGGGAGCGGACCTGCGCCCCGTAGTCCTGCGGCCGCTCGGCAAGCCATGCCTGGTGCGCGCTGGCCGCCTCCGCCCACATGAGCACCGTGCCGGCGGCATTCACCGGCTCCAGCGCAGGCATCGGCACGCGCACCACGCGCGCACCCAGCCCTTCGAACACGGCAGCGGCCGCTTCCAGCGCAGCAGCGATCGGGGCCGCCAGATCGCGGTCGAAATAGCCATCGGGCAGGCCGATGCGCAGGCCGGCGATCGGCAGGCCGAGCGCACCGACGAGGTCGGGGACCAGCCGCACGGACGCGGTCGGGTCGGCCGGATCGGCACCGGCGATCGCCTGCAACAGCCATGCACAGTCGGCGATCGAGCGGGCCAGCGGCCCGACATGGTCGAGCGACTGCGACAGCGGCATCGCCCCGGCGCGGCTCACCCGGCCCCAGGTCGGCTTGATGCCACTGACACCGCACAGTGCCGCCGGCACCCGGATCGAGCCGCCGGTATCCGATCCGAGCGCACCGTAGAACAGGCCGGCGGCGACGCCGGCCGCGCTGCCGCTGGAGGATCCGCCGGTGATGTACGCCGGGTTCCAGGGGTTGCAGCAATCGCCGAAGTGCACGTTGTGGCCGGTCGGGCTGAACGCGAACTCGGCGAGGTTGAGCGTGCCGAGGTTGATCGACCCCGCCGCGTCGAGCCGCGCCAGCGCGGTCGAGGTGACCGGTGCCACCCAGTCGCGCCGGATGCGCGAGCCACAGGTCGCCACCTTGCCGGCGCGGTAGTACATGTCCTTGTGCGCAAGCGGCACGCCGTGCAGCGGCCCCAGGGCGGGCACGCTGCGGCCGGCACGTGCGCGCGCCTCGTCGCTCGCCCGCGCCGCGGCCAGTGCCGCATCGGCCTCGAGCGAGATGAACACGTTCAGGCGCGGCTGCGCCGCCTGGGCGCGTTCGATGCAGGCGGCGGTCAGTTCAACCGAGCTGAACGCACCGGCACCGAGCGCGGCAAGCGCATCGACCAGCGTGACCGGGATCTCGGCAGCCATCAGCGCGTCCCGTCCGCTTGCCAGGCGTGGCGATCGAGCATCGCAACGAACGCGGACGGCTCGCTCTCGAAGGAAACGGCGATCGGCGATTGCATCAGCGCCGCGCCGACCGCGGCCACGCCATCGGTGACCATCGGCAGCCGCGACGGGTCGATCGCCACCCCGCACGCCGCGGCGTTGGCCGCGAGCGCGGATGCATCCTGGGGCACTGCCTTCATCGGGGCTCCTCCATCGGGGCGGGTAGAGTCATTCGAGCGGTGCGGCGGCCGAGCGGCCCGTGCCGCGCATCGCGAGCAGGTAGCAGCAGGCAACGCCGGCGAGCACCGCCAGGCCCAACAGCAGTTCGGTGCCGTCGAACCAGGCATCCACGCCCGGCGACAGCATGCGCGCGGCGGCCCACGCCGCCATCGCGAAACTGAGCGTGGCGATCGCCAGTGCGAGCCGACGCATCGCCCGCACGGAGTGGCGCTGCGTGTTGCGCGCAAGGCGATAGAGCCAGAGCCCGTTCACCGCGTCGGTAAGCATCATGCCGGCGGTGAACACGGCTCCCATGGCCAGCGGCAGCCAGACACTGCCCGACACGCCCGCGGTTCCTGCCCCGAGCGCGAACACCGACGCCTGGGTCAGCGTCTCGAACGACAGCGCGAACAAGGCGCCGATACCGAAGATCGCCAGCGGATGGCGCACGCCGAGCAGGCCCCGCAGCCAGCGCCCACGCAGGCCGCTCGGGCCGTGCAGGTCCGCCTGGCCAGTGTAGAGGCTCCAGACATTGATCGAGCCGATGATCACGAGCAGTGCCACGGTCACCCAGCCGCTGGCGGTATCGACCCACTCGGGCAGTTGCACCCCGGACGCCAGCGTCGCCACCAGCAGCGTGGCCAGCGTGACCAGCGTGCCGTGTCCGAGCGAGAACCAGAGCCCGCACCAGCGGGCGCGCGCCGCGTCCATCCGTGCGTTGAAGCGCGTCAGGCCGTCGATCGCCGCCAGATGGTCGGGATCGAGGCCATGCTGCATGCCGAGCAGCAGCGCGAGGGCGAATGCATGCGTCAGCTCCATCGGGCCGCCCTCAGTGCCGGGTGCCGAACATGCGGTCGCCGGCGTCGCCCAGTCCCGGAACGATGTACGCGTTGTCGTCGAGCCGCTGGTCGATCGCGGCGACGTGCACGCGCAGCCCCGGGAAGCGCTGTCCGAGCAGGTCGAGGCCCTCGGGCGCGGCGAGGATGGCCACCATCCGGATGTCGCCGATCGGAAAACCGTGCGCGACCAGCACGTCGATCGCATGCGCGGCCGAATGGCCGGTGGCCAGCATCGGATCGACCACGAAGCAGCGGGTGGCGGCCGACGGCGACGGCGCCGGCAGCTTCACCAGGTACTCCACCGGCCGTGCCTGTGCATCGCGGTAGACCCCGACATGGCCGACCGCGGCCGACGGCATCAGTTCGCAGAAGGCGTCCGCGAGCGGCAGCCCCGCGCGCAGCACCGGCACCACCATCACCCGCGACTCGTCGACCCAGGGCGCCTGCATCGGCGCCAGCGGCGTCTGGATCGCACGCGAGGCCAGCGGCAGGTCCGTGGTAGCGGCGAACGCGAGCAGGCGTCCGAGTTCACGTACGGTCGACCGGAACAGCGCGATCGGCGTGTCCCGGTCGCGCAGGCAGGTCAGCTTGTGCCCGGCCAGTGGATGGTCGACCACCTGCAGGTCGAGGGCGGCACGCGGCGCGCTGTTCGTCGGCATCGCCGTCAACTCCCGCGGTAGGTGGAATAGCTCCAGGGCGACACCAGCAGCGGGACGTGGTAGCCGGCCTGAGGGTCCGACACCGCAAAGCGCAACGGCACCGTATCAAGGAAGGCGGGCGACGCAAGCGCGACCCCGGCGACCCGGAAGTAATCGCCGACATGGAAGGTCAGTTCATAGCGGCCGACATCCAGTTCGTGCATGTCGAGCAGCGGCTGGTCGGTGCGTCCATCGGCGTTGGTGAACACCGTCTTCAGTTCGACCCGCTGGCTGCCGTCGATGCGCGCGAGGTCGATGCGCACGCCGGGCGCGGGACAGCCGCGCGCGGTGTCGAGCACATGGGTGGACAGTTTTCCGATCATGGACGCTCCTCCTGCACCGGGATCATGCGCTCGATGCGCAACCCGGTGATCAACTCGACCTGCTGCAGCGCCGCTTCGAACGCTGCGCCTGCATCGAGGCACAGGCGCCGCTCGAACTCGGACAGGATCTGTTCGCGGGTGTTCTTCAATGCGGCGATGATGAACGGAAAGCCGAACTTCTGCTGGTGCTCTGCATTCATCCGTTCGATGCGGACGGCCTGCTCCGGCGTCAGCGAATACAGGCCGGCGCCGGCCTGCTCGGCGACGGAGTCTGGGGTCATCCGCCGCTCGCGCGCCTCCCTCCCCCACAGTTCCGGGTGGGCGCGCAGGAGCAGCAGTTGGCGCTCGCGGGGGCTCGCGCGCACTGCCTCGACCATTGCCCGGTGCACCGCCTGCACGCTCGCGAACGGACGGCGTTCCCAGGCTGCCTCCGCCACCCAGGGCGAGTGTTCGAACACCGGGCCGAACCCTTCGATGAAAGCGGCGCGATCGAGGGGTACCGGGAACCCGGACAGGTGGACGACGGACTCGACAGGCATCGTGGCGGATGGCGGCATGGACGGCGATCGACCGATGCTACCGCGTGGCGCGGCTTCCGGCTTCATGGTACAAAAACCCGGATGAATCCAGCCCCCGCCCCCCACCGGCAGACCTCGCCGTCCCCTGGCGCCGCGCGCATCCTGGAGCGGATCGAAGCACTCGCCCGTATCAGCGAGCAGGCCGACGGGTTGACGCGCATCTACCTGAGCCCGCAGCATGCGGAGGCGAACCGGCTGGTCGGCGCCTGGATGCACGAGGCCGGGCTCGCCGTGCATGTCGACGCCGTCGGCAACCTGATCGGCCGGCGCGAGGGCGATCGGTCCGGGCTGCCCTGCCTGATGCTCGGTTCCCACCTCGACAGCGTGCGCAACGCCGGCCGCTACGACGGCATGCTGGGCGTGCTCACCGCGATCGAATGCGTCGAGGCACTCGGCAGCCGGCCGCTCCCGTTCGCGATCGAGGTCGTCGGCTTCGGTGACGAAGAGGGCGTGCGCTTCCAGGCCACGATGCTGGGCAGCCGTGCGATCGCCGGCACCTTCGACCCAACGCTGCTCGATCTGCAGGATGCCGCTGGCGTGCCGCTGCACGCCGCCCTGAGCGCCTTCGGGCTCGACCCGGCGGCGATCGGCTCGGCAGCCCGCCGCCGCGAAGACGTGCTGGCGTATGTCGAATACCACATCGAACAGGGACCGGTCCTCGAGGCCGAAGGCCTGCCGGTGGGCGTGGTGACCGCGATCAACGGGCAGCAGCGCTTCCGCGTCCAGATCGACGGCATGGCCGGACACTCGGGCACGGTGCCGATGCGCCTGCGCCAGGATGCGCTGGCGGCAGCGGCCGAGTGCGTGCTGGCCGCCGAGCGCATCGCCACCGGTGTCCCGGATGCGGTGGCGACCGTGGGGCAGCTGGCACCCTCGCCCGGGGCCACCAACGTGATCGCGGGCCGCGCCGTGTTCTCGCTCGACGTGCGCTCGCCGCGCGATGCTGACCGCACCGCCGTCGCCGCCGCGATCCTCGCCGAATGCCGGGCCATCGCCGCCCGCCGCCGGGTGACCATCGACATCGTGCAGACCCATGAACTCGCAAGCTGCGGCTGCGCCGGGTGGCTGCAGGCGCAACTGTCGGCGGCGATCGCCGCCGACGGCCATCGGGTGCTGGCCCTGCCGAGCGGCGCTGGCCATGACGCGATGGCGATGGTCGCGCTCACCGACGTGGCGATGCTGTTCCTGCGTTGCCGCGACGGCATCAGCCATCACCCGGCGGAATCGATCACCGCCGAGGACGCCGCCACCGGGGCGCGCGTGCTGCAGACCTTCATCGAACGCTTCGTGCCGCGCCGCTGAGCGAAGCACTGTCCTCCCCTTCACTGCCCCCTGCCACCGCACACCCGATGCCGCCCCACGAACCCGAGTCCTATCCGCGCGACCTCGTCGGCTACGGCCGCATGCCCCCGCACGCCGACTGGCCGGGCGGCGCGCGCATCGCCGTGCAGTTCGTCCTCAACTACGAAGAAGGCGCCGAGAATTGCGTGCTGCACGGCGACCGTGCGTCCGAGACCTTCCTGTCCGAGATCATCAACGCGCAGGCGTTCGAGATGCGGCACATGAGCATGGAGTCGATGTACGAGTACGGCTCGCGGGTCGGCGCCTGGCGGCTGCTGCGCGAGTTCGAGCGGCGCAGGATGCCGCTGACCGTGTTCGGTGTTTCGATGGCGCTCGAGCGCCACCCTGAACTGGTCGCCGCGATGGTCGAAGCCGGGCACGAGATCGCCTGCCACGGCTGGCGCTGGATCAGTTACCAGAACGTCGACGAGGCCACCGAACGCGCGCACATGAAGCATGCCGTCGAGGTGATCCGGCGGATGACCGGCAGTGCACCGGTTGGCTGGTACACCGGCCGCGACAGCCCGAATACCCGGCGGCTGGTCGTCGAGCACGGCGGCTTTCTCTATGACGCGGACTCGTATGCCGACGAGCTTCCCTACTGGGTGCCGGTGGCCGACGGCCAGCATCTGGTTGTCCCCTACACCCTCGATGCGAACGACATGCGGTTCGCATCGGCACAGGGCTTCAATGCCGGCGACCAGTTCTTCAATTACCTGCGCGACTCGTTCGACGTGCTCTATGCCGAAGGCGAGGATCGTCCGCGCATGCTGTCGATCGGCCTGCACTGCCGGCTGGTCGGCCGTCCCGGACGGTTCCGCGCCCTGCAACGCTTCCTGGACCACATCGATGCCCATGACCGTGTCTGGGTCTGCCGCCGGGCCGACATCGCCCGCCACTGGCACGACCGCCATCGGGCGCCGGGCTGACCGTCCGGCGCCCGCAACGTGAAACTGATGACACTCGCCTTCGGGCTTGGCTTCCTCGCCTTCCCGCTGGCCGCGGTCTGGTATCCGCGCCCGCGCTGGATGAACTTCTGCTGGGCGATGTTCTTCGCCTGCAGCTTCGGCCTGGTCGTCATGGCCGTGATCGGCGGCGATGACGATTTCAGCCGCACCGTGTCCGACCGCCAGGGCGAGGTACAACGCGTCGAGTTCCTCGAGGCCAAGGCCTTCACCGCCGCATTCCAGCACGTGCTGGTCGATGGCCAGATGTATGCGGTGACCGCCGACACCGAGTTCACGCAGGGCGAGCGGGTCTCGCTGCGCACCATGCAGCACTGGCTGTTCGGTGACACCCGCCTCTACCTGTGCAGTGAACGCGGCTGCGCCGGGGCGCAGCCGATGGCCGAGGACTGACCGATGATCGCCCCCTGGTACCAGCTCGGCTACATCATTCCCCACCGCCAGACCGACCTCGACGGCTACCAGTTCTACCGGGTGGCGCCCGAGGGCATGATGCTGGTCACCACCGGCATGGACCTCGCCGAATACTCGCTGGCCGCGGTCGAGTCGCAGTTGCCTGCGTTCCATGGCTGCGTCGATCTCCTCGCGAAGAAGCCGGTCGACCGGATCGCGCTGAGCGGTGTGCCGGTCGCCTCGGTGCTCGGGCGCACCCGGATGCGCGCCCTGCTTGCCGAAGCCAGCGATCGCAGCGGCATCGCCTGCGACACCGACCTCGAAGCGCACATCGCGACGCTGCAGCGGCTGGGCGCCGAGCGCATCGCGCTGGCCAGCCGCTGGCCCGACGCGGTAAACGATGCGCTCACCGCCTACCTCGCCGAAGCTGGCATCGAGGTGCTGGTGTGCCGCTCGCGCAGCCGAAACCTCGCGCAGAACAAGGCCGCGAACCCGATGGCCGACCATGAACTCGCAATCGCGCTCGGCAGCGAGGCGCTCGAGGCCGCGCCGCGCGCCCAGGCCCTGCTGATGCCGGGCGGGCTGTGGTTCGCGATCCATGCCGTACCGCTGCTGGAGGCGAAGTACGGCCGGCCAGTGCTGCTCAACATCCTGTCGACGACCGGCTGCGCGCTGCGCGCCGCCGGCGATCGGGTGCAGGTCGCGCCGGACGCACGCTGGGGCTGCGTGCTGGCCAGCGCCTGCATCCGCTGATGCGCACCGGTCACATACCCTGAAGGTCGCCGGCATGGACACAGGGTGGCAGTTCTGGATCGACCGCGGCGGCACGTTCACCGACATCGTGGCGCGTCGCCCCGACGGCCGGCTGGTCACGCACAAGCTGCTCTCCGAGGATCCCGAGCGCTACCCGGATGCGGCGATCGCCGGCATCCGCGCGCTGCTCGGCACGGCATCCGGCGAGCCGCTGCCGGCCGGGACGATCGAGGCGGTAAAGATGGGTACCACCGTGGCCACCAATGCGCTGCTCGAGCGCAAAGGCGAGCCCACCTGCCTGTTCATCACGCGCGGCTTCCGGGATGCGCTGCGTATCGGCTACCAGAACCGGCCGCGCCTGTTCGACCGCCATATCGTGCTGCCGGAGCTGCTGTACACCGCCGTGCGCGAGATCGACGAGCGGCTGGACGCGCGCGGCAACGTCGTGCTGCCGCTCGATGTCGAGTCGGCACGCATGGTGCTGCGCGACGCCTTCGAACAGGGTTACCGCGCCTGTGCGATCGTGCTGATGCACGCCTGGCGAGAACCGGTGCACGAGCGCGAGGTCGCGCGGCTCGCGCGCGCCGCCGGCTTCACGCAGGTGTCGGTGTCGCACGAGGTCAGCCCGCTGATGAAGCTCGTCGGCCGCGGCGACACCACCGTGGTCGACGCATACCTGTCGCCGATCCTGCGCCGGTATGTCGATCGTGTGGCGTCCGAACTGGGCAGTGACACCACCGGCGCCCCGACGGCAGGACGGACGCCGCGCCTGATGTTCATGCAGTCGAGCGGCGGGCTCACCGACGCCTCGCTGTTCCAGGGCAAGGACAGCATCCTGTCCGGGCCGGCGGGCGGCATCGTCGGCGCGGTGCGCACCGCAGCCGCCGCAGGCTGCGACCGCATCATCGGCTTCGACATGGGCGGCACCTCGACCGACGTGTCGCATTACGCGGGCGAGTTCGAGCGCGCATTCGACACGCTGGTGGCCGGCGTGCGCATGCGAGCGCCGATGATGAGCATCCATACGGTGGCCGCCGGCGGCGGCTCCATCCTGCACTTCGATGGCGCGCGGCTGCGCGTCGGGCCCGACTCGGCCGGCGCCAACCCCGGTCCTGCCTGCTACCGTCGCGGCGGGCCGGCGACCATCACCGACTGCAACGTGCTGCTCGGCAAGGTGCAGCCGGCCTTCTTCCCCGCCGTGTTCGGTGCCAAGGGCGACAGCCCGCTGGATGCCGAAGCCGTGCGCAGCCGCTTCGCCGAGCTCGCCGCCGAGGTGTCCCGCGCCAGCGGCGCCGAGCGTTCGCCCGAGGCGGTGGCGGAGGGCTACGTGCGGATCGCGGTCGAGAACATGGCCAACGCGATCAAGAAGATCTCGGTGCAGCGCGGCCACGACGTCACCGGATACACGCTGGCGAGCTTCGGCGGCGCCGGTGGCCAGCATGCCTGCCTGGTGGCCGATGCCCTGGGCATGCGGCGCATCCTGATCCATCCGTACGCAGGCGTGCTGTCGGCCTACGGCATGGGTCTCGCCGACATCACCGCGATGCGCGAGGCGACGGTGGAAGCCGTGCTGGCCGAGGCGCTGATGCCGGAACTGGAGCGCCGCTTCACCCTTCTGGCCGCGCAGGCACGGGCCGAGGTCGCCGGCCAGGGCATCGCCGAGGCCGCCATCAATACGCGCCGCAGCGTGCACCTGCGCTATGCCGGCACCGACACCTCGCTACCGGTGCCGGCCGGCAGCGAGGTCGAACTGCGCCAGCGCTTCGATGAAGCCTACCGCAGCCGCTACAGCTTCCTGATGCCCGGACGCGAACTGGTCGTGGAGTCGATCACCGTCGAGGCGATCGGCGCGACTGGTACGACTGGCACGCAGGCGACCGACCCTGGCGCCGTGGCAGGCGCGCCGCCGCTGGCAGACGCCGGTACGCCCGCGCCGGTCGCGGTGGTGCCGATGTACAGCGATGGCTGCTGGCACGACACGCCAGTGGTCGTGCGCGACGCACTGGCGGAAGGCGCACGCATCGACGGCCCGGCCATCATCGCCGAGGCCAACGGCACCACGGTGGTCGAGCCCGGCTGGACGGCGCGTACCCGTGCCGGCGGCGACCTGCTGCTCGAGCGCGTCATCGAGCGGCCCGCCCGCACCGCGATCGGTACCAGCGCCGACCCGATCATGCTGGAGATCTTCAACAACCTGTTCATGGCGATCGCCGAGCAGATGGGGCTGACGCTGGCCAATACCGCCTGCTCGGTGAACATCAAGGAGCGCCTCGATTTCTCCTGCGCGCTGTTCGACCAGCATGGCCAGCTGATCGCCAACGCGCCGCACATGCCGGTGCACCTGGGCTCGATGGGCGAAAGCGTGAAGGCCGTGATCGAACGCAACGCCGGCCGCATGCGCCCGGGCGACGTGTTCATGCTGAACGATCCGTACCACGGTGGCACCCACCTGCCGGACATCACGGTGATCACGCCGGTGTTCGACACCACGCCCGCCTCCGGCGAAGCAGCCTCGCCTCGCATCCTGTTCTACGTCGGCTCGCGCGGACACCATGCGGACATCGGCGGCATCACGCCTGGGTCGATGCCGCCCGACAGCACGCGCGTCGAGGAGGAAGGCGTGCTGATCGACAACTTCCTGCTGGTCGCGCAGGGTCAGCTGCGCGAGGCCGAGACGCGCGCGCTGCTCGCCTCCGGCGAGTATCCCTCGCGCAACATCGACCAGAACCTCGGCGACCTGCGCGCGATGATCGCCGCCAACCAGAAGGGCGTGCTGGAACTCGACCGGATGGTGAAGCAGTTCGGCCTGGACGTGGTGCACGCCTACATGGGGCATGTGCAGGACAACGCCGAGGAAGCGGTGCGGCGCGTGATCGACCGTCTGTCCGATGGCAGCTTCTGCTGCGAGATGGACCATGGTGCGCAGATCCGCGTCGCCCTGACGATCGATCGCGCCGCGCGCCGCGCGAAGATCGACTTCAGCGGCACGTCCGCGCAACTGGCCAACAACTTCAACGCGCCATCGGCGGTCTGCGTCGCCGCGGTCCTGTACGTGTTCCGCACGCTGGTCGACGACGACATCCCGCTGAACGCCGGCTGCCTGAAGCCGATCGACCTGGTGGTGCCGGAGGGCTCGATGCTGCGTCCGCGCTATCCGGCCGCAGTGGTCGCGGGCAACGTCGAGACCTCGCAGTGCCTGACCGATACGCTCTACGGCGCGCTCGGCGTGATCGGTGCCGCGCAGGGCACGATGAACAACTTCACCTTCGGCAATGCCGACTACCAGTACTACGAGACGGTGGCCGGTGGCTCCGGCGCGGGCTCCGCCGGCCTCGGCACCGACGGCATCGAGCAGGGTTTCGACGGCACGGACGTTGTGCAGACGCACATGACCAACTCGCGGCTGACCGATCCCGAGGTGCTGGAATGGCGCTTCCCGGTGCGCCTCGACAGCTTCGAGATCCGCCACGGCAGCGGTGGACGTGGCCGCTGGCACGGCGGCGACGGTGCCGTGCGCAGGATGCGCTTCCTGCAGCCGATGACCGCAGCGATCCTGTCCGGCCGGCGCCGCGTGCCACCCTACGGCATGGCGGGCGGTGAACCGGGTCAGGTCGGCCGCAACAGCGTCCAGCGCGCCGACGGGCGAATCGAGGAACTCGATGGCTGCGACTCGACGCCGATGCAGCCCGGCGACGTGTTCGTCATCGAGACGCCCGGCGGTGGCGGTTACGGCAAGCCGCGGGCCTGACGCAGCGGCGTCCTGCCCCGGCGCCGGAGCGCGCGGCCGCAGCCGCTATACTGGCGGCCCCGCGTGGATGCCGCCGGGACATCCAGAAGACGATCCCCGAGATCGTACGCATTCTCGTCCGGAGGAAAGCCGATGAAGCACGCCGTGGTGTCGCCACCCGCAGCCCTGCCGCTCGCAATGCTGTGCGCCGTCGGGGCCTGCCTGCATGCCACGAACGCGTCCGCCCAGCCGCGCGGCCCGCTGCCCGGTGGCTACCCAGCCAAACCGATCCGGATGATCGTGCCCTACGTGCCGGGCGGTCCGACCGACATCCTCGGGCGATCGGTCGCTCAGGCGATCGGCGAGGCCCTCGGCCAGACCGTGGTGATCGACAACCGTCCCGGTGCCGCCGGCAACGTCGGTACGGTCGCAGCCGCCCGCTCGGCACCGGACGGCTACACCCTGAACATGGTCGCGATTTCGTTCGCGGTCGCGCCCAGTCTGGACCCGAAGGTCGGCTTCGATCCCCTGCGCGACTTCGCGCCGATCTCGCTGGTCGCCACCGTGAACAACATGCTGGTGGTCCACCCGTCGCTGCCGGTGAAGACCGTGAAGGAACTCATCGGCCTGGCGCGCGCCCGTCCCGGGCAGATGACCTACGCCTCGGGTGGCAACGGCGGCGCGCA
The DNA here is from genome assembly GCA_020248265.1 of Rhodocyclaceae bacterium. Lineage (NCBI taxonomy): Bacteria > Pseudomonadati > Pseudomonadota > Betaproteobacteria > Rhodocyclales > Rhodocyclaceae > Rhodocyclaceae bacterium. The sequence goes on from JADCHX010000002.1 coordinate 59,503, forward strand.
ACACCTCGCCGGCGAACTGTTCGCGAGCCTCGCCGGGGTCAAGATGCTGCACATCCCGTACAAGGGCAGTGCGCCCGGGGTCAGCGCCCTGCTCGGCGGCGAGGTGATGCTCGGGTTCACCGACACGCTGATCACGCTGCCTCTGGTGAAGGCCGGCAAGCTGCGCGCGCTGGCGGTCACCGGCCCGGCCCGCTCGCCGCTGGTGCCCGACGTGCCGACCATGGCAGAGGCCGGCATCGCCAACTATGCGGTGAACGTGTGGTTCGGCCTGCTCGCGCCCGCAGGCACGCCGGCGGAGATCGTGTCGCGCCTGGGTGCCGAAGTCGGTCGTCATGTGCGCAGCGCCGAGATGCGCGAACGCCTGACCGCGCTCGGCGCGGAACCGGTGGGAAACACGCCGGAGCAGTTCGCGGCCTTCCTGAAGGCCGAGATCGCCCGCTGGGCAGAGGTCGTGCGCACCGCACGTATCCGTGCCGACTGAAGCCTGAGAGGAAACGCATGGCCCGCGTACCACTGATCCGCGAAGACGATGCCACGCTGGCACCGCTCATCGACCACCTCAAGGCCGAGCGCGGCGGTCGGCTGATCAACCTGTACAAGGTGCTGCTGAACAGCCCGCCACTTGCCGGCGCATGGCTCGACTTCAACAGCGCGGTGCGCTATCGCACGTCGGTCCCCGCCCTGTTCAACGAACTGGCGATCCTGCGCGTATCGGTGCTCAATGGCGCCGACTACCAGTTCAAGGTGCACGGGCCGACACATGCGCTCAAGGCCGGGCTGACCGAAGCGCAGGTGGCGGCGATCGCCGACTGGACCGGCTGCGACCTCTTTTCCGATGCCCAGCGCGCGGTGCTCGCCTGGGCCGACGGCATCACGCGCGACATCGAGCCGGACGACGCGGCCTGCGAGGCGATGCGGCGCCACTTCGACGATCGCCAGCTTGTCGAACTGACCGTGCTGATCAGCGCATACAACATGCACACCCGCGTCGCGCGCGCATTGCGCATCGACATCGAAGGCGCTCCGGCCGCCGCGCGCTGAGCCCCCCTCCAGGACACCAACCATGCTCTACATCATCTACCAGGAAGATGGCCCCGACAGCCTGGCGATCCGCGCCCGCGTGAAGGAACAGCACTTCGCCTACCTCGAGCAGCACAAGGACAAACTGGTGCTCGGCGGCGCGACGCTGGGCGAGGACGGCACAACCCGGCTGGGCAGCGTGCTGATCCTGAACGTGCCCTCGCTCGCCGACGCCGAGGCGTTCTCGATGAACGAACCGTTCCGCAAGGCCGGACTGTTCAGGTCGGTGAAGATCACGCGGATGCGACGCGGGCAGTGGCATCCGGAGAACGCGCCGGCCAGCGCCGAAGGAAACTGACGATGGGCAACGATTCGCGCGAGGTATCCCCCACTGCCGGCCACATCGTCGTGGTCGAGGACGATCCGTTCCCCCGGTTGCTGCAGGTCATCCTCGACCCCGGCTGCGATCCTGAACGCGTGCAGGCATTCCGCCACTTCCTGTCGCTCGATCTCGCCGACTTCGACGGCTGGCTCGCGCAGGCGCGAGCCGCCGCCGGCCCGCTCTACCCGTCACGGGTACTGCTCGCCGGATCGGACGAGGCACTGCGTGCCGCGCTGCCGACCGCCACGGTGCTGGTGGTCGAGTCGTTCCCGATCGGGGCCCGCGAACTCGCGCTCGCGCCGAACCTGCGGGCAGTGCAGAAATACGGCAGGGTCCTGCGCAACATTGACACTGCGGCCTGTGCCGAGCGCGGCATCCCGGTGCTGGGGCTGCGCCGGCGCGCGAACATCGCCTGCGCCGAACACACGATGATGCTGATGCTCGCGCTGGCGAAGCGGCTGCCCGAGGTGATGGGCCGCATCAGCCTGCGCCAGCTGCGCGAGGCCGGGTTCGAACCGCGCACCTACGACCGGCGCCACACCGCCAACTCGAACTGGGCAGGCGTCGGCGGGCTGCGCATCCTGCACGGGGACACGCTCGGCATCCTGGGCATGGGCGAGATCGGGCGCGAGCTCGCGCCGCGCGCGGCGGCCTTCGGCATGCGCGTGCTCTACCACCAGCGCACCGCGCTTCCCGATGCGGAGGCTTCCGGGTTGCCGATCGAGTACGCCGGGCTCGACCGTCTGCTCGCCGACAGCGACTGGGTGAGCATCCAGTTGCCGCTCGGCGACAGTACCCGTGGCTTCATGGACGCCGCACGCATCGGCGCCATGAAGAAGGGCGCGGTGCTGATCAACACGTCGCGCTCGGAACTCGTCGATCGCGACGCCCTGCTCGCGGCGCTGCGCTCGGGCCACCTCGGCGGCCTCGGGCTGGACACACCCTACGAGGAACCGGCGCGAGACGACGAGGAACTGCTCGGGTTCCGCAACGTGCTGGTGACCCCGCATACCGCGGCGCAGCCACGCTTCAACGCCCTGGGCGACTTCATGGACCTGCTCGGCGGCCTGGGAAAGACTCTTTCGAAATGAATGCACTCCACGACACCTCTCGCTTGCCCACTCGGGCCGCGGTTAATCCCGAGCGATGCGGCGCAACGCGTGTCCGCGCCCCCCTGGCGCTCGCAGCGATCGCCGCACTCGCGCTGCCCGCCGTTGCCTCCGCCCAGCCCGCCCCAGTCTGGCCGGTGAAGCCGCTGCGGGTGGTAGTGCCGTTCCCGCCCGGCAGCGCGGCCGATGCGGCAACGCGCGTGATCACCGTCCGGTTGTCCGAGTTCTTCGGCCAGCAGATGATCATCGACAACCGCTCCGGTGCCAGCGGCAACATCGGCGCGGACATCGTCGCGCGCGCGGCCCCGGACGGGTACACGACGCTGGTCGGTACCACCAGCACGCATGCGGTGGCGGTGAGCCTCAATGAGAAACTGAGCTACGACCCGATCAAGGACTTCGCTCCGGTGACGCTGCTCGGCAGCTCTCCCTACATCGTGCTGGTGCATCCTTCGGTGCCCGTCACCTCGATGAAGGAGCTGGTCGCCCATGCGAAGGCCCGGCCGGGTCAGGTCAGCTACGCGTCTGCCGGCAATGCGAGCCTCGCCCACCTGGGTACCGAGCTGTTCTCCTCGATGGCAGGCGTGAAGATGAACCATGTGCCATACAAGAGTTCGGCGCTGTCGGTGCTCGACCTGGTTGCCGGCCGCATCGACCTGCTGTTCGGCACGCCGGCGCCGGTGCTGCCGCACCTGCGCGCAGGCAAGCTGCGTGCGCTGGCCTCGACGTCGGCGAAGCGGGCGTCCTTCGTGCCCGACCTGCCGACCGTCGCCGAGTCCGGCTTCCCCGGCTATGAACTCAACCTCTGGTTCGGACTGTTCGCGCCCGCGGCGACCCCGACGGCGGTGCTCGACCGACTCAACGCCGGCACGCTGAAAGTGCTTGCAATGCCCGACACGCGCGAGGCGCTGGCCCTGCAGGGCCTGGAGCCTGCCCCGACCACGCCCGCCGAATTCGCGGCCATGCTGCGCCGGGAGATCGAGCGCTGGCGCAAGGCTTCAGCGCTGATGTACCGAGGACACTGAACGGCCGCGGCGGTCAGTCGCCTTCCAGCTTCGTCTCACGCACCACCTTCGTCCACTTCGCGATCTCCTGCCTGACCATCGCTGCAAATTCCGCGGGCGTGGCCGGCGCGATGTCGATGCCCTGGTCCTCCAGCCGCTTGCGCAGGGCCTGGCCGGTGCCGAGCATCCGGTTCACGTCGGTGTTGATGCGCGTGATGATCTCGGAAGGTACTTTAGCCTGCGTGCACAGCCCGTACCAACCGGTCACGTCGAAACCCTCGATGCCCTGTTCGCGAAAGGTTGGTATGTCGGGCATCTGCGCGCTGCGCACGCCGGAGGTGATACCCAGCGCGCGCAGACGGCCGCTGCGGATCGCGTTCAGCGGCGCACCCGCGAAGTTGCCCACGGAGGCTTCGAGATTCCCGGAGAGCACGTCGGCCAGCGCCGCCGAGGCACCCTTGTACGGCACGTGCACGATGTCGATGCCGGTGATCGACTTCATGAGCTCGATCGACATGTGCGGCGAGGCACCCACCCCGGAGGAGCCGAAGCTGAGCTTGCCCGGATGCTTCTTCGCATAGGCGACGAAATCGCGCAGGTTCTTCATCGGCACCGACGGATGCACCATCAGCACGTTGGGCACGCCACCGAACCGCGCCGGGAACGAGAAGTCGGCGATCGGATCATAGGTCAGCTTCGACCCGAAGCGCGCCGGGGTCACGCCATGCGAACCGATGTTGCACAACACCAGCGTGTAGCCGTCGGGGGCTGCGCGGGCAGTGAGCTCGGTCGCGATGTTGCCGGCGGCGCCGGGGCGATTCTCGACCATCACCTGGCTGCCCCACGCCTCGGTCATCGATTGCGCGGCGATGCGCGCCGTGGTGTCGACCCCGCCGCCGGGCGTATAGCCGACCATGATGCGCACCGGCTTCGCCGGATAGCCTTGCGCGAAGGCAACCGGTACGACCATTGCGGGCACCAGCGCACAGCCGATGCAGACCAGACGTCGATCCATGTCCTGCTCCTCCGGGTTCAGGACACGCACCGCCCAGTCTGGCGCCGGAATCGCGTGGTCGCATCCTGCTTGCGACAGTGTAAACCGAAGCAGGAACAGCGTCCGCCGTCGCGTCCGCCGTCGCGTCCGCCACCGCCACCGCTGCCGCAGCCGCAGCAGCGGCGCAGCGGATCAGGCGAGCGCTTCGATGATCCGGATCTCGCGCTCGACGCCGCCCTTGAGTTCCTTCAGCGCGGCCTGGTATCCCGGGCCGTCGTGGGCGGCGATCGCCTGTGCGACGCTGTCGAACTCGATCATCACCACGCGCTGGTCCATGCCCATCTCGAACACCGCGGCCGGGTTGCCACGCACCACGAAACGGCCACCCGCGGCCGTGATCGCCGGCGGCGCGAGCTTCGCATAGGCAGCGAACGCTTCGGGGTTGGTGATCTGTCGATAGAAAGCGATCCAGTATGCCTTGGCCATGCGGTTTCTCCGTGGTCGATGGGTCGCCGGCACCGGGGCACCGGCTGGGATGGAACGATGTAAACGACTGGTCAGCGCGCGGTGGCGCGCAGTTCGGCGAGGGCGTCCATCAGCACGTCGAGGTCAGCCTCCTCGTTGTAGAAGGACACCGATGCACGCAGCTTGTCGTCCTTGACGTTGACCACGATGTTGCGCCCGCGCAGCTGCTTCTGCAGGGCGAGCGCATCGGGCACGACGAGGTTGACGATGTGGCAGCGGCTGTTCCAGTCGCGCGAGGTCTGAGTGCGGATGCCGGCGCGTTCGATGCGGTCGAGCAGCGAATCGGTGAGGTCGCGCACCCGGCCCTCGATCGCCGGCAGCCCGATCGACAGCAGCCACTCGGCCGAACGTCGAAGCACCCACAGCCCGAGGAAGTTCGGGTTCCCGGCCTCGAAGCGGTGCTGCTCGACGACATAGTCGAACTGGCCGATGTCGGCACCCTTCACGATCTGCGGCGAACGCACGAACTCGGTGCGGATCTCGTTCACCAGCTCGTCGCGGCACCAGACCACGCCGGTGCCGGTGAGACCCTGCAGGCTCTTGTGCGCGCCAATGGCGACGAAGTCCGCACCGAGCGAATCGATGCGCCGGGCGAGCATGCCCGCGCCCTGCACCCCGTCGAGCACCAGCCGGATATCGCGCTTGCGGCATTCCTCGGCGAGTGCATCGACATCGATGCGCCAGCCATTCGCATAGGTGACATAGGCGGTCGAGATCAGCCGCGTGCGCGCGTCGATCTTCTCGAGGTAGGCCTCGATCGGCAGGCGCCCGTCCCGGCTCTCGACCTTGCGAATCTCTACGCCCTTGGCCTCGTAGTGCTTCCAAACCCACAGGTTGACGACATGTTCCATGTCGGTCAGCAGGATGTTGTCGCCCGGGCGCAGCTCGAACGCATGGGCGGCAATGGCCAGGCCCTCGGCCGTGTTCTTGGTGAAGGCAAGGGATGTCGGTGTGCAGCCGAGCAGTTGCGCAAGCAGCGAGCGCGTGCGCCCGACGTTCGCGCTGTTCCAGGCCTCTGCGCCCGCATCCTCGTAGATGTCGCGGGTGAATTCCTGCATCGCGCGCTCCGCGCAACGGGCGAGCGGCGTCTTGCGCGCTGCGTCGAGGTAGGTCCAGCGCTCGAGGGTCGGGAACTCGCTGCGCAGTGCGGTCCAGTCAGGTACGAGGGATGGGGCAGGTGCGTTCACGAGGCGGCTTCCCGGCAGGTTCAGGGGTGATCGGGGCCGAAGTCCCTTATCGGGGCACGACCCGTCGCGTTCGATGATGCCACGGATGGCCGATTCAGCCGCGCCCGTGGCGCGCCCAGTGGCCGCCGAAGATCTCCTCCAGCCCGGGCTCGCGCGGCGCGATGGTACGCACCACCCGCGTGGTGTTCATGAAGTGTCGGTAGTTGAGGTTCTCGGAAAAGCTGTTGCGCCCCCAGGTGCCGCAGCCCATGGTCAGCGAGAACGGCAGGCCGTTGTCGAAGCTGCCGCCGTTGGCGATGGCATGGGCCTGGTTGACGATGACCCGGCAGACCGTCATCTCGCGGCCGAGGCGGTCGATGTGTGCATCGTCCTTCGAGTGGATGCCGCACGAATGACCGTTACCCATGTATGCATAGATGTCGCGCAGTATCGAGAACGCATGTTCGAAGTCCGACGCCCGATAGACCGCGAGCACCGGCGACAGCTTCTCGCCCGAGTAGGGATGGGCCGGGCCGGTGCCGGTCTCCTCGACCATCAGGCAGCGCGCCTTCGACAGCGCCGGGCGCGACAGCCCCGCCACCGCGCACACCTTCGGTACCGCCTGCGCGGTGACCGCCGACGACAGGTGCTGCCCGTCCGGGAACATCGTGCATCCGAGTGTCGCCTTTTCGTCTGGCGACAGCATCACCGCGCCCTCGGCGACCAGCGCCGCCACCATCGCGTCGTAGACCGCGTCGACGATGATCACGCTGTTCTCCGAGGAGCAGCTCGTCGCGTTGTCGAAGGTCTTCGAACGCATGATCTTCGCCGCCGCGTCGGCGAGGTCGGCCGAGGCGTCGACGATCACAGCCACGTTGCCCGCGCCCACGCCCAGCGCCGGCGTGCCGCTCGAGTAGCCCGCGCGCACGTTGGCCTGCGACCCGGTCACCACCACCAGGTCGCACTGGCGCATCAGTTCGCGCGACAGTTCCTTCGTCACCGGTTGCGGCAGCATCTGCACCAGGTCGCGCGGCGCACCGACGGTGTCGAGCGCCGCATGCATGTACTCGAGCAGCAGGCGCGCGGTCGACATGCCCTTGGGCGAGGGCGACAGGATGATCGCGTTGCCGCACTTGAGGGCATTGATGATGTTGTTGGCCGGCGTCGCGCCCGGGTTGGTCGACGGCACCACCGCGCACACCACGCCCACGGGCCGCGCGATCTCGGTCAGCCCCAGTTCCGGGATCTCGGCCAGCACCCCGGTGGACACCGCGCCCTTCAGGTCGCGCAACAGTCCGAGCGTCTTGCGGTGGTTCTTCGTGACCTTGTCCTCGACGTTGCCCAGGCCGGTGTCGCGTACCGACAGCTCGGCCAGCGTGCGGTTGCGCGTGGGCTCCATGATTGCCCAGCCGCAGGCGACCACCATGGCATCGAGCTGCGCCTGGTCGTAGCCCGCCGCCACGGCCTGTGCCGCGCGCGCGCGCTGCACGAGCGCGGCCACTGTCTGGGCGGCAGCGGCTTCCCGCGCCGACCGGTCTTCCATCGTCGAACCCATCGCAGGGCCTCCTCGAAAGTGGAAACGCTCCGCGGACTCGCATCCGCGGAGCGCCTGCTGCAGGGAAAGCCGGCTCAGCGCTTTGCGGCGGTCGACTTGTACTTCGCCAGGTGGCGCACCGGATGCTGCAGCGCGTCGCGGCGGAACGGGTCGCCGAGTTCACGCGTGACCATCATCTCGAGGATGGTCGTCTTGCCCTCGCGCTGCGCCTTGCAGGCCGCCTCGAGGGCAGCGCCGACCTGGTCGAGCTTCTCGATGCGATGGCCTTCGGCACCCATCGACTTCGCGATCGCCGCGAAACTCGGGTTGGTCAGGTTCGACCCGACGAAGCGGAAGTCGTAGTAGTCGACCTGGTTCTTCTTCTCCGCGCCCCACTGCTCGTTGTTGAACACGACTGCGGTGACCGGGATCTGCTCGCGCACCGCGGTGAGGATCTCGCCGAAGCTCATCGCCCATGCGCCATCACCGACATAGGCGACGCCCGGACGGTCGGGTGCCGCGACCTTGCAGCCGATCATCGTCGGGAACGCATAGCCGCAGTTGCCGAAGCTCATCGCGGCGAACATGCTGCGCGGCCGCTCGAAGCGCAGGTAGGAGTTGGACACCGAGCAGATGTTGCCGATGTCGGTGGAGACCATCGCGTCCTTCGGCATCGCGCGCTCGAGTTCACGCAGCATCTGGCGCGGGTGCATGCGGTCGGAACCCTTCATCACCTCGAGGCTCCACTCGTCCTTCTCGTGGTGCCAGTCGGTGAGCTCCTTCTCCCACTCGGCCTTCTCGGCGGCCACGACCTTCGCGCGGTCGGCCTTGTTGCCGTCGCAGGCGAGCGTGCGCGAGGCGATGCGCTCGAGCAGCGCGACCGCAGCTTCGCCCGCGTCGCCGCAGATCCCCACGCCGATGCGCTTGACCAGGCCGATCATCTTCGCGTCGGCATCGATCTGGATGATCTTCGCGTCCTTCGGCCAGTAGTCCATGCCGTGCTGGGGCAGCGTGCCGAACGGCCCGAGCCGCGTGCCCAGCGCCAGCACCACGTCGGCCTTGCTGATCAGCTTCATCGCGGCCTTCGCACCCTGGTAGCCGAGCGGGCCGACCCACAGCGGATGGCTCGCAGGGAAGCTGTCGTTGTGCAGGTAGCTGCAGGCGACCGGCGCTCCGAGGCGCTCTGCCAGCGCCTTGCAGGCATCGACCCCGTTGCCCATGATCACGCCGCCACCGGACAGGATGACCGGGAACTTCGCGCTCGCCAGCAGGTCGGCTGCCTCGTCCAGGCTCTTGCGGCCGCCGGGACCGCGCTCGACGACGATCGGCGGATTGATCTCGCACTCGATGTCGCCGTAGAAGTAGTCGCGCGGGATGTTCAGCTGGGTCGGGCCCATCTCGAGCATCGCGCGGTCGAAAGCGCGCGCCGTGTGTTCGGCCATGCGCTTCGGGTTGTTCACGTGCGACTGGAACTTGGTGATCTTCGAGAAGATCGGCAACTGGTCGGTTTCCTGGAAGCCGCCGAGCCCCTGCCCCATCGAGCCGGTCTCCGGCGTCACGACCACCACGGGCGAATGCGCCCAGTAGGCCGCGGCCACCGCGGTCACGAAGTTGGTGATGCCGGGGCCGTTCTGCGCGATGCACACGCCATGCTGGCCGGACACGCGCGCATAGCCGTCGGCCATGTGCGCCGCGCCCTGCTCGTGCACGGTCGGGATGAAGCGGATGCCGGCGCTCGGGAACAGGTCGAGGGCGTCCATGAACGCCGATCCGACGATGCCGAACACGTTCTTCACGCCGTTGACGGCCATCGTCTCGACGAAGGCTTCGCTCGGGGTCATCTTCTGCTTGATGCCGGTGGTGACGTGCTGGGCGGATGCAGCGACGGCCGACGGCTCTGCGGGCTTGTTCATGGCTCCTCCTTGAGTGCGACGATTCGAGCCCGAACGATAGTGCGCGGGCCTCGTCACGTCAATCGAAAACCAAGACTTGACGTCTCGTTTTTCGAGACCTATGCTGGCGCCATGAATGTGAGCCAACTGGCGGTCGATGCGAGGGCAGACGCTGCCGCGGTGACGGCGGTCGACCCCGATTCGCCGACGCTGCGGGCCTTCGGCGTGGTCGAGGCCATCGGCCGCTCGAGCCGGCCGATGCTGCTGATGGACGTCGTGGCGGAGGTTGGCCTGCCCAAGCCGACGGTACACCGCATCCTCACCCAACTGGTCGAGGCCGGCCTGCTGCGGCGGCTTCCCGGTGCGGGCTATGGTGTCGGCGCACGCCTGTCCCGGCTCGGCCGCGACCTGATCACGAACGATGCGGCGCGCCCGGCCCGGCGCGCGATCCTGCAGCGGCTGGTCGACACGCTGGGCGAGACGTGCAACTTCACGATGCTCGATGGTGCCGGCATCATCTACCTCGACCGGGTCGAGACCGCGTCCCCGCTGCGCCTGAACCTTCAGCCCGGGTCGCGCGTGCCCGCGCATTGCTCTGCCAGCGGCAAGCTCCTGCTCGCGCACCTGCCACCCGCGCAGTGCGCCCGCCTCATCGCCCACCTGCCGCTGACCCGCTTCACGGCGCGCACGATCACCGACCGCACGGCGCTGGAAGCCGAGCTCGCGCGAATCCGCGCCTGCGGCTACAGCGTCGATGACGAGGAGTACCTGGAAGGCCTCGTCTGCGTCGCCGTACCGGTCACCGACGAACAGCAGCGGGTATGGGCAACGGTAGCGGTGCACGGCCCGGCCGCGCGCATGCCGATCGAGGCTGCACTGGCGCGGCTTCCAGAACTCGAGGCTGCGGCGGCAGCGCTCGGCGAGACCTACCGGAGCGGTGCCGCGCCCTGACCCACGAAAGGAGTGTCGACCCATAGCGCAGCAGCCCGGGCCACATGAAGGCAGTGCAGTTCAGGCAAGTCGGAAGCATCAGAAGCATCAGAAGCATCTTCGAGCGGACCACAGAGTCGGCCGAAGGCTGAACGGCCAGCCGGGTCCAACCCGGGGTGGCCATGCAATCCAACCGAGGAGGATGCAATGCACTACCAGCTCCGTCAGCCGGCCAGCGCCGGTCGTGGTCTCACACTGTCGACGCTCGCCCTGGCGGCAGCCGCGGTCATCGCCAGCGTCGCTCCGGTGCTCTCGTCGTCGGCGCAGGCCCAGGCGTATCCGGTCAAGCCGATCCGTCTGATCGTGAACTTCCCGCCCGGTGGTGGCACCGATGTCACCGCGCGCCTGATCCAGCCCTGGCTCTCCAAGGAGCTTGGCCAGCCGATCGTGATCGACAACCGGGGCGGTGCCGCCGGCGCGGTCGGGGCCGAGATCGCCGCGCGTGCCGCACCCGACGGCTACAATCTGCTGTGGACGCTGTCGTCCCACACGATCAATCCCTCGCTTTACGGGAAGCTCTCGTTCGACACCGAGCGCGACTTCGTCGCGATCACCCTCGGGGCCAACGCGCCGCAGATCGTCGTGTCCAGCCTGACGCTGCCGGTAAAGGACATCAAGGAACTGATCGCCTATGCGAAGGCCAACCCGGGCAAGCTGTCGTATGCATCGCCCGGTGTGGGTTCGCCGGGCCACCTCGCCGGCGAGCTGTTCAAGCAACGTGCCGGCATCAACATGCTGCACGTGCCCTACAAGGGTGCAGGGCCGGCAATCCCCGACGTGATCTCCGGCAACGTGCAGCTGATGTTCGCAACGATGTCCTCCTCGATGTCGCATGTACGCGCCGGCAAGATGCGCGCGCTCGGCGTCACCAGCCTGAAGCGCTCGGCTGGCGGTCCGGACATTCCGGCCATCGCGGAAGGCCTGGCCGGGTTCGAGATGCCGTCATGGTTCGGGCTGCTGGCACCGGCCGGCACGCCACGACCGATCATCGACCGGCTGCACCAGGCCATGGTCCGGGTTCTCGCGATACCTGAGCTGCGCGAACAGCTGGTCGCGCAGGGCGCCGATCCGGTGGCCAACACCCCCGACCAGTTCGGCGAACAGATCCGCGAGGAGTTGAAGCTTTGGGCACAGTTCATCAAGCAGACGGGTATCAAGCCGGAATGACCGACGGTGCGCGCACCATCCGGCGTCTCGTCGACCGCTGGGCCGACGAGACGCCGCAGGCCCCCTGGCTGATCGCACCCGAGACCGGTGCGGTGATGACCTACGCGAAGCTGCAGGAGCATTGCCGCGAGCTTGCGCGCGTGCTGCTGATGAACGGGCTGTCCCCAGGCGACACCGTGTCGCTGATGATGCACAACGGCTACCAGACCGCGCGCCTGCTGATCGGCATCATGTATGCCGGCCTGCGGGTGCAGCCGGTCAACCTGCTGTCGCAGCCCTCGCAGCTGAAATACGTGCTCGAGCACTCGGACACGCGGCTGGTGTTCTGCGCCCACGAGTTCGTCGATCGGCTGCGTGCGCCACTGGAGGCGATCACCGCCTCGGGCGAGCGAGACATCGCACTGTTCCCGCTCAATCCCGACCAGATCGACATCTTCGACGATCCGTACATCGCGCATGTGCCGCTGCCGCCGGTGGCCGAGGCCGACGAGGCGCTGCTCATGTACACCTCGGGCACAACCGGGGTGCCCAAGGGCGTGGTCCAGACGCACCGTGCCGTCGTGTCGGGCGGCCTGTTCACCTCGCAGGCCCATGCGCTCGGACCGGCCGATCGCGTACTGTGCGCCCTGCCGCTCTACCACATCAATGGCCAGATCGTGACCACCGTCGCGCCGCTGTCGCACGGCGGTTCCGTCGTCATGCCGCACCGGTTCTCGGCGTCGAACTTCTGGCAATTGGCGGCCGAACACCACTGCACCTGGATCAACGTGGTGCCGACAATCATCGCCTACCTGCTCAATGGCCCCGAGCCGGCCGCGCTCGGGCTCGATGTGTCGCGCGTGCGTTTCTGCCGCTCCGCCTCGGCTCCGCTCGCGCCGGAGCAGCACCGCGCCTTCGAAGCGAAGTTCGGCATCGGCGTGATCGAGACCATGGGCCTGACCGAGACCAACGCACCGGCGTTTACCAATCCGCTCGATCCGGCCCTGCGCAGGATCGGCAGTCCGGGCCAGGCCTTCGGCAACGAAGCGAAGGTCGTCGATGCCGCCGGCCACGCGCTCCGTCCGGGCGAGCCGGGCGAGATCATGATCCGCGGCGACAACGTGATGAAGGGCTACTACAAGTCGCCGCAGCAGACCGCCGAGGCCTTCGATGCCGACGGCTGGCTGCACACCGGCGACATCGGCTACCTCGATGCGGACGGCTTCGTGTTCGTCACCGGCCGCATCAAGGAGCTGATCATAAAGGGCGGCGAAAACATCGCCCCGCGCGAGATCGACGAGGCATTGCTCAAGCACCCCTGCGTGCTGGAGGCCGCCGCCGTCGGCATCCCCGATACGAACTACGGCCAGGAGATCTTCGCGTGTGTCGTGGCCAAGCCGGGCCTGTCGGTGACCGAGGCAGCGCTGCTCGACTTCTGCCGCGCTGAACTCGGGCCGTACAAGATGCCGAAACGGGTACTGCTGGTCGATGACCTGCCGAAGGGGCCCTCGGGCAAGGTACAGCGCCTGAAGCTGGCCGAACTGCACCAGGGCTGACACCGCGCAGGCCCGAGGCCGGGCAATCACTCCAGCCGGATATTCGCCCGCTGCACGACGGTCTGCCAGCGCCGCAGTTCATCGGCGATGTAGGTCGCAAAATCACGTGGACCGCGATAGTCGACTTCCATCCCGTTGTTGGTGAAATGCGACTTCACTTCATCGGCGGCGAGGATCGCGCGCACCTCGCCGGTCAGCCGCTGGACGATCGGCGCTGGCAGGCCGGCCGGCCCGACGAGCCCGCGCCAGCCCGTGGTGAGATAGCCGGGAAGCCCCGCCTCATCGACCGTCGGCACCTCCGGCATCAACGGACTGCGCGCGGCACCGCCCACGCCCAGGCCCCTCAGACGACCCGCCTTAGCATGCGGGATCACAGCCTGTATCGTGATGCTCGACATGTGGATCTGCCCGCCGAGCAGGTCCGATGTCGCCGCCCCGCCCCCCTTGTAGTGCGCGACGACGATGTCGATCTTCGACATCACCTTGAACAGCTCGACCCCCATGTGCCCGCTGCTGCCCAGCCCGGCGGTGCCGGCGACCAGCGTGCCGGGCTTCTGGCGCGCGAGTGCGATGAAGTCCTGCAACGTGTTCGCCGGCAGGCTCGCCGGCACGGTGAGCACCGTGTCGCCCTTCACCAGAGAGGCTATCAGCGAGAAGGACTTCACCGGGTCGTAGTCGAGCTTCTGCAGCACCGGCTGGATCGTGTGGGCGGTATCGACTACCAGCAACGTGTAGCCATCGGGTATCGCCCGTGCCACCAGCGTGGTTCCGATCACCGCGCCGGCACCGCCCCGGTTCTCGACCAGCACCGGACGACCCAGGCGCTCGGCGAGCCTGGGTGCCATCACCCGGCCGACCATGTCGGTGCCGCCACCGGCGGCAAAGGGCACGATGAGGCGGATCGGCTTCGACGGGTAGCTCTCCGCCGCCTGCGCGAAGGCGGCCGCCGGTGCCAGCGCTGCGGCGGCCAGCAGGGTGATGTCGCGCAGCACGGCAGCGAGCGACGGGCGTGCAGATGAAGACTGGGTCATGGTGCTGCTCCTCCGGTGCGACGCAGCCCGGCGTCTGCGGCCGGTGCTGCGCTGATGCAATGCCGCCACGCGGCGGCGACGGTCCTAGCCGGCGCAGCGCGCCAGCACATCGTCGTCGAACTCCAGCCCGAGCCCGACCTTCTGCGGTACGGCAAGCATGCCGTCCTTCATCGTCGGCACTTCGCGGAACAGCGGGCACGACCACGGCATGTACTCGACGGTCAATCCATTCGGGATCGCCGACACCAGATGCACGTGCACCTCGGGCAGCAGGTGGCTCACCACCGGCAGGTTGAACGCCTGTGCCATGCCGGCGATCTTCAGCCAGGTGGTGATGCCACCGGCACGCAGCACGTCGATCATCACGATGTCGACCGAGCGCGCCTCGAGCATGTGCCGGAACGGCACCGAACCGTACACGTACTCCCCGGCCGCGAGCGGTGTGTTCAGCGTGCGCGCGACCTCGGCCATGCCGGGATAGTCGTCATGGGCCACGACGTCTTCCAGCCAGTAAAGCCCGTACTGCTCGACGCGCTGGCCGATGGAGATCGCCTGGCGCACGTCCCAGCGCTGGTTGATGTCGCACATCAGGTCGACATCCGCACCGATCGCTTCGCGGATCAGCCGGATACGCGCCTCCTCCAGCGACGGCGTGGTGGTTCCGGGCAGCGCGAGTTGCGTCTTCATCTGGCGCCAGCCCTGCTCAACCAGCGAGCGCGATGCGGTGACGCATTGCTCCAGCGTGAAATGACGCATCAGCGCGCCGCTCGCATACGTGGGCACCGAGGTCCGGTGGCCGCCGGCCAGGGTCGACACCGGCAGGCCGAGCGCCTTGCCCTTGATGTCCCAGAGCGCGATGTCGATCGCAGCCAGCGCAAGCGTGAACAGGCCTCCGGGCCCGGCCGATGCCCCGGCCGCGGTACGCAGCCGGTCGCCGATCGCCTCGATGCGTATCGGGTCCTCGCCGACGATCATGCCGGCCAGGATATCGACCGTCTGCTTCAGGGCTGGCGTCAACGGCCCGCCGAAATGGGTGAGCCCGATGCCGTTGAGGCCGGGCTGGTCGGTGTGCAGGGTCAGGGTGACGAAGTTGCGCGTGCCGGCGACCGTAGGGCCCCCGGCCAGCGGCTCGTCGGCCGGGAGCTTCACGATCGTCGACTGATGGCCGGTGATCTTCATCGTGCGGTTGCCTCTGGGTTGGCCGGTATCACCGGCAGCAGGAGATAGGGGGATCGACCGGGCCCGCCATGCAGGGTCACCCGGCCGCCGAACACTTCGGGCGGACGATCGGTCGGGTCATCGTGCACGAACGGCCCGCAGCCGCGCATCGGATGCTTCATGTTGGACAGCGTCGCGGCCTCGCCTTCGTATTCGTAGTCGCGGCCGCGGATCGACAGGGCGATCCGGTAGCCTGCAGGCACGACGATCGAGGTCGGGATGATCTCGATGTCGAGTTCCACCACCTCGCCCGGCACCAGCGGCTGGCGCTCGTCGTGCGCATGGTACGGCCGCCACGGCATGGACAGCACCGGATCGAGCTTGCGGTGGGACGCCCGCAGCCAGCCCTGGCCGACCGGCGTATGCGGGTCGAGCGCGCCCTGGAACACCACCTCCGCCCCGCCCGGTGCGAACACGCGCAGTACCGCGAAGATATCCGCATCGGTGGTCGACGACGACACGAAGAGCTTCAGCGCGACCGGACCGGTGATCTCGGTCGGCGCCTCGAGCGGCGGCGTGATGAAGGTCAGCCCATCGCCCATCGCCGCATACTCGACCGACTCGGTGGTCGCGGCCGGCTCGGTGTCGAGGCGCCGCGCCGACAGTGCGAGGTGCAGCGGCGTCCACTGCGTGCGCGCAAGCGGCCATTCGTTCTCGTACCGGCGGACGAAGCGTTCGCCGGGGTGGCGCACGTTCAGCTGGACTGTCGGCTGCCGCTGCCAGCCGTTGTCCTCACCCTTCAGGAAGTGGTCGAAGAAGCGCTTCTGAAGTCCGACCCCGTAGTCGGTGTAGAACGGTGCCCAGTGCGAGCCGCCGTGTACTTCCAGCCACTTGTCGGCCGAGGCAGCGCGCATGAAGCCCTCGAAGTTGCCGCGCGGATGCAGCCCCTGCCCGCCCCAGTTCGCGCACGACAGCAGGGGAACCCGCACCTTCGACAGGTCGGCGGAGCGCTCCTTGTACCAGTCATCGCACAGTGGCCGCCTGAGATACTCGCCCCACATGTCCTCGCGGTTGCGCACGAGTTCTTCTTCCGACAGCGTGACCGGGCCGCAAACCAGTTCCCCGGTCACGCGCGAGCGCGCACCGCGTTCGCCCACGCCGTGCTGGACCGTCTTCACCTGCATGTCCTGCCAGTTCTTGCGGAACGTGCAGGCGATGCCGCCGTGGCGCGCGCCGTCACGGTAATTGTCGGCCCAGCCTTCCCACACGCAGATCGCGGCCAGGTGTGGCGGCTGCATCGCCGCCGCGCGCCACTGGTTCGCCCCGTAGTACGAGATGCCGTTCAGCCCGACCTTGCCGCTGCACCACGGCTGGCTCGCGATCCATTCGATGCAGTCGTGGAAATCCTTCTGCTCGCGCGCGTTGTTGTGCGCAAGGTAGCCCGGCGACCGTCCGGCGCCGCGCGAATCGAATCGTACGACTGCATAACCATCGACCACCCACTTCTCGGGATCGACCACTTCCCAGTTCTGGTAGCGATTGCTGGTCCCCGAAACGGCATCGGGATGCTCGCGCGCCATGATCTCCCAGGCGGTCTTGTAGCCGTCCTGGAACGCAAGGCCCTTGCCGTACGGACCGTAGCTCGCCAGCGCCGGCCATCGACCCTCCGGCACCGGCCGGAAGATGTCCGCGCGCAGCACCACGCCATCGTCCATCGTGACAGGGACATCCCAGTCCACGCGCATGCCGTCGCGGATCTCGCCGCGATGCTCAGTGACCATCGATTGCCTCCGGATAACCTGTACGGGGACGGCGCATCAATCGATGCGCGCCCCGGACTGCCTGACCACTGTCGCGTACTTCGAAAACTCGTCGCGCAGATAACGCCCGAACGCCTCGGGCGTACCGCCTGCGGGGTCGTGTCCTTGCGCCTCGAACTGGCCGCGCAGCTCGGCCGACTGTACGACAGCCACCAGTACCTCGTTCAACCGGTCGACGATCGCCCGCGGCGTCTTCGTCGGCGCCAGCAGGCCGAACCAGGTCGTCGATGCGTAGCCGGGCACGCCGGACTCGGCGATCGTCGGCACCTCGGGCAACTGCGGAGAACGCGCGGCACTGGAGATGCCGAGCACTCGCAGGCGGCCGGCCTTGATGAACGGCGCGACCGGGGCGATCGAGTTGAACATCATCGGCACCTGCCCCGCGAGGAGATCGGCAACCGCCTGCGGCGCGCCCTTGTACGGCACGTGCGAGAGGTCCACGCGCGCCATCGACTTGAACAGTTCCATCGCCAGGTGGTTCGCCGCGCCGTTTCCGGCAGAGGCATAGTCGAGCCGACCCGGCTGGGCACGCGCCAGCGCGAGCAGTTCACCGATGCCCCGGGCCTGCAGCGAGGGATGCGCGATCAGCAGGAAGGGGCCGCTGGAGATCAGTCCGATCGGGGTGAAGTCGTTGATCGGGTCATAGGACGCCTTCTTCTGCAGGTGGGGCAGTATCGCCAGCGGGCCGGGGCTGCTCAGGAACAGCGTGTAGCCGTCGGGCAGCGCCTTGGCCGCGACCTCTGCGCCGATCAGGCCACCGGCCCCGCCCCGGTTGTCGACGATCATCGGCTGTCCGAGCCGGGTCGCCATCGGCGTGACCACCAGCCGCGCCACGATATCCGGCGTGCCGCCCGGCGGCACCGGAACGATCACCCGGATCGGGCGGTCGGGCCAGGCGGATTGCGCCGGCGCCAGCGGGCACGCCAGCACGACAGCGGCCAGCGCTGCAGCGGCCCTGCGCACAGACCTGCCTGCTGCGGCGGCCGTGCCAAGGGGTTCGACCATCGTTCTCCTCCGATCTCTGCGGGGCGGCCGTTGCATGGAGCCGGACGCTGGCATGATGCTACCCGATCGCAGCCACGGTACGCTGCCTGCACCGGTACCCTGCCCCGCCGATCCCACACCACAGATTCCCCGATTGCCATGGAGCCGTCCCGATGAGCCAGCCCGCCGCCGAACCCGCCACCGTCCCCGCCAGTGAAACCCCCGGAACCGAACTGGCAGGCAAGGTCGCGTTGGTCACCGGCGGCGCCCGCAACATCGGTGCATGTGTCTCCCTCGCGCTGGCGGCCGGCGGCGCAACGGTGGCGATCAATACCCGCGCATCGCGCGCCGAGGCCGATGCGCTCGCCGGCCGCATCGAGGCGGGCGGCGGGCGAGCCGCTGCATGGCTGGCCGACATCGGCGAGCGCGATGCGGTACGCGCGATGGTCGATGACGTCCTCGCGCGTTTCGGGCGCATCGATATCCTGGTGCTGAACGCTTCGGTGCGCAACGAATGCGCATTCCTCGACCTGCCCTACGACGACTGGCGCCGGGTCATGACGACCACGCTCGACGGCGCGTTCCACTGCAGCCAGGCCTGCCTGCCGTCGATGATCGCCGGCGGCTCGGGCAGCATGGTCACGCTTGGTGGCCTGAATGCACTGTCGGGCGCCAGGCGCCGGATCCACGGGTCGGTCGCGAAGGGCGGCCTGGTCGCGTTCACGCGCGGCATCGCGCGCGAGTTCGCGGAACAGGGCGTACGCGCGAACTGCGTGGTACCCGGGCAGGTGCTGACCGAGCGTGCATCCCATCGCTCACCGCGGGCCGATCCGAAGGGACTGATCCCCCTGGGCCGCGGCGGGCAGCCGGAGGAGATTGCAGCCACCGTGCGCTTCCTGTGCGGACCGGGCGCGAGTTTCATCACAGGCCAGACCATCCATGTGAATGGCGGGCAACTGATGACCTGAAACGCACCCCCGGGCCGCCCGGCCACGGCCGGAACAGGCCCGGTCGTGGCAGGCGGCGGCGTACGCCGTGCTATTTGACGCCGAGCAGTTCCACGTCGAATATCAGCGTCGCATTCGGCGGGATCACGCCACCGGCACCACGCGCGCCGTAGCCCATCTCGGGCGAGATCACCAGCGTGCGCTGGCCGCCGACCTTCATCCCGGCCACGCCCTGGTCCCAGCCGCGGATGACCTGCCCGGCGCCGAGGCCGAACGCGAACGGCGACTTGCGATCGACCGAGCTGTCGAACTTGCGGCCCTTGTTGTCGATGGCTGCCGGATCGAACAGCCAGCCGGTGTAGTGGACCGTCACCTGCTTGCCGGGCACTGCCTCGGCGCCGGTGCCCACCTTGCGGTCGGTGATCTTCAGGCCGGAGGCCGGGTTGGTCTGTGCTTCGCTCATCGGAATCATCATCCAGGGTGTGGTCAGGGCGACAACCGCCGCCAGGAGGGCTGCGCGGGGAATCCGCAGGATCGATCGTTTCAAGGGGTCTGCTCCGTCGACTGGGTAAGGTGTACCGCGAAGCCGATGCTAACCGAAGCCCCGGCGTGCTGCGTTGCCGCGCCGCGCGTCCGGAGGTGCCGCACGCACCTGCCCGCCCGTTCGTTCAGTCAACCACCAGCGCCACGCGGCCGACCAGCCGGTTGTCGCGGATCAGCTGGTGCACCGCCTCGGCCTGCTCCAGGGGGAAGGTACGCTCGACGATCGCACGCACCTTCTTCTGACGCAGCAGTTCAAGCGTCTGGGCGATCTCGGTCGCGGTCACGTAGCGCGAGCCGCGCACCTCGATGCCCTTGCGCACCACCACCGTCGCATCGAGCGTGAACTTGCTCGAATCGCCGAACACGGCTGGCGGCCTCACGCCGACAATCACCAGGCGGCCCCCTGGTGCCAGCGCGGTGACCGACGCCTCCAGCGTCTCTTTCGCGCCCACCACGTCGATCACCGAATCGACCCCGCGCCCTCCGGTCAGTGCCGCAACCTGTTTCGCGATGTCGCCGCGCGAACCGTCGATCAGGTCGTCGGCACCGGCGGCCTGCGCGCCGGCCAGCTTCGTCTCGCCGATCTCGACGGCGATCACCCGGGCACCCGATGCCTTCGCCACCTGCACCACGTGGATGCCGACACCGCCACCGGCACCGAACACCAGCACGCTGTCGCCGGGCTGCACCTGCGCCTCCTTCGTGCAGGCATGGAAGGGGGTGGCGATCGCATCGGCCGCCACCGCCGCATCGACGTCGCTGACGCCATCGGGGATCGGCACGAAGTTGCGTGCCGGCAGCACCATGTACTCGGCATAGCCGCCATCGCAGGCCATGCCGACATAGCCCTTGAACGCGGTGCACAGGGTCTCGCGGCCGGCACGGCAGTACCGGCACTGGCCGCAGGTCAGGTAGAAATGATTGGTCACCCGCTGGCCGATCGTGAAACCGGTTACCTCGGAGCCGAGCGCGACGATCTCGCCGGCGACTTCATGCCCGGGAATGCGCGGGTAGGCCGTGACCTGGCCGGGGTTTGCGATCATGTGGACCACCGTCAGGCCGACCCCGATCGCCTTCACCCGGATCTTCACGTCATTGGGCCCGACCACGGGCTCCGGGACATCCTCGAGCACGAGCGGTCGCCCGATCGCGTGCAGCACCATCGCTTTCATTCATTCACTCCATCGGCATTGCGGCCCGGGCAACGGGCCTCAGACATCGACCTGGCTTTCGTGGTCGGCGGAACTGTGGGAACGGATCTCGCGCACCGGCGACTGGCCGCCGATGTCGCGGCCGGTGGCGATCCAGGTGCAGACGCTCGCGCCCGGTGCCCATACGGTCTTGTAGGCGCCAGGCGCGAAGAACTCGACGAACACCATGTCCTCGTCGCCGTCGCTGATGAAGAAGTGGCGCTCGTGGTCGGCGAACCACACCACGTCGCCGGCCCGTACCGGAAACGGCTCTTCGTTCGCATGCGCGACGCCGTGCCCCTTCAGCATGTACATGAAGTGCTCGGCGCCCTCGTGGTGGTGGTTGGCCGCGCTGGTACCGGGCGGGTAGATGATCATCTCGCCCTTGATCGCGGTGGTGCCGAACAGCTTGGGCGTGACGAGGTAGATACGCTTGCGCGCATCGTGCTCGGAATCGAGCACCGGCTCGCGCTTCCAGTCGATCACGCGCAGCGGCGGTGGCGCGCTCGACAGCTTCGGATCGAGATCGGCCGCGCTCGGTACCTCGGCGAACAGCACCTGCGCGCCGGCGCTGCTGGCCAGCGTGCCGCGGAAGCCCGGCGGCAGGAAGGCCACGTGCGAGTCGCCGAGGGCCGTGCTCGCCGTGCCGCCGCCGACGGCATCGGTCAGCGTTGCAGTGCCGCCGAGCATCTGGAACCAGCCCAGGCTGCGCGGTCCGATCTCGACCGAAGCGACCGAGTTTGCGCCCAGCACCAGACGATCGAGCAGTATGCGCGTGCCTTCGACGCGCGCGCCGGTGAGCAGGCGCTGCCGCTGCACGCCGGCGCCAAAGGGCTCGCCGGCGACGCTGGATTCATTGAACGTGATGGCCATCGTCTTCCTCCTCCTGGCGCGCCATTGCGCCGCTGCGTGCACTCTATTCGCGGTCCGGCACGGATGCAAATCGCCGCGCGGCCGCGCCCGGCGAAAGGTCCGCGCAAGGTAGCGGCAATCCCACTAAACTTCACACCTGTGCCCGGACAATGGCAATCCGCCCCCGGGCAGACATTTCCCGGCACTGCCGCCACTGCGCCATTCCGGCCGCGCGGCGGAAGCCAGGCTCACGGAGGATCGATTGAACTACCCCATGCAGAAATCGCTTCGCGCAGCGCTCGGCTGCGCCGTGCTCGCCGGTGCAGTGTTCCCGGTCGCCGCCCTTGCCCAGCCAGCCGAGGGCGGTGCATACCCGACGCGACCAGTCCGCCTGGTCGTCCCCTTTCCGCCCGGCAGCGCCAGCGATTTCCTGGGGCGCCAGCTGGGTGCGCTCCTCGGCGAAGGCTACAAGCAGCAGGTCGTGATCGACAACCGCCCGGGTGCCGGCGGGCTGATCGGCAGCCAGCTGATCGTCGCCGGTGCGCCGGACGGACACACGCTCGGCCTGGTCGGTGCACCGCACTTCGTCGGCGTACTGATGCAGCCGAAGCCGTCCTATCGCCCGATCGAAGACGTGGCGATGATCTCGCAGGTCGCGACCATCCCGAACCTGCTCAGCGTCGCGCCGAACCTGCCGGTCAAATCCGTGCAGGAACTGATCACCTATGCGCGCGCCCGGCCAGGCGAGCTGAACTATGCATCGCTCGGCGTCGGCTCGTTCGCCCACACCGCAGGCGAGATCTTCCGCAGCGCGGCCGGCATCAAGGTCGTGCACGTACCATTCAAGTCGATCGCCGACGTCAACGCCGAACTGCAGGCCGGGCGCATCCACTTCCTGATCTTCACTGCGCCATCGAGTCAGGCGCTGATCGGCGAAGGCCGCGGCCGCCCGCTGGCGGTGACCACCGCCAAGCGCAACCCGGCCTTCCCCGACCTGCCGACCCTGGCCGAGGCCGGCCTGCCGGCGGCGACCAACGACGCATGGTTCGGCGTGATCGCTCCGGCCGCGCTGCCGCGCCCGCTCGCCGCACGCATCTATGCCGACATCAACCGCGTGCTGCGCTCGCCCGAGGCGAAGGAACGCTTCGCGCGCCAGGGCGCCGATCCGACGTTCGAATCGACGCAGCAGAGCTTCCTCGCGATGATGAAATCCGAATATGCGCGCTATGCGAAGCTGGTGAAGGAGTTCGGGGTGCAGCCGCAGTAGCGTTAGCCGCAGCCTCGGCACCGACGAAAAAGGCCCGGCAATGCCGGGCCTTTCTTCATCCGCGCAGGCGCCAGCGCCTGCAGCGGCGGGTCAGATGCCGCCGAACAGCATGTACTTCACTTCCATGAACTCGTCGAGGCCGTACTTCGAACCTTCGCGGCCCAGGCCGGACTGCTTGACGCCACCGAACGGCGCGATCTCGTTCGAGATGATGCCGGCGTTGATGCCGACCATGCCCGACTCGATCGCCTCGCCGACGCGGAAGCAACGGCCGACATCACGGCTGTAGAAATAGGCAGCCAGCCCGAACTCGGTCGCATTGGCGAGGCGGACGGCTTCTTCCTCGGTCTTGAACTTGAACAGCGGCGCGACCGGCCCGAAGGTCTCCTCGATGGTGACCTTCATGTCGGTGGTCACGTCGGTGAGGATGGTCGGCTCGTAGAAGGTGCCACCGAGCGCATGGCGCTTGCCGCCGGTGAGGACCTTCGCGCCCTTTGCGACCGCATCGGCGACATGCTCCTCGACCTTCTCGAGGCCAGCCTTGTCGATCAGCGGCCCCTGGGTGATGTCGCCGCCCAGGCCGTTGCCGACCTTCAGGGTGTCGACCTTCGCCTTCAGCTTCTGCGCGAACGCCTCGTACACGCCTTCCTGCACGAGGATGCGGTTGGCGCAGACGCAGGTCTGGCCGGTGTTGCGGTACTTCGACGCCAGCGCGCCCTCGGCCGCAGCGTCGAGGTCGGCATCGTCGAACACCAGGAACGGCGCGTTGCCACCGAGTTCGAGCGAGAGCTTCTTGATCGTCGGCGCACACTGCTCCATCAGCACCCGGCCGATCTCGGTCGACCCGGTGAAGGTCACCTTGCGCACGATCGGGTTGGCGCACATTTCGCCGCCGATGGCGGCAGCCGAGCCGGTGATCACGCTGAAGATGCCCTTCGGGACACCGGCGCGCTCGGCCAGCACGGCCAGCGCAAGCGCCGAGAACGGGGTCTGGCTGGCGGGCTTGAGCACCATCGGGCAGCCGGCAGCGAACGCCGGGCCCGCCTTGCGGGTGATCATGGCATTGGGGAAGTTCCACGGGGTGATCGCCGCGCAGACACCGATGGGCTGCTTGGTGACGACGATGCGCTTGTCGGCCTGGTGCTGAGGGATCACGTCGCCGTACGCACGCTTGGCTTCCTCGGCGAACCATTCGATGAAGGAGGCCCCGTACATCACTTCGGTGCGCGACTCGGTGATCGGCTTGCCCTGCTCCGACGTCATCAGCACCGCGAGGTCTTCCTGGTTGGCGACGATCAGGTCGAACCACTTGCGCAGGATCGCGGAGCGCTCCTTGGCGAGCTTCGAACGCCAGGCCGGCCAGGCGGCATCGGCCGCCTCGATAGCCATGCGCGTCTCTTCGGCTCCCATCTTCGGCACCGTGCCGAGCACCGAGCCGTCGGCCGGATTGCGCACGGTGATCGTTTCGCCGGACCGTGCATCGACCCATTCGCCATTGAGGAAGCACTGCTGGCGGAACAGGCCGGGATCTTTCAACTCGAGCATGTCGCTCTCCTTCGTGTTGCGTAGTTGGGGGACGCGGCTCAGTAGGTGCCCGGGTAGGCCCCACCGTCCATGAGGAAATTCTGCCCGGTCACGTAGCCCATCTGGGCGGAGCACAGGAACGCGCAGGCATCGCCGAATTCGGCTGGATCGCCCAGCCTTCCCGACGGGTTTTCCTTGCGCCGCAGTTCCCGAGCCTGGTCGGTGGTGATGCCCTTGACGTTGGCGATATGGAACAGGTTGTTGCGCATGCGCTCGGTCTCGAACGGGCCGGGCAACAGGTTGTTGATGGTGACGTTGAACTGGACCGTCTTGCGCGACAGGCCGGCGATGAAACCGTGCAGGCCGGAGCGCGCGCCGTTCGACAGGCCGAGCACCTCGATCGGCGCCTTCACCGAACTGGAGGTGATGTTGATCACGCGGCCGAAACCCCGTTTCATCATCGGGTCGACGGTTGCCTTGATCATCTCGATCGGCGTCAGCATGTTCGCGTCGACGGCCTTGATCCAGTGCTCGCGTGTCCATTCGCGGAAGTCGCCGGGCGGCGGGCCACCGGCGTTGTTGACCAGGATGTCCGGTTCCGGGCATGCGGCGAGCACTGCGGCACGGCCGGCTTCGGTGGTGATGTCGGAGGCCACGGTGATCACGCGCACACCCGTGGCCGAGCGTATCTCGTCGGCAGTCTCCTCGAGCGGCCCGGGGGTGCGTGCCGTGATCACCACGTCGACGCCCTCGCGCGCGAGCGACATCGCACATGCGCGGCCAAGCCCCTTGCTGGCCGCACAGACAATGGCCTTGCGGCCGGCGATTCCGAGATCCATGGATGTTTCCTTTAGTCGACAGGGTCGAAAGCCAGCCGAAGATGATACCCGAGGCCAGCGTGCCCACGGATGCCCATCCTGCCGGTGACGGCTGGCCGGCCACGCTCGGCACTTCAGCATTGCCCCAAACCCAACTACTTCAAATGCCGATAGCTATAATCGGCTCGTCAATCCAGTCAGAGGCCGTCATGAGATCGAATCCCGTCCCCTCCCGCCGTCGCGCACCTGCAGGCCTGGCGGTACTCGTAGCGCTGGCACTCAGCGGCTGTGCAACGCCCGGGACCGGCGATCCGCGCGATCCGCTCGAACCGCTGAACCGCGGCATCTACGAGGTCAACGAGGCCCTCGACCGTGCGGTGATCCAGCCGGTGGCCAAGGCATACACGGCGGTGCTGCCCGATACGGCGCGCACCGGCGTCTCGAACTTCTTCGGCAACCTCTACGATTACTGGAATGCAATCAACAACTTGCTCCAGGGCAAGGTGGGGGCGGCAGTGTCCGACGTCGGCCGCATCGCGCTGAACACGACCGTCGGCCTGCTCGGCTTCGTCGACGTCGCATCGCGCGTCGGGCTCGAGAAGAGCGACGAAGACCTCGGCCAGACGCTCGGCTGGTGGGGCATCGGCCACGGTCCCTACCTGGTGATTCCACTGCTCGGACCGAGCAGCCTGCGCGATGGCGCCGGGACGGTCGCACAGGTAGTGCTGGATCCACAGACCCGCCTGATCGACGACGAAGCGACCATGTGGGCCCTGTGGGGCCTGCGCCTCGTCAATCTCCGGGCGAACCTGCTCGGGGCTGGCCGGGTGCTCGACCAGGCGGCCAGCGATCGCTACGCCTTCCTCCGCGACGCCTACTTCCAGCGCAGGCGCAGCCAGCTCTGGGATGGCAACCCGCCACGGGAGAAAGAGTGGGCCGCAGCGCGCCCAAGCGTGGTCGAACTGGCGCCGCTCTGGCAGCGCCCGACGTCTGCTGCGGACGAAGCCGTCGCTCCCTCGCCGGCAGCGTCGCTGCCGGTCGATGAAGCGGCCAAGCCGCTCGAGGCCGACTGGCCGGTCACCAGCAAGGTCTCTGCGACAGGTGGCGCTCCGATGGGTGCCATCCTGGTGGGCCATATCCAGCAGGACTGAGAACCCGGGCGCCAGTGCGGGGGCTGCGTCTGAATGACAGAAGGCCAGGCGTATTGCCTGGCCTTCTTCGTTGCTGCAACTCGGTCAGAGGCCGGCGCGCAGCACTTCGATCCGCTCCTCGAGCGGCGGATGCGTCATGAACAGCCGCTTGAGGCCGGCTCCCACGCCGCCGTTGATGCCCATCGCCGCGACCTGGCTCGGCAGGGCGGCCGGCTCGTGAGCACGCCGCAGCGCCTCGAGCGCCGCGATCATCTTGCCGCGCGAGGCGAGGCTGGCTGCGCCGGCATCCGCGCGGAACTCGCGCTGCCGGCTGAACCACATCACGACGATGCTGGCCAGGACGCCGAGAACCATCTCGGCAACGAACACCGTCACGTAGTAGCCGACGCCCTGCCCGGATTCACTCTTGAACACGACCCGATCGATCAGCTGTCCGATGACCCGGGCCAGGAAGAACACGAAGGTGTTCACCACGCCCTGGATCAAGGTCAGCGTGACCATGTCACCGTTTGCAATGTGGCTGACTTCATGCGCGAGCACCGCCTCGATCTCGTCGTCGCGCATCCCGTTCAGCAGCCCGGTGCTGACCGCCACCAGCGCGCTGTTGCGCGTCATGCCGGTGGCGAACGCGTTGACGTCCGGCGAGTCGTAGATGGCGACTTCGGGCATGCCGATGCCGGCCTTCTCGGCCTGCTTGCGCACCGTCTCGACCAGCCAGAACTCGCGCGAGCTGCTGGGCGAATCGATCACCACGGCACCGGTCATCCGCTTCGCGGACCATTTGGAGATCGCAAGCGAGATGAATGCGCCGCCGAAACCCATGAACGCACAGAACAGGAGCAGGCCACCCATGCCGCCGCCGAGCATCCGGTCGAGCCCGAGCAGCCGCGCGGTGATGCTCAGGACCAGCAGCACACCGACATTGGTGATCAGGAACAGCACGATACGTTTCATCGATTCACTCCGTAGAAGGTACGCCGACGCAGGCGTGGAAGGTTGAAGACGCCTCGATACAGGTGCTTAGATGCGGATCGCAGGCGCAAGTTCAAGTCTGCGGGGTGGCTTTCGCCATCTGGATGCCCTTGACGTTGTCCAGCACCGTCGTCGCCGAGCCGATCAGCGTCGCGATGTCGGCGAGGTTGGCCGGCACGATCAACGTATTGCCGGTCTTGGCCAGGTTGCCGAACGCACCGACGTAGAGTTCCGCAACCTTCAGGTTGGCCGCGTTCAGGCCGTTCGGCATGCCGATCGCCTCGGCCACGGCGCGCGTCGCCTGGGCGGTGGCATCGGCGACCGCAATCAGCGCCTGCGCCTCGCCCTCTGCGTTGTTGATCGCCGCCGCCTTCTCGCCCTCGGAGCGCAGGATCGCCGCCTGCTTCGCGCCCTCGGCCAGGTTGATCTCTTCCTGCTTCTGGCCTTCGGACTTCGCGATCAGCGCGCGCTTCTCGCGTTCGGCCGTGATCTGTGCCTGCATCGCGCGCAGGATGGTGTCCGGCGGGGTCAGGTTCTTGATCTCGTAGCGCAGCACCTTGACGCCCCAGGTCCGCCCCGCCTCGTCGAGCACCGCCACGATCTGCCGGTTGATCTCGTCGCGCGACTCGAAGGTGCGATCGAGCTCCATCTTGCCGATCTCGGAACGCAGGGTTGTCTGCGCGAGCTGGGTGATCGCCGTGATGTAGTCGGACGACCCGTACGAAGCAAGCCGCGGATCGGTCACCTGATAATAGATGATGCCGTCCACCGACAGCTGGGTATTGTCGCGCGTGATGCAGGTCTGCTCGGGCACGTCGAGCGGCACTTCCTTGAGCGAGTGCTTGTACTGGATACGGTCGACGAACGGCACGATGATGCGCAGCCCCGGCTCCAGCACGTCGTGGAACTTGCCCAGCCGCTCGACCACCCAGGCCTGCTGCTGCGGAATCACGCGCACCGATTCGATCACCACGACAATGGCGAACGCGACGAAGAAGAACCAGGGCGCGAACGGCGCGAGTTCGCGGATGGTCGACATCACAGCCGCGATCACGGTGACGACTATCAGTTTGGGCAACATGGTGGGGCCTCCTCGGCTCGCGAGCGGGTCATGGATGGGTTTGGCCGGCGCTTCCGGCTGCCCCGGCCGAAGCAGCCCGGAACGGCCGAGCAGGAGCTTCGCCAGGTCTATCTTCGTGAGGTCGATATTCGCCAGGTCGATCTTCCTGAGGTCGAAATCCTTCGGGTCGAAGCGCCGCGGATCGCGCCTCATCGTCCCGCAGATACCTCGAGCAGGCTGCCGGCAAGATTCCGGATGTAGAGCGTGGCGCCCGGCTCGGGCACCTGCTGGCCGGGCTCGTGCGCAACCCGGGCCTCCCACAGGGCATCGCGGTAGCGCACCTTTGCCAGGCCTGCACCGCGGTCGACCCAGCTCTCGAGCGTGACCATTCCGCCGACGTCGAGGACGTTGCCGGAAACCGCCGGGGTATCACCGGCGCGCATCTTCCAGACCACAACCACTCCGGCCAGCGCGACGACACCCGCAATACCGGCCTGCGCGCCGAAGGTCGCGCCGGACCAGGCAGCCAGGGCGGCTGCGAATGCCGCCAGACCGAGTACCAGCAGATAGAACGTACCGCTCGTCATCTCGACGATGAGCAGCAGGAAACCGGCCAGGATCCAGTAAAGATAGGGGCTCATCGGTATGACGGCAGCACAGGAGGAACGACGAGGGGACCCGGCATGAAGCGCAACAGGGCTCAGCCGGCCAGCACCGGCACATCCAAGATCATACCGCGTGCCGGCCCGCTCAGTTGACCCGGGCCGCGAGGACTTCCAGTTCGATGATCCGCCCGCGTACCTCGTCGGCATCGGCGGCCAATGGTGCGAGTTCGAGATAGCGGCGATAGTCCGCCAGCGCCGCGCGGAAACAGTCGAGGCGGTGGTACAGCCAGCCCCGATCGCGCACCTCCGGGGCCGCGGTCGGCGTCAGCATCAGAAGGCGGTCGGACGCAACCAGGGCGTCGCCGTACTGCTCCGCTCCGAGATAGACCGCCTTGAGGTTGCGCAGCACCCGGGCCAGGATCTCGCGACGCGACGCCCCGACCAGCAGGGCGGACACTTCGGCCCTGGATGGCCGGTGCCCCGACCGCAGCGCACCCAGCCGGCGCTGCAGCGCTTCGATCGACAGCGACACGCCCCCCAGGAACGGATCGAGCACGGCCGCGCCGTCAGGCAACGCGCACTTGACGAGGAAATGCTGCGGGAAAGACAGCCCGTCCAGCGCAAGGCCGATCCGGCGCCCGACTTCGATGTACACGATGGACAGCGTGATCGGGATGCCCACGCGCCGTTCGAGCACCTCGTTCAGGAAGCTGTTGCGCGGATCGGCGAAATCGTCCTGGTTCGGCCCGAAACCCTGCTCTTCGAACAGGAACCGGTTGAGGACGAGGATACGCTCGACGTCGTCTGCGTCATCGGGCACCTGGGCCTTGAGCATCGCGCCGAGCGTATCGAGCCGCGCGAGATAGTGGTCGATGTCGAGGTCCGGGTAGTGCTCCCTCGCGATCAGCAGCGCGCCCTCGGCCAGGCTGCCGGCCCCGGCGTTTCGCTCGACCAGGCGGCGCAGCCGTTGCGCCGCTTCCGCATCGCGCACAGCCGTCGACGGCGGGATCATCGGGACCGCCGATTCATGCCGTGCACTCGCGGTAATGGTCGAGCCGGCCGTCGGCATCGATCGCTTCGAGGCGCACGGTAAAGCCCCAAAGCCGTACCAGGTGCTTCAGCACCGCCGTGGCATCGGTCGAAACCAGTGGCCGATTCCGGTGGATCCGGTGCCGCAGCACCAGCGACCGATCGGTATCCCGCTCATAGCGCACGACCTGCACGTCTGGCATCGACACGTCGCGGTTGTAGTGCTGCGAGAGCAGCCGGCGCACCCGCCGGTAGCCTTCCTCGTTGTGGATGCTGTCGATCTCCAGGTACGACTTCGATTCATGGTCGGCGACGGTGAACAGGCGGAAATCGCGGATCAGCTTCGGCGACAGGTATTGCGCGATGAACGACTCGTCCTTGAAGTTGCGCATGGCGAAGTCGAGCACCTTGAGCCAGTCGCCACCGGCGATCTCGGGAAACCAGTGCCGGTCCTCGTCGGTCGGCGTCTCGCAGATGCGGCGTATGTCGCGCATCATCGCGAAGCCCAGTGCATACGGATTGATCCCGCCGTAGCCGCGCTCGTCGAAGCCGCGCTGGGTGACCACGTTCGTGTGCACCTGGAGGAACTCGATCATGAACCCGTCCTCGAGTTGCCCCTTGTCGTACATGCGGTTGAGCAGCGTGTAGTGCCAGAAGGTAGCCCAGCCCTCGTTCATCACCCTGGTGAGGCCCTGCGGATAGAAATACTGCGAGACCTTGCGCACGATGCGCACGATCTCGCGCTGCCACGGCGCGAGCTTCGGCGAGTGCTTCTCGATGAAGTAGAGGATGTTCTCCTCCGGCTCTGCCGGGAACACGCTGCGCCTGGCATCCCCGGACTTTCCGGAGCCTGGCGCAGGCACCGTCCGCCAGAGGTCGTTGAACTGGCGCTGGATGTAGTCGTTGCGCTCGGACATGCGCGCCTCTTCTTCGCGCGCCGACAGCGGTTGCGGCCGCCGGTAGCGATCGACGCCGTAGCTCATCAGGGCATGGCAGGAGTCGAGGATTTCCTCGACCGCGCCGATACCGTATCGCTCCTCGCACTCCATCACGTAGCGGCGGGCGAACACGAGGTAGTCGAGGATCGCATCGGCCGCAGTCCACTGCCGGAACAGGTAGTTGCCCTTGAAGAAAGAGTTGTGTCCATAGCTCGCATGCGCGACCACCAGCGCCTGCATCATCATGGAATTCTCTTCCATGAGGTAGGCGATGCACGGATTCGAGTTGATCACGATCTCGTAGGCGAGCCCCTGAGCGCCGGTGCGATAGGCCTGCTCGTTCCGGATGAACTCCTTGCCGAACGACCAGTGCGGATAGCCGATCGGCAGGCCGACGCTCGCATAGGCGTCGAGCATCTGCTCGGAGGTGATCACCTCGATCTGGTTCGGGTAGGTATCGAGCCCGAATTCGGCCGCGGTCCTGCGGATCTCGCGTTCGTACTCGTCGATCAGTTCGAACGTCCAGTCGGGTCCCTGCGACAGCCGCCTCTCGCGCACCTGTACCCCGCCGTTCATCTCAGGCCGTCTCTTTCTTGAACAGCTCGTGGAAAACCGGATAGATCTCGTCGCGCCCGCAGACCCTGCGCATCGCGAAGTTGGGCGCGGTTGCGGTCAGCATGTCGTACTCGACCCAGAGGCTGCTCTGGCGGGCGTCCTGGCCGTCGGGTATCTCGACGTAGGCGAAGTGGCGGCACACCGGGACGATCTTCTCGCCCAGGAAGCGCGCGCTCTTGGCGGCATCGCTGCCGAATGCATCACCGTCGGATGCCTGCGCCGCGTAGACGTTCCACTGCCCGGCCGGGAAACGTTCGACCTGGATGTCGTGCATCAGCTCCAGGGCCGACAGCACCACGGTACCGCCGGACTTCGGATCGTGGAAGAACGCGTTCTCGTCGACTTCCTCGGCATTGTCGGTATGCCGGACGAACACGATCTCGACCTTCTCGTACTTGCGCGACAGGAACAGGTAGAGCAGCGTGAAGAACCGTTTCGCGACATCCTTCTTGCGCTCGTCCATGGATGCCGAGACGTCCATCAGGCAGAACATCACCGCTCGCGCCACCGGTTGCGGCATGAATACCCTGTGCCGATAGCGCAGGTCCAGGTCGTCCAGGAACGGCACTCGCTTGAGCCGTGCCTCGATCTCCGCGACCTGCGCTTCCAGGCGCTCGATCTCGGCCGCGTCGGCCGGCCGCGCGCGGGCCTGGCCAAGCGCTGCCGTGGCTGCCTCGAGTTCGCGCCGGATGGGCGCAGACAGCGCGACCCGCCGCCCGAGGGAACTCTTCATCGTGCGCGGGACGGAAAGATTGGTCGGCGAACCCTCGACGACATAGCCGGCGCGCACCATCTTCTTCTGCTGCACGGCCCCGAGGTAGTTGCGCACCAGGTGCGGCAGTTCCAGGTCATCGAAGAAGATGTTCAGGAACTCTTCGCGCGACAGCGTGAAGACGAAAGCGTCGGTCGACTCGCCCTCGCCTGCCTCGCCGCCGGCCCCGCCGCCGCCGCCCTGCGGCCGCCGGATCGTGTCCCCTGGCGAGAATTCGCGATTGCCCGGGTGCACCGTCTCTCGGTTGCCGCCAGGACCGTGCCGGAAGCTCGGCTCGGAGATGTCCCGGCCGGGCAGGTTCACTTCGCCGCCACCGTCGATGTCGGTGATCGACCGCTTGTCGACCATGTCACCGACGGCGCGCTTCAACTGCTCCTTGTAGCGGCGGATGAACCGCTGGCGATTCGTGGCGCTCTTGTTGCCGCCATTCAGGCGACGATCGATCAGATGGGCACTGCCGGCCATTGGACCCGCCTACTGTGACTTGCGAACCCGGAGGTACCACTCGCAGAGCAGCCGCACCTGCTTCTCGGTGTAGCCCTTGGCGACCATGCGCTCGAGGAAGCTCTGGTGCTTCTGCTTCTCGTCGGCCGATGCCTTCGCATTGAACGAAATCACCGGCAGCAGGTCTTCGGTATTCGAGAACATCTTCTTCTCGATCACCTCGCGCATCTTCTCGAAACTGTTCCAGGCCGGATTGCGGCCGGCGTTTCCGGCACGTGCGCGCAGCACGAAATTCACGATCTCGTTCCGGAAGTCTTTCGGGTTGGCGATACCGGCCGGCTTCTCGATCTTCTCGAGCTCGCCGTTGAGGGATGCGCGGTCGAAGATCTCGCCGGTCTCCGGGTCACGGAACTCCTCGTCCTGGATCCAGCAATCGGCATAGGTGACGTACCGATCGAAGATGTTCTGCCCGTACTCGGAGTACGACTCGAGGTAGGCGGTCTGGATCTCCTTGCCGATGAACTCGGCGTAGCGCGGCGACAGGTAGCCCTTGATGAAGTCGAGGTAGCGGCGCTTGGTGTCCTCGGGCAGATCCTCTCGCGACAGCTTCTGCTCGAGCACATACATGAGGTGCACCGGGTTGGCGGCGACCTCGACCTGGTCGTAGTTGAACACCGAGGACAGGATCTTGTAGGAGAAACGCGTCGACACCCCGTTCATGCCCTCGTCCAGGCCGGCGTAGTCGCGGTACTCCTGGTAGGACTTCGCCTTGGGGTCGATGTCCTTCAGGCTTTCGCCGTCGTACACGCGCATCTTGGAGAAGATGCTCGAGTTCTCCGGCTCCTTGAGCCGAGACAGCACCGCGAACTGCGCCATCATGTCGAGCGTGCCCGGCGCACAGGGCGCGGCCGACAGCGAACTGTGGGTGAGCAGCTTCTGGTAGATCTTCACCTCCTCCGACACACGCAGGCAGTAAGGCACCTTGACGATGTACACCCGGTCGAGGAAAGCCTCGTTGTGCCGGTTGTTGCGGAAAGTCTGCCATTCGGCCTCGTTCGAATGCGCGAGGATCACGCCATTGAACGGGATGGCCGAGAACCCCTCCGTACCCTTGTAATTGCCTTCCTGGGTCGCGGTCAGCAACGGGTGGAGCATCTTGATCGGGGCCTTGAACATCTCGACGAACTCGAGCAAACCCTGGTTGGCGAGGCAGAGCCCACCGGAGTAGCTGTAGGCATCGGGGTCGTTCTGCGAGAAGCGGTCGAGCATGCGGATGTCGACCTTGCCTACCAGGGTCGAGATGTCCTGGTTGTTCTCGTCGCCCGGCTCGGTCTTGGAGATCGCGATCTGCCTGAGCACGGAAGGCTGCAGGCGCACCACCCTGAAGCGCGTGATGTCGCCCTCGAACTCCTGCAACCGCTTCACTGCCCATGGACTCATGATGCCGGACAGGTAGCGCGCGGAGATCCCGTATTCCTTCTCGAGGATCGGTCCGTCGCGATCGACGTTGAACAGGCCCAGCGGCGACTCGTTCACCGGCGAGTCCTGCAGCGCGTAGATCGGCCGGGCTTCCATGAGCAGTTTCAGGCGCTCGGCGATCGAGGACTTGCCACCACCCACCGGACCCAGCAGGTAGAGAACCTGCTTTCGCTCTTCCAGACCCTGCGCCGCATGGCGGAAGAAGGCAACGATCTGCTCGATCACCTCCTCCATGCCGTAGAACTCATCGAACGCCGGGTAGCGCCGGATGACCCGGTTCGAGAACAGGCGCGACAGGCGCAGGTCGTTGCGCGTGTCGACGACATCGGGCTCCCCGATCGCCGCGAGCATTCGCTCGGCCGGACTGGCATACGTCAGGGGATCTGCGCGACAGAGATCGAGGTATTCGGGCAGGGACATTTCGTCTGCCTGCGCTGCCTCGTAACGCTCACGATACTGGCTGAACAAGTCCGTCATGCTGCACCTCCGTCGAATCGGGATTCACGAGTAACAGGCCTGCCGACTTCCTGACCACGACGATACGTTGCAGTGGGCCCACCGATCGGTCGATCGACGCTGTCCACCGATCGCGCCCGTGCAGCGGGCGCTCCGGTCCGACCCGCACGACCCCGATGCCCTGTCCTGGCGCATTCCATCCACGGCAGGCGGGCCGCCGGGGTTACCCATGCAACACCGCCATGGCCGGAAAGGGGCCATGCCAGCGCATCGGTGCCGGCCGCTGCCGACGCTGCCGCCCCCAGGACACTGGCTCGCAGGGGTCGTGCGTGCAGTCTTGGAGCAGGCGGTCGTGGAACGTTCACTGGTCGGGATGCCTCGGGTGCAGTCCTGCCGTGGGAACCAGCATACACACGGGGGCCGACGCCATCAACAACGGGACGGACGATTCCCCATGCGACATGTCTTGCCGCGCGCCGGCCCCAGTGCGGATCGGGCGGCCGCCAGGAATTTGTCCGGCACGCGGCGGATCATTCGGCTATAGTTTTGGGTGAAGCGGCCTTGATCCTGAGGCCGACCGGGAAGCCTCGAGCCAGCCCGTTTGTTGCTTCATCGAGGATCGGCGACAACACACAGCACAGGCGAGTCGGCAGTCGATGCACTCCAAGAACATGCAGCAGCGGGCGCTCCGGCGCCAGGGCCCCACAGTGCACTCGGCATCCGGCACCTCGATGTTTGTCACCGTCTGCCTCGGGTTGTCATCGGCGACAGCCCTGTCCGGCAGCGCCCTTGCCGCAGAGGGCTGGTGGCGCGACCCGCGCAACCTCGAGAGTCTGATCACCCAGCATCCGAACACGCCCTGGGTCGGCGACCGGCTGCCAGCCAGTGCGAAACCGGCCATCGAGATCCCGAACGCAGAGCGTCCGCTGACGCTGGCCGAACTGAGCGACCTCGCCCTGCGCAACAATCCCCAGACCCGCTCGGCCTGGGCGGCGGCGCGCGCAGCGGCCTCGCAGGTCGGCATCGAACTCGCCGACTATTCCGTGCAGGCCTCCGGTGCGCTCAGCTACCTGCGCGCACGGCAGATCAGCCAGACCGGCGTGCGCCAGCCGATCATCGAGCGCTATACGCCGAGCGTAACGCTGTCATATGCGCTGTTCGATTTCGGTAGCCGGGCGAGCCAGGTAGAAGCGGCCCGCTTCAACCTGCTCGCCGCCAACCTGTCTCAGAACAGGACGCTGCAGGCAGTGATCTTCGCCGTCGAGCAGGCCTACTACGCCCTGCTCGGTTCCGAACAGCTGGTACGTTCAGGCCAGATCTCGCTGCGCAACGCGCAGACCACGTTCGAGGCCACCGAGCGCCGCCGCCAGAGTGGCCTGGCGACCATCGGCGACGTGTTCCGCGCCGAGACCGCTGTCGCGCAGGCCCGCCTCGCGCTCCAGCAGGCCGAAGGTCTGGTCGCGCAGGCGCGCGGACGGCTTGCCTTCAGCGCCGGGCTTCCGGTCACCACCCGCTACACGCTGGCGCCGGTGCCTGCGAAGCTAGAGGCCACGAAGCTCGCAGAGTCGGTTACCGAACTCGTAGAGCGGGCGAAGACCGGGCGACCCGACCTGGTCGCGGCCGAAGCCACGGCCCGGTCCCTGTCGGCTACCGCGCGCGCGGCCGCCGCCGCCGGGCTGCCGAGCATCACCACCACGGCCACCTTCGCCGATAACTACTTCGTCAGCCGTCCCGACGGCACGAACTGGACGGTCGGGGTCGCGGTCAACATCCCGCTGTTCACCGGCTACCGCGACACCTACACGCGCCGGCTGGCGGAGGCCAACACCGAACGCCAGATCGCGGTTCGCGACCAGCTCTCCAACCAGGTCGAACTGGACGTCTGGCAGGGCTACTTCAACGTGCAGACGGCCAACACCGCCCTGACCACCGCGCAGTCGCTGGTACGCACCGCGGCGCAGTCGCTGGAGGTCGCCGAGGCCCGCTACAAGGGTGGCGTCGGCAGCCTGCTGGAAGTGATCACCGCGCAGGCCGACGACGTCAATGCCCGGGTGCAGCAGATCACCGCCCAGGTCAACTGGTACACCGCCTTCTCCCAGCTCAACTTCGCCCTCGGCTCACTGCCCCTCGTGCCCGGTGCCGCTACCGTGCCGCAGGGCAATGCGCCGGTCACTTCGGCACCGGGCGCGCCCTACTCCCCGTCACTTCCGGTGCAGAAATAGACATGAAGCGATTCGTCATCTTTCTCGTGGGTCTGCTGATCATCGGCGTGGCGCTCGGCCTCGGGGCCTGGCAGACCGGACGCTGGACCCCCTTCGGCGATACGGCCTCTGCCGGCAAGGACGGCAAGAAGGTCGCGTCAAAAGACGGCAAGGACGGCAAGGCCGGCAAGGGCAGCCGTCCTGCCGCAGTGGTACGAACCACCCGGGTCGAGGTCACGCCGATGCCGGTGGTGCTCGACGTGGTCGGCACGATCGAATCCGAACACGTGGTCGCGGTGCGGCCGCAGGTGTCGGGGCTGCTCACCCAGGTGATGGTCAAGGAGGGCGACCGGGTACGTGCCGGACAGGTGCTGTTCCGCATCGACTCCCGCTCGTTCGATGCCTCCGTCAACCAGGCCAAGGCAGCCGTCGCGCGCGACCAGGCGAACCTGGAGCTCGCCCGCGCGAACGAGCGTCGCCTCAAGCCGCTTCTCGAGCGCGATTTCATCACCCGTGCCGAGTACGAGACGGTGGTGGCCAACGTCGCGGCCCTCGAGGCCCAGGTCGCCGCGAACAAGGCGCAGCTCGAGCAGGTGCAGGTGCAGCTCGACTACACGTTCATCCGCGCGACCATCGACGGCCGGCTGGGTGCCCTGTCGGTCCGGGCCGGCAACCTGGTCTCGGCGTCGACCGGGTCGACCAGCGTGCCACTGGTGACCATCAACCGCACCAACCCGGTGCTGGTCAGCTTCAACGTCGCCCAGGAGTTCCTGCCCACGGTGCGCCGCTTCCAGTCCAGCGGCGAACTGAACGTGCAGGTACTGCGCGAACAGGGCCAGGACGTCCTCGCCGAGGGCAAGCTGGTGTTCGTCGACAACACGGTGAACGCCCAGACCGGCACCATCATCATGAAGGCCCGGCTCTCGAACGACAAGGAGACGCTCTGGCCCGGCCAGTTCGTCGCCGTACGCATGGTGCTGACCACCGAACCCGAAGCGGTGGTGATCCCCGAGGCAGCGGTTCAGCCCGGCCAGAAGGGGCCGTTCGTGTACGTGTTCCAGCCGGGCGAGAACGACGCGGCCGGGCGGGCTCGGGTACAGCCGATCAAGATAGACCGCCAGCTCGGCGACCGGGTGGTGATCGCCTCCGGGCTCAAGGGTGGCGAACTGGTGATCACCGAGGTGCCGCCCGGGCTGTCGCCAGGCGCGCCGGTGCGCCTGCCTTCCAAGGGCGACGGCAAGGGCGCCGGCAAGAAGGGTGGCGAGGCCAAAGGTGGCGAAGCCAAGGGTGGCGAAGCCAGTGGTGAAGCGGCGAAAGGCGCCGCAGCGGGCGACGCACCGGCACCGGTCGGCGGCGCCGGCAAGGCAGCCGACAGCGCCACCGCGCCCCGCAAGGGCGAGCCGCAGAAGTAGGATCCCGCCCAGGACGCGGCGGCGATCGCGCCGCGACGCACCCGGCGCAGGCGAACACACAGAGGTCGGCCATGAGCAACAGTTCAATTTCCAGCCTGTTCATCCAGCGTCCGGTGGCGACCGCCACCCTGATGGTCGCGCTGGTTTTCTTCGGCTTCATCGGTTTCCAGAAGTTGCCGGTGAAC
The DNA here is from genome assembly GCA_020248265.1 of Rhodocyclaceae bacterium. NCBI lineage: Bacteria > Pseudomonadati > Pseudomonadota > Betaproteobacteria > Rhodocyclales > Rhodocyclaceae > Rhodocyclaceae bacterium. The sequence goes on from JADCHX010000002.1 coordinate 98,274, forward strand.
GAACTGCCGAACGTCGACTTCCCGAACATCCTGGTCACCGCCGACCTGCCCGGCGCCAACCCCGAGATCATGGCGACCACCGTGGCCACCGTGCTGGAGCGGCAGTTCAGCACCATCGCCGGCGTCGACTCGATGAACTCCGTGTCGCGCGACGGAAATACCCGGATCACCCTGCAGTTCAGCATCGACCGCGACATCGATGCCGCCGCCCAGGATGTGCAGTCGGCGATCGCCGCGGTGCAGCGGCGGCTGCCCGACGGCATGGAACCGCCGGTGATGCGAAAGCTGAATCCGGCAGATTCACCGATCCTGTTCCTCGGCTTCACCGGCGAGAACCTGACCCTGTCCAAGCTGAACGAGTTCGCGGACACCCGCATCGCGCAGCGCCTTTCGATGATCGAGGGCGTCGCCCAGGTGCAGATCTTCGGCGCACAGAAGTACGCGCTGCGCCTGTACGTCGATCCGTCCAAGCTCGCCAAGCGCAACCTGGGCATGGAGCAGGTAATCTCGGCGGTGCAGCAGGGCAACAGCAACCTGCCCTCCGGCTCGATCGACGGCGGCGCCCGCAACTATTCGGTCAAGGTGGATGGCTCCATCGACACCGCACGCGAGTTCCGCAACGTGGTCGTCGCCTACCGCGACGGCGCGCCAGTGCGCTTCGGCGACATCGGCCGGGTGGTCGAGAGCGTCCAGAACGAACGTTCATGGACGTGGTTCAACAAGGACCGCGCGATCGTGCTCGCGATCCAGCGCCAGCCGGGGTCGAACACGGTCGAGGTGGTGCGCCGGATCAACGAGATCCTGCCCGAATTGACCACGGCCCTGCCCGCCGGCGCGAAGATGGACGTGATCTTCGACCGCTCGGTGTTCATCAAGGCGTCGATCAACGAGGTCTACAAGAAGCTGTTCATCGCCACCACCTTCGTGGTGCTGGTGATCCTGTTCTTCCTGCGCAACCTGCGCGCGACGGTGATCACCGCGACGGTGCTGCCGACCGCGATGATGGGTACCTTCGGCATCATGTACCTGCTCGGGTTCTCGATCAACAACCTGTCGCTGATCGCGATCATCCTGGCGGTCGGCTTCGTGGTCGATGATGCGATCGTGGTGCTCGAGAACATCGCCCGGCACATGGAGATGGGCAAGACGCGCATGCAGGCGGCCTTCGACGGCGCCAAGGAGATCGGCTTCACCGTCCTGTCGATGACGGTGTCGCTGTGCGCAGTGTTCCTTCCGATCCTGTTCATGGGCGGCCTGCTCGGCCGGCTTTTCACCGAGTTCGCGGTGACCGTCGGCATCGCAGTCGCGCTGTCGGGCATCATCTCGCTGTCGCTGACGCCGATGCTGTGCAGCCGCTACCTGACCACCTCGCACAGCCACCTGTTCATCTTCGAATGGTTCGAGGCCGCCTTCGAACTGAGCAAGCGCGGCTACGAGCGTTCGCTGCGCTGGGCGATGCGCCACCGAGGCCTGATGCTGCTGGTGTCCGCGCTGGTGATGTACGGCACCTACATGCTGCTGGTGGCCATCCCGAAGGGCTTCATCCCGCGCCAGGATACCGGCGTGATCAACGTCACCACGCGCGGCCCTGAAGGCCTGACCTTCGAAGAGATGGCGCGCCGGCAGGCGCTGGTCACCGAGACCGTGCTGAAGAACCCGAACGTGGCCGGTATCCGCTCGAGCGCGGGACAGGGCTTCGGCGGCGTGCAGCAGCCGAACGTCGGTTCGATGACGGTGCGGCTGATCCCGATGAACGAGCGCGAACTGCGGGTCGACGGCGTGATCGAGCAGCTGCGTGAAGCCTTCCGTGGCCCGGCGAGCCAGGGCCTGCGGCTCTTCTTCTCCAATCCGCCGGCGATCAACCTGGGCGGCGGGGTTACCAATGCCGACTACCAGCTGGTGCTCGCCGGCTCCGACCTGCAGGCGTTGTATGGCCCGGCCGAGGCGCTCGAGGCGAAACTGCGCGAGCTGAACTCCCTGCGCGACGTGAATACCTCGATGGAGCTGCGCAACCCCCAGCTGCAGGTGCAGATCCAGCGTGACCGGGCGGCCGCGCTCGGCATCACTCCGCAGCAGATCGAGGCGGCGATGTACAACGCCTTCGGCGGGCGCCAGATCAGCACGCTTTATGGCGACACCGACCAGTACGACGTGATGCTGCAGGTAGACAAGGCGTTCCAGCAGAACATCAATGCACTGTCGATGATCTACGTGCAGAGCCCGGGTGGCGTCACCGTGCCGCTGTCGAGCGTGGCGACGATCAAGCGCGGCGTCGGGCCGATGACGGTGCAGCACTTCGGCCAGCTCGCCTCGGTCACCCTGTCGTTCAACGCAAACGCCGGCGTGTCGGTGGGCCAGGCGGTCGACGATGCGCTGCGCGTGGCCTACGAGACGGTACCGGCCGACGTCTCGGTCAACCTCGCCGGCAGCGCCAAGTTCTTCCAGGATTCGACCAAGGCCCTGCCGATCCTGCTGCTGATCACCATCCTGGTGATCTACGGCGTGCTCGCCATTCTCTACGAGCATTTCGGCCATCCGATCACCATCCTGACCGCGCTGCCGCTCGCGGGCTTCGGCGCGCTGCTCACGCTGATACTGTTCGGCTACGAGCTCAACGTGTTCAGCTTCGTCGGCATCATCCTGCTGGTGGGCCTGGTCAAGAAGAACGGCATCATGATGGTCGATTTCGCGCTGCAGCTGCAGCGCGAGCGCGGCCTCACGCCGGTGGATGCGATCGTCGAGGCCTGCGTGGTGCGCTTCCGGCCGATCATGATGACCAGCTTCGCGGCGGTGTTCGCCACGCTGCCGATCGCCATGGCGAGCGGCGAAGGTGCCGAGTCGCGTGCGCCGATCGGCCTGGCGGTGGTCGGCGGCCTGCTCTTCTCGCAGTTGCTGACGCTGTACGTGACACCGACCTTCTTCGTCAGCCTGGACCGCGCCACCCGGTACCTGCGCGGCGACCGGCGCAGGCCGGAAGAGGCGCACTACGTCGAGCCCGAGTCGAGAAAGAGTGCGCCATCGGTGGCGACCGAGGGCGCGGCGAGCTGATCGTCGGCATCGGCCGGCGGCCGGCCGTCGTCGGCCGATCGCAGCTGTAAGGGGGCACGCGCCGGCCTAAAGGTCCGCAGCGCACGGCCGTTATACGGGAGTCACCGTTCGGTTCCTGGAGCCGCCCCGCCAATGGCCGCCGCCGTCATATCCGCCCCCACCGCAGTACCGCAGGACCGCCTGGGCGACACCACGATCGAAGGTCAGCTGCTGGAAACCCTTCAGCACCAGGCCGAGTCGTTCGATCCGGCGCGATTGCCGCGTCTGTCGCCGCTCGCTGCCCGACTGTCCGGGATGGACGTGAACGACATCGGTTCGGCACGCGAGTTCTGCCGGCTGATCGAGCATGAGCCAGCGCTGGTCGCACGGCTCATCGGCCTCGCCAACTCGGTGGCCTTCGGCGTGCCCGGGCGGAGCTTCAACACGCTGGAGCAGGCCCTGACGCGGATCGGCCTGCACCAGTCGGCGCAGATCTGCTTCGCGCTGCTGTGCAACCAGGCGATGGGGACCGCTCTGGCGCCACGCTGGCGCAGCGTGCTTTGGGTGCATGCGCTGTGCACCGCCGCCACCGCGAACAAGCTGGCGCGCGAAATCGAGATCTGCGACGCGAACGACGCCTACCTGGGCGGCCTGATCTACGACATCGGGTTGATGGCGCTGGAAACGGTGCGACCGGGAACGCTGGACGCGATCGCCGCGACGGCCGAGGCCGAGGAACGCCCGATGCGCGACGTCGAGGACGAGCGCGTCGGGGCGGCGCGCGACCATCTTTCCCGCACGCTGCTGTCGAACTGGTCGATGCCGGCACGGATCATCGACGCGGTCAGCTGCCGCACGCTGTCCGTGATGGCCCAGGACTCGATGCCGGCCATACTCTGGTGCGCAGACCAGATGGCGCGCTCGCGCAATCTGGTCGAAGGGATATACCTCGACGAGGCGCCACCGCTGCCGCTGCACATCTGCACGCAGGCGGCACTGCCGGATGCCTTCTACGTTGTCTGCTCGCTCGCGCCGGCCGAAGCCATCAAGATCGAGGCACGCGTGGCCAGCCAGGTACAGGCGCTGCGGGCCATGGCCTCCTTGATTGCCCAGATTCGCTGAACCCACCGAAGGACCACTGCAGTCCCATGGAAGATTCGCTCGATTTCACCGTTAAGCCGCAGGCGGCGCCACCGCCTCCACCACCGCCGCCGGCTGCAGCCGGCGGCACGATGAGCAAGTTGTCCGAGCGCCTGGACTCCCTCGACCTGACTGCCCTGCCCCGGATCTCACCGGTGGCGAGCAAGCTCGCCGCGCTCAAACCGTCCGAACTGGAATCCACCAAGGTCTTCTGCGCGATCATCGAACAGGAGCCGATCTGCGTCGCCCGCCTGATCGGCCTCGCGAATTCCGTCGCGTTCGGCATCCCTGGAAAGAAGTTCAACGCCCTCGACCAGGCCGTGAACCGGATCGGGCTGGAGCGGGCTGCGCAGACGGCATTCGGCATGCTGTGCGGGCAGGCCCTGAACAAGGGGCTGTCGCCGCAGTGGCGCGATTTCCTGTGGATGCACGCGATGGCCGTGGCCTATGGTGCGAGCATGCTCGCGACCAAGGTCGCACCGGCCGAGCGCGCCAACGCCTACCTGGCCGGGATGATCTACGACATCGGCACGCTGGTGATCGAATGCCTGCGCCCCGGTACGCTCGACCTGCTGCTCGAGACGGCGGTCGCACGCGAAATGAAGCTCGGGCAGGTCGAACAGGTAATGCTCGGCAAGGCCCGGCGCGCCGTGTCCACGGCACTGCTGCGCAAGTGGAGCCTGCCCGACGAGATCACTGGCGCGGTGGCCGAGCGCGAGGTCGATGTGATCGAGCCGGACTCCCTGTCGGCGATCCTCGCCGTCGCCGATGAACTCGCGCGGTCCGAGGTCGTGATGAGTGCGGTCTACGCCGACACTGCCGCGCCATTCCCGCTCGAAGCCGTCATGCTCGACTGCGTATCCGAGCGGACGGCATCGCTGCTGTCGATCGACGCCGACGTGATCGAGACGATCGGCGAGCGGTTGTCCAACCAGGTGGTCGCGCTGCGCGCAACGGCGGAATCGTTCTCCAGCGCCGGGTAAGGCCCGGCTGGCGGCGGTCCTCGCCGCACGAATGAACACGGCCGATGGGCGGACTGCAGCGGGACGGGTGCGCTACGCTATCCGGATGCTGTCGCGCCCTGTCCTGCTCGCGTTCCTGCTGCCGGTGTCGGCCGCCATGGCGCTGGCGCTGTCGATCGCCACCGGTATTTCCGGTGCACAACCGCTGCAGCCCGCCGAGACCGATCGCTGCCCCCAGCCGGGCAGCTGGCTGGCCACCACGACTTCCCCGGGCAGCAGCCGGGATGCGGCCCTGCAACCGAGGCCAGGACCCGAACTGATTGCCGAAGCGGCACGGCGGCAGGTCGTGCTCCTCGGCGAACACCACGACAACGCCGACCACCACCGCTGGCAGTTGCAGGTACTGGCCGCCCTGCATGCGCGCCGCCCCGACATGGCGATCGGCTTCGAGATGTTCCCGCGGCGGGTGCAGCCGGCCCTCGACCGCTGGGTAGCCGGCGAACTGTCCGAAGCGGAGTTCCTGCGCCTGTCGGACTGGAACCGGGTGTGGGGCTTCGACCCGCGGCTCTACCTGCCGCTGTTCCACTTCGCCCGCCTTAACCGCATACCCATGATTGCGCTGAACGTGGAACGCACGCTGGTGCGCCAGGTCGGGGCGAGCGGCTGGGACAGCGTACCCGAGGCACAGCGCGAGGGGGTCACCCGCGCCACGCCCGCGCCAGAGGCCTACGCCGCGCAGCTGCGCAAGACCTTCGAGATGCACCTGCCGCCGCGCGCGCCGGGTGCCGCCGCGCCAGCCGACAGCGACATCCGGTTCACCCGCTTCCTAGAAGCCCAGCTCACCTGGGACCGCGCGATGGCGGAAGCCCTTGCCCACCGGGCTCGTGCATCCCCGGCACCGCTCGTGGTTGGCGTGATGGGCAGCGGCCACCTGCAGTTCGGCCACGGCGTCCCGCACCAGTTGCGAGCCCTGGGCATCGCGGATCCTTACACGATGCTGCCGTTCGACGCAGCGCCAGGCCCGGAATGCGCAAGGCCGCCGCAGGCGTTGGCCAACGCGGTGTTCATCGTGCCCCCCGGCGCTGCGCCTGTGCCCGGTCAGCGCCTGGGCATCGCACTCTCGGGCGGCGAAGGATCACCCCGGATAGAGAAGGTCGCGCCAGACAGCCTTGCGGCGCGCAGCGGCCTGCGCGCCGGCGATCGCATCGAGCGCGTCGCCGGTGCCACTGTGCGCGCCGCGGATGACGTCACCGCTGCGGTCCGCGACCAGCCGCCCGGCACGATCCTGCCGGTCGTGGTCCAGCGCGACGGCCGCGAGATCGAGGTGATGGTGCGCTTCCCGCCACGGGCGCCATGAGCAGACAGCGGCACGGCGTACAGCAGGGTACGTCCGCCGCAGCCGCGCGGTCGATCGGCGTCGTCGTGCTGGCTGCGCTGGTGATGGCGGGCACGATGCCGACAGTGTGGGCTGCAGCGGCTGCGGCGGTACCGCTGGCGCGGCCTGCGCATACAGCGGCCTTGCCGCAGGTAACGATGTCGATCCGGTTCGATCCCGAGAGCCGGCTGCTGCACGGAGAAGCCACCTGGACAATCCCGGCGGGCGTCGCACTCGAGCTGTCGCTCGACCGACGCTTCACCCTGGAAGCCGTGTCGGTCGAGGGCCGGCCACAGCCACTGCCTGCGGGCACCTCGGGGGCCGGCAGGCAGACACGCCAGGTCCTCGCGGTCGCAGCAGTGGCCAGCGGCACACGCCAGTGGCAGTTCCGCTGGCAGGGAGAACTCGCCCCCCTCGACCCAAAGATCGACCACCGCGGCGTGATCGCCGCACTGCCGCCGATGGCCTCCCCCCGCGGCAGCTACCTGCCGGCCGGGTCCGGCTGGTACCCCGAGACAACCTCCCCGATCCACTACCGCGTGCGCATCGACCTGCCGGCGAACCAGCGTGCCGTCGTGCCCGGGAGGCTCGTCTCGGAATCGACCGACGCCACCGGCTCGCGCACCGTGTTCGAATCGCAGCTGCCCACCGAAGGCATCACGCTGATGGCCGGCCCGTATCGGGTGGACGAGCGGATGCTGGCCTTGCCGGGCGGACGCAGCGTGCGGCTTCGCACCTACTTCGTCGAGAGCGTGCACGCGCTGGCTCAGGACTACCTCGCCGCCGCCGCCGCGCCGATCGAGCGCCATGACCGCGAGATCGGCCCCTATCCGTTCGACGGCTTCAGCATCGTGTCCTCGCCGCTGCCGACCGGGTTCGGCCTGCCCGGTGCCACCTACATCGGCGAGGCCGTGCTCGGCCTGCCCTTCATGCGTGGCCAATCGCTCGCCCATGAAGTGCTGCACAACTGGTGGGGCAATGGCGTGCGTGCCGACTGGCGCAGCGGCAACTGGAGCGAGGGACTGACCACGCTGATGGCCGACCATGCCCTGCGCGCGGCACAGTCGCCGGAGGCGGCCCGCCTGATGCGCTGGAGCTGGCTGCGCGATTTCGCCGCGGTCGCACCGGGCAGCGATACGCCGCTGGACCGTTTCACCGCGCGCACGCACGGCGCCGCCTCGGCCGTCGGCTACGGCAAGTCGGCGATGCTGTTCCACATGGTCCGCGCCGAGATCGGCGAGGCCGCGTTCGACCAGGCGCTGCGCGACCTCTGGCGCAGCCATGCCGGACGTACCGCCTCGTGGCAGGACCTGCAGCTGGCCTTCGAACGCCGCGCCGGGCGCTCGCTGGGCGGACTGTTCACACCGATGGTCACCGGCACCGGCGCACCGTCGCTGGTTGCACAGTCGATCCGCGCGCATGCAGCGGGCGGCGCGCTGCAGGTCACGTTCGCCGAGCCGATGCCGTATTCGTTTTCACTGCCCGTGGTCGCCTGGACCGGCACGCGCACCGAACCCGGCACGCTGGAACTGCGGCGCGGCGAGCGCACCGCCATCTACACGGTGCCGGGCGGACGCATGCCCGAGGCGCTGCAGCTCGACCCGGGTTTCGCAGCGTGGCGCCGGCTCGGACCCGACGAATCGCCGCCGCTGCTGCGCGATGCCATGCTGGCGGCCGACATCCGCGTGATCGTCGCCAGCGACGGTGACGACGGCTGGAAGGCGGCCGCCAGCGAGCTCGCGTCCAGGATGCGCGAGGCAGCGCGCCCCCCCGCCGCCCGGCCATCAGACCTGGACGCACCCGGCCCGCTGCTGGTGATCGGGCGCCACGAAGACATCGAGCGCCTGGTGCGCCGCGACCCGCGCCTGGCACGTCCGGCCGCACTCGCACGCATGCCCGACGCCGCGCTGTGGGCTGCCCGCGCCGCGAACGGCGCCCCCCGCCTGCTGGTCTCGGTCGAAGACACCGCCTCACTGATCGACCTGCACCGGCGGGCACCGCATTACGGCGCCCAGGGACATGTCGGCTTCCGCAACGGACGGGCGATCGTGTCGGGCGTGGGGAGCATCGAGACACCGAGGATTCCGGTTTCGCCCTGAGGCCGCCCGAGTCGCCCTGGCGCCGACGCAGCCTTCCCGGCAGCCATAGTTGTTCGCCGCATATCCATCGAAACAGATATACGTTCTTGTTCTGTCTGCCCCGCGTTACCCTTGCGGCCCTTGTACGACGGATGACGCTCGATGCACGACAGACAGCCCCACACGCGACGTGTTCCCAACTCGCTCGCCACCCTGCTGATCGGCATCTGTTTCGCGCTTCTTCCCTGGGGTGCCTCGGCCACCGATGTGCGCTTCCCGAACCGGCCGGTACGCTTCATCGTCGGCAACACCGCTGGCAGCGGCGCAGACCTGGCAGCCCGCATCGTCGCGCGCGGCCTCACGGACGCATGGAAGGAGACGGTGATCGTCGACAACCGTGGCGGCGTCGGCGGGCTGCTCGCGGCCGAGATCGTCGCCAAGGCGGAGCCCGACGGCCAGACGCTGATGCTGGCCCAGGAGGGTGCCATCGTCATCGCCCCGGCCATCCAGCGCAACCTGAGCTTCGATCCGCAGAAGGCGCTGGCACCGGTGGTCAATCTCGCCGATACCGATTACGTGCTGATCGCGTCGGCGAAGTCCGGCATCAAGACCCTCGACGACCTTCGTACACTGGCCCTGAAGCAGCCCGGGCAGCGCACCTTTGCCTCGGCCGGCGTAGGCACCGTTCACCACCTCGGCTTCGAGCAGCTGAACCAGTTGCTGGGCATCTCGATGGTGCACGTGCCGTTCAAGGGCGGACCGCCCGGCGCAGCCGAGGTCGCGGCCGGCAACGTCGACGTGATGTTCGTCTCGCCCGCCGCCGCCATGGGCTTCGCCACCAGCGGCCGCGTGTTCCCGGTGGCAACCGGCGGCGTCAAGCGCAATCCTCAGTTCCCGGCGGCGCCCGCGGTCGGCGAAACCTACAAGGGCTTCCGCGTGGTGAGCTGGTTCGCGCTGTATGCGCCGGCGAGCGCGCCACCACGCCTGCTCGAAAAGATCGCGCGCGATGCCACGGATGTCGTGCGCTCGCCCGACATCCGCAGCCAGCTCACCGCGCAGGGCATCAACCCGGTGGGCGGCACGCCCAAGCAGATGGCCGACCTGGTGCGCTCGGACGCGCGTACGTACGGGGAGACGATCAAGCGGCTGAAGATCACGGCGGACTGACCCGCGCCTTGCCCGCTGCCGCAGCCAGTCGCGCATGCCGGCTGCGGGTGCCGCGGTCGCGGTAGAATCGCCACGTGGGTACCGCTCGCCGGTGCACGCCCCGGTAGCTCAGTGGATAGAGCAGCCCCCTCCTAAGGGGCAGGTCGGACGTTCGATTCGTCTTCGGGGCGCCAGTACGATCCCCTCCCAAGTGCACGAGAAACGCACCGGAGTGCGGCAATCCTCCGACGTCGATGATGCTTTCAAACGCCCCTGCCAGCCCCACGCACTGCCGCCTTCCGGCCGCAAGCCTCGCGCCGATGCGCTGCACCGGCACGCATCGCCCCCGCATCACCCGCAGGTGCTTCTACCTAGCGCCCGCGCCCGGGCTCGCTTTCGTCGCTTTCGTCGAAGGCGAATCGGCAGACCCCGCGCTACGCTGCGCGAGGTAATGCGCGATCGCGGCAATATCCGAGTCGACGGCCTTGTACATCACCGCATTCATGCTGGTATCCGTGCCGCTGCGCCGGTCGTCCCGGTAGGCGCGCAGCGCGGCTGCCAGGTAGTCTTCACGCTGGTTGACCAGACGCGGCACCTGGCGCTGCCCGCTGTAGTCGCCCATGTGGCAGCTGTTGCAACCCATCGCCCCGGACAGCGCTTCGCCGCGGGCGTACAACGCCGGATCGCGCGCAGGCGGGCTGCTGAACGGCCGGGCTGCTCCGTAGTAGGTGGCGATATCCACCAGATCGCGGTCGTTGAGCCCCTTCAGTGTCCCGGTCATCGCCGGCACGTCGCGCAACCCTTCGCGCATCAGCACCAGTTGCAGCATCAGGAACTCCGGCTGCTGGCTGGCCAGCGCCGGGGTGCCTGGAATCGGCGCCGCACCGTGTTCGCCGTGACAGCCGGCGCAGGCAGCGGCGAGCGCTGCCCCCCTGGCAGGATCGCCGGCACGCCAGACCTGCTGGGCGGACGCCACGCTGGCTGCGAGCGTCGCGGCCAGCGCAACCGACGCGAACACGCGCCGCAACGGCTGCGGCGCGCGATCGACGTTGCCTGTCACCGCGAGTAGCTCACGCGGTAGATCGCGCCATTCTGCTCGTCGGCGACCAGCATCGATCCGTCGGGCAACTGCAGCACATCGACCGGCCGGCCGTAGTAGGCGTTCTTCGCGGTATCCAGGAAGCCGGTCATGAACGGGGTGACCCGCGCATTGCGGCCATCCGGCGTCGTCGTCACGCGCACCACGTCATAGCCTGCGCGTTCGGTGCGGTTCCACGAACCGCGACGCGCGATCATGATCGAGTTCTGGTAGTCGGCCGGGAACATCTTGCCGGTGTAGAAGCGCATGCCCAGTGCGGCCGTGTGCGCCCCAAGCAACGTCACCGGAAGAATGGTGTTGGCGCAGGGATTGGGCACGCGGACATCCGGGTCGGGCTGTCCGTTGGCGTGGCAGTACGGGAAGCCGAAGTTCGCGCCGATCATGTTGGCAGGCAGGCGGTTGAGTTCGTCCTCGAAGCCGTTCTCGCCAGCCCAGTCACGTCCGTTGTCGGTGAACCAGAGCTCGCCGGTCTTCGGATGGAAGTCGAAGCCCACGGTGTTGCGTACACCGCGCGCGACGATCTCCATGCCCGAGCCATCGAGGTTGTAGCGACGGATCTGACCATGCACGCCGGGGTTGATCTCGCAGGCATTGCAGGGCGCGCCGACCTGGAAATAGATCTTCCCGTCGGGGCCGAAGGCAAGGAACTTCCAGTTGTGGTGCACCTCGGGCGGCAACTTGAACGCCTCGGTCATGTCAACCGGCGTCGGGATGTTCTCGAGGTTGGCCTCGATGTTGTCGTAGCGGAACACGCGGTTGATCGCAGCGATGTACAGCGAGCCGTTCTGCACCAGCACGCCGTTGGGCTGCACGAGCTTCTCTGCAACCACCTTGTTGACGCGCTGGCCGTTCTGCTCGTAGACCGCGTAGACGCGGCCGATCGTGCGGGTGCCGACGAACACCGTGCCCCCCGGGGCACGTGCCATCATGCGTCCACCGGGAATGCCGTGCGCCCAGACTTCCACCTTGAAGCCCTCGGGCACGCGGATGCGGTCGAGCGGGATCTGGTCGAGCGGTGTCGCGATGAGGTGCGGCGGGTTGGCCGTGAGGTTGGGATTGGTCATCCGCTCGGGGAAATACCCGCCCATGGCGCGGCGCGCCTCGATCTCCTGGGGCGTCGGCGGTTTGGTCGGCGTCTGTGCACCAGCCGCTCCGGCAAGGATCCCGAACGCGCCGGCCAGCGCGGCAGGCAGTACGCTGCGCGCGAGCGCAGCCATCCATTTTCTGCTCATCGATTGACTCCCCCTGGTCTGGGCGCGCGTGCAGCCGGAGCATGTCCCCGGCGATACCGCGCGTCCCGCCACCACATTGTGGCCGGAAAAGCATACCGTAGATGGCAGATGCCTGTGAAGCCAGCCTGTGCAACCCTGGCGCGGTGCGGCGCAGGCCGTGGCCGGTTCCGCTACGCGCGCTTGCGGCCGGCACTGCGCTTCGCGCCGCCGGCCCGCTTCGCTGGCGCCGCCTTCGGCCCCCCGCCCTCAGGGCTGCGCACGAGCAGCACCGGGATCGGTGAGAGGCGCACGACGCTCTCGGCGTCGCTGCCCATCAGCAGGTGGCTGAACCCGCGTCGGCCGTGGGTGCCGAGCACGATCACCTCGGCCTTCCAGGCTCCCGCATACTCGACGATCAGCTCCGCGATCGGAAAGCCACGGTTGTCGATCAGCGCCGTGCGCGCCTTCACCCCACGCCGGGCAGCCTTGGCGGCCGCCTTCTGCAGCACCTGCTTGCCCGACTCGCGCAACAATTGGAACAGGTCATCCGCATAGGCTGCGGCTTCCGGGTACATCGCGAGCGCAGTCGGTTCGATCGCATGCAGGATGCACAACTGGGCCGACTCGCCCCTGGCCAGCTTGATGGCCTCGTCGAGGCCGCGTGCGGATGTGTCGCTGTCGTCGATCGCTACCAGTATCTTGCGGTACATGTGGGGTCTCCTGTGCGGGCCGGGCGAGGGCCCGGTAGCGCCAGTGTAGGCCTGCTTGCCATCGCTTCCTTGATGAAAATCAAGGGACGGCATCGATGCGCCGCTGCCGATGCCGGCGCAGGCAGACGGGAATTGCTACGATGACGGACGATTTCGACCCGAAGGAGTCCCGCATGGCCCAGCTACCGAATCGCACCCGTCGGGGCTTCACCGTCAGCCTCGCCCTGCTCGGCACCTCCGTCGCGCTGACGTCGATGCTGCCCGGCTGCGCAGCCACGCCGGCCATCGACCATGACGCGGTGCTGGCCAGCCCGCTGCGGCCGGACGATGACCGCAAGGCCGATGCGCGGCGGCTGCCGGCCGACCTGCTGCGCCTGTCGATGGTGCGCCCGGGCATGAGCGTGCTCGACATCTCCGCCGGCGGTGGTTACACCACGCAGGTGTTCTCGGTCGCGGTGGGGGCGACCGGCAAGGTCTGGGCGCAGGCACCTAAACCGGGGCCTGCCCTCCTCGCGCGCGCGAAGGCCACGCCGTCCGCCATCGAAGTTCTGACGCGCCCGTTCGACGATCCGTTCCCGGCCGACGCGCCGCGCGTCGATCTGGTCACGCTGGTCCTGTCCTACCACGACATCGTGAACACGCCGACCGACCGCATGAAGATGAACCGGGCGATGTTCGATGCACTCAAACCCGGCGGCCGGCTGGTGATCATGGACCACTCCGGGCGGCCCGGCACCGGCCTCACCGAAACGCAGACCCTGCACCGCATCGAAGAGGCGGCGCTGCGCCGCGAGATCGAGGCGGCAGGCTTCGTGTTCGAGGCTGACGGCGCGGCGTGGCGCAACCCTGCCGACGCGCGCGCGTCCCACTACAGAGAAGCGAAACCGTCGAGCGACAAGTTCGCGCTGCGCTTCGCGCGACCGCGCTAGCGGCCTGCGGCAGGCGAACCGCCGGCCAGCGGGCAGCGAATCAGGCCACCAGCTGCTTCACCAGCGCATCCACTTCCCGGAGCGTAGCTGCGCGCATCTCGTCCTCGGTCATGTTGCTGATCGGATGCGGCAGCTCGATGTACGGATGGCCGGCCATGCCCTTTGACCGGAACTGGAAGATGCAGGCATTGCGGAACGCCTGCGTGATGATCACGGTCGCGGGGATGCCTCGTTTCTCGAACTCCACGGTGTCGTGCACACTGCACAACGTGCAGGACCCTCACCCACCCACGGCAGCGACGGCCAGGTGGGCCTCCTGCGCGAGTTCGTCGATCAGCTGGTCGGTGGCCGGCTTCGAGTAATGCTCCTTGCGCCGGATGATCACCTTCGCCACGCCGTGGCGCTCACGCAGCACCTGCGCGACGGTCTCGAGGATCAGGCTGCCCTGCTCCTTGGTGTTGTCGATCATCGCGACCACCTTGCCGGCGAGGTCCATCGGCCGCGGTGCGAGGGCGACCGGCGGCCGGTTGCCACCGGCGGTCGGATCGATGAAGGGCAGTTCGTTCATGTCGTGTGTGCTCCCAGGTGTGTTCGTTTCATTGGCCGTGGACGCCGTGAACGTCGTATGCGCCGTGCACCGCCCGGCTGCCGCCGCTCCAGCCATGGCAGATCGCGGTGCACGGTCCCCAGCCACCGGCGACGATCAATTGCAGGTCGACCGGATCCTTCAGCGTAGGGATGAAGCAGGCATCGTCGTCGGGGTCGACCTTGATCGGGAACTGCAGCGCCCGCTCGCGGCGCCAGTTGCCGCCGCGCTTCAGGTCACCGACCGTGCGCCCGGCGCGCTCGACCAGCCAACGGTGCACGTCTTCGCGGCTCATGCCGGCCTGCGCGCAGATCGTCGCATGCTGCGGGCCCATCGCTACCACCATGTCCGAGCGCGCATGCATGTTCCACGAACCGAGCGCGGTCATGCCGTCGGCGATGCCGGTCAGCAGGCGCTCGGGCTCCTGACTCACGTCGTCGAAGTGCAGGCGCGGGCTCTCGACCATCGCGCAGGTGATGACGTCCTGCGTGGCACCATAGCCCTTGGACACGGCCAGGCTGTCCCACGGGCTCCGTGCGGTGTTCTCGGTGATGCAGGCGGTGTAGCGCATCGGCGTGGCGAAGATGGTTGCCGAGGCGATGCCGGCCATGCCGCCGCCGAGGTTGAGCAGCATCAGGCGGATCGCACGCCCGATGGTCGCGTTGGCGCGAAAGCCCGGTCCGAAGCAGCCGTTGCTGCCGTTCAGGCCAATGGCCGCCGCATGCGGGCCGTTGACGATCATCAGGGGTGCCACGCCGTGCATCGTGCCCTGCACGCCGTTCAGGTTGAACGCGTCGCGCAGGATCAGCGGCAGTGCGCCAAGCACGACTGGTACGTATTCGGGACGGCAGCCAGCCATCAGCGCGTGGATGGCCGCGATGCGCACCGTCACCGGCTCCATCGCCGGCGGCACGCGCCCGATCAGCTCGTCCGGTTCGCGCCCGGCCGCGGCCAGGAACGGTGCCAGGCGTGCCTCGGTCGGCGTCACCACCGGCAGGCCGTCCGACCACGGCTTTTCGAGGAAGAATTCGAATTCGTCGATCACTGCATCCTTTCCCTGCACATGTCCTTCGTCATCAGTCGGTGCGGTAGGTGCCATGCACCGCACGGCTGCCGCCGCCCCAGCCATGCGCAACCGCGCTGACCGGCCCCCAGCCGCCGGCGACCATCAGGTGCAGGTCGCGCGGGTCCTTGATCACCGGCACGAAGGCGGCATCGTCGGACGGGTCCACGCCGATCTTCCGAGCCCGTTCGTCACGCCAGTTGCCCCCCCGGCGCATCTGCGCCACCTGCATGCCGGCATTGGCCACCAGCCACTCGTGCACGCGCGCCCGCGGCCAGCCAGAACGCTCGCAGAGCGTCGCCTGCTCGGGGCCGATCACCACGACCATGTCCGAGCGCACATGCATGTTCCAGCTGCTCATCGCGGCCATGGTGTCGGCGATGCCGGTGAGCAGCCGTACCGGCTCCTGGCTCACGTCGTCGTAGCACAGGCGCGGACTCTCGACCATCGCGCAGGTGATCACGTCTTCGTCCGGCCGGTAGCCGCGCGAGACCGCCAGCGTCTCCCAAGGGCTGCGCTCGCTGTTTTCGGTCCAGCAGGCGGTGTAGCGCTGCGGCGTCGACAGCACGGTGGCCGAAGCCAGCCCGGGGATGCCGCCGCCCAGGTTGAGCAGGATCAGCCGGATTGCCCGGCCGATGGTGGCGTTGGCACGGAAACCCGGCCCGAGGCAGCCGTTGCCGCCGTGCAGGCCGATCTTCGCCGCATACGGGCCGTTGACGATCATCAGCGGTGCGACGCCGTGCATCGTGCCCTGCACGCCGTTCATGTTGAACGGCTCCTGCAGGATCAGCGACAGACCGCCCAGCACCACCGGCAGGTACTCGGGACGGCAGCCGGCCATCACCGCATGCAGCGCGACATCGCGCACGGTCGCGACATTCATCGCCGGCGGCACTGGCCCGACCACCTCGGCTGCATCGCGCCGCGTGCCGGCGAGCATCCAGTCGAGCCGTGCCTGCGTCGGCGTCACCACCGGCAGGCCGTCGCTCCACGGCTTGTCGAAGAAGAACTCGAAAGGATCGAGATCCGTCGCTGCGCTCATTGGGCGGTAAGTTTCGCCGCCTTCACCACCTTCGTGTAGCGGGCGATCTCGCCTTCGATGAAGCGGCGGAAGTCTGCCGGGCTGTTCGACATCGGGTCGGCCCCGAGCTTGACCAGCGCGGCGGCGTTCTTCGGGTCGGCTACCGCGCGCGCGGTCTCTTTCGCCAGCCGGTCGATGATCTCGCGCGGTGTTCCGGCGGGCGCAAGCAGTCCGTACCACTGGGTGACCTGGAAATCGTTGATCTGCTCGGCGATCGCCGGCACGTCCTTGATCGTGCGCTTGAGGCCGGTGGTCGCGATGATGCGCATCTTTCCCTGCTGGGCGAACGGCACCACGGCCGGCCCGGTGCCGTAGAGCATCGTCGCCTCGCCCGAGAGCACGGCGACCACGGCCGGACCGTTGCCCTTGTACGGCACGTGAAGCATGTTCACGCCCCCGAGCAGGTTCAGCAGCTCACCGGCGAGGTGCGGACCACCCAGTGCACCGCTGGAGGCGAAGCTGAGTTCGCCCGGGCGCTTCTTCGCGAGCGCGAGCAGGTCGCCGAGGTTCCTCACCGGCAGCGACGGATGCACGGTCAGGATGTAGTCGGAGGTCGCGATCAGGCTGATCGGCGCCAGGTCGCGCAGCGGGTCGTAGGGCAGCTTCGGGTTGGACGCCGGCAGGATCGCCATCGGTGCGACGTTGCCGAGCACGAGCGTGTAGCCATCGGCAGGCGACTTGCTGGCCACCTCGGTGCCGATCTGCCCGCTGGCACCCGGACGGGTATCGACGACGAACGTCTGGCCGAGTTGCTCGGTCAGCGCATTGGTCGCGATGCGGCCCACCGCGTCGGTGCCACCGCCGGGCGGATACGGGAAGATCACGCGCACCGGCTTGGCCGGCCAGGCCGGTGCCTGCGCGGCCGCGATCGCTGGCAGCCCCGCCGCGACGGTCAGTGCCGCCAGCATGAGAGCCCGCGTGGGTGTGGCGGGCAAGCGCGGCGCGTGCCGCGAGACAGTAACGAATCGGTCCATGATCTCCTCCAGGGCTGGTGCGCCGGCTTCAGCCGGCGGCTACGTGGCGCGCGAAGTGTACCCATTGCCGCGCGCAGCCGGGGAACAGCCGCGCGCCTGGCCCGCTCACGCCCGGTCAGCCCTCGACATGGTTGGCCGGGTCGGCGGTGAAACGCTGGAACGCCGGCCGCTCTACCAGCCCGGCATACCAGCGCTCGATGTTCGGGAAGCGCGGGCGCTCGGCTTCCAGCAGCACCCAGCGATGGACGCGGATGCCGATCGGGATGTCGCCGAAGGTGAAGCGGTCGCCGACCATGAAGCGGCTCTGCCCGAGCTGGGCCTCGATGATCTCCAGCCGCTTGTTGAATGCGGCGCGCGCCTTCGCCAGATTGTCCGCGCTGCGCTGCTCCGGAGGCAGCCGCACCAGTTCCATCACGAGTTCGTGCTGCGGCGGCAGCAGTTCGTTGTTCTCGAAATCCTGCCAGCGGGTCGCCGACGCAAAGGTGCGCACGTCGTTGCCGTACATCGCCTCGGGCGCGTACTGCATCACCAGGTAGCGGCAGATCGCGTTCGACTCCCACAGCACGTAGCCGTCGTCGTCGATCGTCGGGATGCGTCCGTTGGGATTGAGCGCACGATACTGAGGCGTGTCGACCACGCCGAAGGGCGTATTGCCCTTCGCGACATGGCCGCCCGGCCCCATCACGCCGCTGGCCAGGATGAAATCGAAGTCGATTCCGATCTCGGCGAGCGTCCAGAGCACCTTCTGCGTGCGATTGGATGTCAGCCTGCCCCAGAGCTTCAGCATTGCAGCAACTCCTTCACGGACCGTGCAGCCAGCGCCGCATCGGCCACTGCATCGACCAGCCGCCCGCCGTATCCGGCACGCACGGCCCCGACCGCGTAGACGCCCGGCAGCGACGCGGCGAGCCGCGCATCGGTCTCGATCGCGCCATGCGCGTCGATGGCCAGCGCGGTCCATCCACTGTTGGGCACCAGGCCGACGCACGGGTATACCGCGCGCACCGGCAGCCGGGACGTTCCCGAGGGCCCGGCGACGGTCACCGCGTCAATGCCGTCGGTGCCTTCGATCGAGGCCAGCGTCGACTGCCAGTGGATGCGCAGCGCCTCGCCGCGCCCCGCGAAGGCCTGCTCGAATGCAGCGCGCACCGCCGGCCGCGCGCGGAACGCGCTGCCCCGATGGACGACATGTACCGTGCGCGCGTAGTGCGCCAGCACTGCGGCCTCCTGCAGCGCGCTGTCGCCACCACCGACCACCACCACATCGGCGCCCTTGACCAGGGGCCCGTCACAGTCGGCACAGTGCGACAGGCCGCGGTCGACATAGTCCGCCTCGGCCGGGATGCCGAGTGGCCGCCGCGAGGCGCCGGTAGCGACCACCACGCAGCGCGCTTCATGCGTGCCCCCATCGGTGTGCAGCCGCAGGCCGCTGCCCGATGCCTCGAGTCCGGTCGCGCAACCGCCCAGGCTCTCGACGCCGGCGTCGGCTGCCTCGGTGATCCAGTTCGCGGCCAGGTCGCTGCCGGAGCAGGGTTCGCCTCCGCCGTCCGGCCAGTCGATCAGCTCGTTGATGCTCGTCACCAGACCGCCGAACATCATCTGCTCGACGGTACCGGTGCGCAGCCCGGCGCGCGCGCAGTCGCGCGCCGTCGCCAGCCCGGCGATGCCCTCGCCCACCACGATCACGTCGAAGCTCATCGTGCGCCCTTGCCCACCGTGCCGACCCACGCCCTGCAGAGCGACAGCACTCGCTCGATGTCGGATGCGTCGTTGTAGACATGGATGGAGAAGCGCAGCGCGCCGCGCCGCACCGACAGCTTCACGCCATGGGCGCTCAGGTGCTCGTAGAGCGACTGCATGCGGCCGTCGTCGGCCACGTCGTGGCCATCGCCCATCGCACCGATCATCACGATCTGGCTGCGCTGCGCGCCGCGCGGCGCGCCGATCAGCGGCAGGCCGAGCGCCTGCAGGCCTTCCGCCAGCTGCACGGCCAGCGCGGTATTGTGCGCCTCGATGTTCGCGATGCCGACGCGGTGGATCAGGTCCATCGACGCATCGGCCGCGGCAGCGCCGATGAAGTTGTAGTTGCCCAGGTCGAAGCGCCGCGCGCCCGGCATCAGCTTGAAGTCGAAGTCGCCCAGCGCCGCCTCGCCCTTCTCGCCCAGGTCGACGCCGAAGCGCGCGAGAAACATCGGCGCGAGGCGCTCGGCCCAGCGCCGGCGCACGTACAGGAAGCCCATGCCGTAGAGCGCGAGCAGGCCCTTCTGCGTCGATACCGCGAGCGCATCGATGCCGAAGCGCTCGACATCGCTGTCGATCATGCCGGCCGACTGCGCGCCGTCGACCATGAACAGCGCGTCGTGGCGGCGGCAGGCGTCCGACAGGGGCGCGAGGTCGGTACGGAAGCCGGGCGCGAAACTCACCGCGCACAGCGTGACCAGCCGGGTCTTCGCGTCCACCGCCGCGGCCATCTCCTCCACCGGGTACATGCCGCCGCTCATCGGGATCGCGCGCACCTCGACGCCGAACCGTCGCGCCAGGTTGAGCCAGACGTACACGTTGTTCGCGTGCTCCAGGTCGGCGCAGAGCACCACGTTCTCGCCCGGCTTCCAGTCGATCGCGGTGGCGACGATGTTGAGTCCCTCGGAGATGTTCTTGGTGTAGGCGATCTCGTCCGGGTGGGCGTTCACGAGCCGCGCGAAGCTGGCGCGGGTACGCTCGACCAGCGCGAACATCGCAGCCTTGTCGCCGCCGAGCATCCGCATGTCGAGGTGGCGCTCGATCGCCTCGCGCACCGGGGTGCCGATCAAGCAGCGGCCGGCCACGTCGAGGTAGGTCTGCGACAGCGCGCCGGGGTACATCGCGCGGACCTGGGCCGGTGTCAGTGGTGCCTGGCTGACGGCAGCCGGTGCCTTCATGTCATTCATGGTGGTCTCCGTGGGCTTTCAGCCGCCGCGCACGTAGCGGCGGCAGCGGGTGAACTGAAGGTCAGTGGCGGCAGGCTGGTCGAGCCAGGGCTGCACCACCGTGGCCTGCAAAGAACCGTCGAGCAGCAGGCGCTCATGGTCGAGATGATAGGTGACCACGTGCCGGTGCGTGCCGGCGGCTGCGATGAAGGTGCGCACGCAGCGCAATCCCGCGATCCCATCGCGCCCGACACCTTGCGTCGGCGCGACGTCGGTCGCAACCCTGGCCGCAAGCGCGGCGGCGGTGGTGTCGACCCAGGCGGCCAGTTCGGCCTCGCGTTCGGCGCGCGGGTTCGCCGCAACCACCAGCAGCGCCTGCGCGTCCTGGGGAGCCAGTCCACAGCCCGGCCAGGCCTGCGCGGCCTCGGCGCGCAGGCGCTTGATACAGCGCCAGCCGACGCGCCGCGTCCAGGGCGAATTGTTCTCGTAGCCGACCGCCAGGTAGCCCGCACTGCGAAGCACCTCGGGCGCGGACAGGTCATAGGTGGTCATCGACACCTTCGGATCGTCGATGCTGGACCAGCGCCGGATGTCGAGGAACCCGGGGATGCGCAGCCGTTCCGGGATGTGCTCGGTGTCGTACCAGTCGTGGAACTCGTCTTCCGCCACCGGCGAGAAGTCGAAGGACGAGATGAGGAGGCCGAAGGCAGCGCTGCCGGGGACGCTCGATCCGGGATCGCTCACGCGCGGCATGTGGCCTCCGTGCGTGCATGCGCCGCGCTATCCTCGTGCCTCCACCCTGCCCGCTGATCGACATGCCGAAGCACACGGACCCGCTGCAACCTGCATCCACGCTGGCCTTCGTCCATGCCTTCCCGCGCCAGCGCCTGGTCCAGGGCGCCGGTGCGATCGACCGAGTCGCCGCCGAAGCCCTGGCCGAAGGCATGCACCGCCCGTTCGTCGTCTGCAGCGCCCGCGGCCGGCGCAGCCCGCTGTTCGCGCGCGCGATCGCCGGCTTCGAGGGTGGCTCCGATGCCGGCCGGCCGGTCATCTGGGACGACGTACCACTGCATGCGCCGCTGTCGACCACGCTCGAGGCATCGGCCCTCGCACGGCGCGAAGGCTGCGACGGCATCGTCGCCTTCGGCGGCGGCAGCGTGTCCGACATGGCCAAGGGCGTAGCGCTCGCGCTGGCCGAAGGCGACGGCATCGAGCGCTTTGCGCTGCGCCACGAGCACGGCCGCATCGTCGGCACCCCGAGCACGACACCGAAGGTGCCGCTGGTCGCGATACCGACCACGCTGTCCGGTGCCGAGGTCACGCCCGGCTTCAGCCTGACGCGCGAGGATGCCTACAAGGTACTGTTCCGAGACCAGCAGCTGGCCGCACGGGTACTGGTGTTCGACCCGCAGGTGCTCGACGGCATGCCGCACGCACTGCTGGCTGGCACGCTCGCCAATGCGCTCGCCCATGGCTGCGAAGCGCTGTACTCCTCGGCGCGCACGCCGGTGTCGGACCTGTTCGCGCGCGAGGGGCTCGCCCGGCTGGTCGCCGGCGCGGACGCCGCATTCGCCGAGAACGGCGTGCGCGCCGGAACCGGCGCAGACGATCTCCTGCTCGGCAGCTACCTGGTCGCCGCAGCGATCATCAATGCACGTACCGCCCTGCACCACGCCACCTGCCACAAGCTGGCGCCGGTGCTCGGCGCGTCGCACGGCGAGGTGAATGCGCTGGTGCTGCCGCATGCACTGGCCTTCAACCTGCCGGCCTGCCCCGGAGTCGCCGCCGACCTCGCCCGGGCGATCGGTGCCACGGATGCTTCGACCGCCGCGCTGGTCGAGCGGCTCGAACGCTACGCCCGCGCGGCGGGACTGCGCCGCACGCTGCGCGAATTCGGCATCGCCCGCAGCGCGCTGGCCGAGGTCGCGCGGCGTATCCATGCCGAGCCGGGACTGACGTTCAATCCGCGACCGATCGAATCGGCGGCGCAGATCGAGGCGATGCTGCAGCAGGCCTGGTGAGTGCATCAGGCGCGCCATCCGACCAGGCGTTCGATGAAGGCCGCGGTGGCCAGCAGCCGCGCCTCGTCATGCCAGCGGCCGACCAGTTGCACCCCCACTGGCAGGCTGCGCGGGCCACGCATCACCGGCAGCGTCAGGCAGGGTAGCCCGAGCAGGCTCCAGCGGCGGTTGAAGGTTGCACTGCCGGTGGTGGCCAGGCCCTCGGGCGCCTCGCCCGGCGCGCTCGGGGTCAGCAGCACGTCGTGCCCATCGAACCAGCGCGCGACCGATTCGCGGCACGCCTGCGCCAGCGCATGCGCCTGCCGATACTCGGCGGCCGGCTGCGCCAGCCCGTGGTCGAGGCGATCGCGCAGCTTCGCACTGAGCCGGTCGGCATGCCGGGTATGCTCGTGCGCCAGCGCGCGCGCAGCCTCGAAGTGCTCGATCAACGGATGGATGCGCGGCAGTTCGCCGCACGGCGCCGGCAGCTCCGAGGCATCGACCACCACGCCTGCACGGGACAGCGCCTGCACGACTGCCTCTAGCGCGGCCCAGGCCTCGGGCCCGCCCTCGTGTGCCGCCTCCGTGCGCACGACCGTCACCGACGGCGGCGCCACCGGATCGGCCAGCGCGAGGCCCGGCTGCCGGGCCATCGCCGCGGCCATCAGTGCGGCATCGGCGACGCTGCGGCCGAAGGTGCCCAGGGTGTCGAGCGATTCCGATACCTGCTTCACGCCCTGCCGGCTGAGCCAGCCGTAGGTCGGCTTGTAGCCGACGATGCCGCAGAAGGCCGCCGGCCTGAGCACCGACCCTGAAGTCTGCGTGCCGCAGGCCAGCGGCACCATGTGATCGGCCACGGCTGCCGCAGAGCCGCTCGAGGAACCGCCCGGCGTGTGCGCCGGATTCCACGGGTTGCGGGTCGCGCCCGGCGTGGTGGTGGCGAACTCGGCGGTGACCGTCTTGCCGAGCACGATGCCACCCTCGGCCCGGAGCAGCGCGATGCAGGCGGCGTCGGCCTTCGGCCGATGGCCGGCATAGATCGGCGATCCGCAGGCAGTCGGCAGCCCGGCTGTCTCGATCACGTCCTTCACGCCGACCGGAATGCCCGGCAGCAGCCCGCGCCGGTCACCGGCCGCGTCGATCGCGCGTGCGCGGGCCAGCGCACCGTCGGCATCGATGGCCACCCAGGCCTGCACCTGCGCCTCGCGCAGCGCGATGCGCTCGAGGCAGGCCTCGACCAGGCGCGTCGCGCTAAGGCGGCCGGCGCGCATCTGCGCCAGCGCCTCGACCGCGCCCAGTTCATCGGGCTGCATCGCGCCCCCCCTGCAATGGGCCGTTGGATTGCCGGACGGACATCGCTCAGTCGATCTTCACGTCGGCCGACTTGATCACGGCACCCCAGCGTCGGATCTCGCTCGCGATGTAGGTACCGAACTGCTCCGGCGTGCCCTCGACCGGCTCGATGCCGAGTTCGCGGTAGCGGTCGCGGATGTCCTGCAGGCGCAGCACCTTCACCACTTCGGCGTTGAACCGGTTGATGATCTCGCGCGACGTGCCAGCCGGTGCCATGAAGCCGTACCAGGAGGTCGCTTCGTAGCCGGGCACCGTCTCGGCGATCGGCGGCAGTTCCGGCAGCACCGACGAGCGCTTCGCGGTGGTCACCGCCAGCGCGCGCAGCTTGCCTGCCTTCACGTAGGGCGCGAACAGCGGCATGTCGGAGAACATGAACTGCGTCTGCCCCGACAGCAGGTCCGGCATCGCCGCGGACGCGCCCTTGTACGGCACGTGGACCATGCGGGTGCCGCTCATCGACTTCAGCAGTTCGGCGGTCAGGTGCAGCGCGGTGCCGTTGCCCGACGAGCCGAAGTTGAGCTGGCCGGGACGCGCCCGCGCCAGTGCGATCAGCTGTCCGACGTCCTTGGCCGGCAGCGCCGGATGCACCGCCAGCACGTAGGGGCCGGTGGCCACCTGCATGATCGGCGCGAGGTCCTTCAGCGGGTCGTAGGGCATCCTGGGGTACAGGCCGACGTTGACCGCGGTCGAGCTGGTGGAACCGAGCACCACGGTGTAGCCGTCGGGCGCAGCCTTGGCCACGATGTCCATGCCGAGCACCCCGCCGACCCCGGCCCGGTTGTCGACGATGAACTGCTGCCCCATTGCCTCGGACAGCCGCGCGCTGACCAGCCTCGCGATGATGTCGGTGGTGCCGCCTGCGGTGAACGGCACCACGATGCGTACCGTGCGCGCCGGCCAGGCCTGCGCCGATGCGCCGTCGGCCAGCGGCAGCAGGAGCAGCAGTGCCGGAAGCAGCCACGGACGCGGCTGCGGCAAGGTCAGCAACGGAAGGCTCGGTGAGGATCGCATCGACGGACTCCTGTGGTTTCGGCGGGCTGCCGGCACGGACCAAAGCAAGACATGGGCCGATCGCACCATGCGCTCAGCGCGCGAGTGCGGCGGACATCCATGCGGACCACGGCTGCGCCAGCGTCGCCGGCTGCAGCCGCTCCAGCGCCTCGACCGCAGCGACGAAGCCCGGATGCCGGGTGCCGGTGATGCCCTGCGCCTTGGCACGGATCTGCGCGTCGTCGAACGGCCGGTCGGGCCCGCCACGTGCGCTCAGGCATTCGCCGGTGACGCGGGTGCCATCGGACAGCGTCAGCGTGACCCGGGCTGGTCGGTCGAGCGGCCGCGGGCGCACCGGCGCATAGGGTTCCAGCCGGATGCGCTCGCGCAGGCGCACGATCGCCGGGTCGTCCAGGGTGGCGGCGGCGAACGCATCCGCACCGGCGTGGCCATGTACCTGCACGGTCGCAAGCACATGCTCGAAGGAGAAGCGCGCCGCGAGCGTGGTGCCCGGCCGCGGATTGCTCATCTGCGGACGGTGCGTCTCGAGCAGCACCGACTCGACATCGGCGTGCGTGCGTCCCGGCGGCAGGCTGGCCATCGCCGCCTGCGTCGCCTCGACCGCCGAATGCGTCGACTGGCAGCATGCGTGCACCTTGTGGTAACCGGACTCGATCGCCCAGGTCTCGCCGAGGCCGTCGGCCAGTGCAGCCGGATCGGCCGCCTGGCCGAGCAGCGTGGTGAACACGTCGTAGGCGCCATCCGGCAGGCCGCCCAGCCCGCACTCGGCCCAGTCGGCCGCACGCATGCCGTTGGCAGTACCGACCGCCGCCCATACGTTTCGCACGAGTGCACCGTGCAGTGCGTGTTCGTAGCCACCCACGGTCACCAGGGTGGCTGCTGCAGTGACTGCCCGGTGGGTGAGCGCGGCATCGGCGCGCCGCGCCAGCGTGGTGGCGATCGCACCGCCGATCGCTGCGGTCTGCGGATGCGGATGCAGCGTCATCTGCGGGAAGATCCAGCACCGCGCAAAGCGCCCGGTCACCTCGTAGGCCAGCACTGCGCAGGCGAGCACCTCCGCCACGCTGAGCCCACCCGCCTCAGCTTCCGCCCACAGCGCCGGCAGCGTGTACAGCCCGGCATGGCATGGCGCCAGGCGATACCCCTCGTCGAGTTCGCACCAGCTGGCGGCAATCCCGTTGCCCAGCGCGGCGGAGAACCGGTCGGTGCGCGATGGCGGGTCGGACAGCAGCGTGCATTCGGCGGCGCCCCCGCGCCGCACCAGTTGGCGATGCACCCGACCGACTTCCGGCTCGGGCGAGGCCGCCAGCGCGGCGGCGAGATCGTCGCCGATCACCCGGGCGGCGCGAAACGCGATCGCCGCGGGAAACGCCGCGAGCGGATCGCCGCCATCGCGGCCGGGCAGGCGATGGCCCGATGCCCAGTCCGTCAACCGCAGGATGCCGGAGCCGACCGCTGCACGGACCGCGGCCTCGTCGGCCGGGCGCAGGGCAGGATCGTCGGCGATCGGTTCATTCATGGAGGGCTCCTCGGGTGCGCCGGTCTGTGCCGACTGCAGGGTCTTCGATGGGTCGGTCGTCCGGGTCAGTCTGCCACGGCGCACAAGGCGACCAGGTCGCGCACACGGACTTCCTCGATCGACCGGATGGCGGACGACAGCTCGGCCGCGCGCCGGCTGCCCAGCACGCGACCGGCCAGGGACGCGAACTTGGCATCGAGCTTGCGGCCCTGCAGATCGAGGTCGGACAACGGCACGCCGGAATCGTGCTCGGTCGACACCTCGCCGGTGGCCGTGGCCACGGATACACGGGTGAACATGGTCGGACAACCATCGACCAACTCCACCTCGGTGCGCTCGATCAGCCGGCGCATCGTCGGGTCGGCCAGTTGCAGCGCGCCATAGCTGTCCAGCGCGCCGGTGTCGCCCCCGCACAGCGCGAGCGCAGCGGTGAACCGCAGGCTGAACTTCGCCTCGTGGCTGGATTGCGGCCGCGCGATGTTGCAGGTGCTGTCGTTCACCTTCTCGACCCGGATCACGATGCGTTCGATCGCCTGCGGATCGATCGCATGCTCGGCGCGCAGACGCGCAGCGCATTCGATCGTGGAATGCGTGCCATAGCAGGCCGCGTGGTACTTGAACAGGTTGTCGCGGATGAACCAGCGGTCCTCGACCAGCGCGCGCTCGGGGAAGAAGTCGGTGCTCAGCGCAGCCGCGAAGCCCTGCCGGCATTCGAGCACGTCGGGGCGGCTCGACATCCCCTGCCGGGCCAGCAGCGCGGCACGCACGCCGTCCTCCGCGGCGAGACCTGCGTGGTAGGCCTTGCAGTCGGTGCCGAACATCGCCTTGAGCCCTGATGCACGCGTGCCGGCGATGCCCAGCGCATGCCCGCAACGGCCGGCATCCAGCCCGAGCAGGCGTGCGCAGGCCATCGCCGCACCGAATGCACCGACGGTGGCGGTCGAGTGGAAACCGCGCGCATAGTGGTCGGGCTGCACCAGCGACCCGGCACGGCAGGCCAGCTCGTAGCCGGCGACGAACGCGACCAGCAGGTCCTCGCCGGAGGCATCGACCGCTTCGCCCAGCGCCAGCAGTGCCGGCAGGAACACCGCTGACGGATGGCCGTTGATGTTGAGGTTCACGTCGTCGTAGTCGAGCGCATGCGCGAGCGTGCCGTTGCACAGCGCAGCCTGCGCCGCGGAGGCGCGCAGCCCGTTGCTCAGCACGGTCGACTGCTGCCGCCCGCCCTCCTCCTCCACCGACCGTGCGAGCAGGCGTACCAGCGGCTCGTCGCGCGCGACCAGCATCACGCCCAGGGTATCGAGGATGCATTGCAACGCGAGCGTGCGAACGTCGGCCGGCAGCGAGGCCAGCGTCAGCGCATGCGCCCGTTCGACCAGCGCCCGGGTGACCGGCTCGGCTCCCATGCCCGGCTTCATTCGACCTTCGCCCCGGATTCCTTCACCACCCGCGCCCAGCGTGCGATGTCCGCCTTCAGCACCGCGGCGAACTCGGCCGGCCGGCTGGCGACCACGTCGGCACCCAGGCCGGCGAACCTCTCGCGAGCGTCCGGACGTTCCAGGAAACGCGCGATCGCACCCTGCAGCGCATCGACGATCGGCACCGGCGTGCGCGCAGGCGCGAACACGCCGAACCAGCCGACCGCCTCGTAGCCCGGCACGCCGGCCTCGGCGACCGTCGGCACGTCGGGCAGGCTGGCCACCCGCTTTGGCGAGGTGATGGCCAGCGCGCGCAGGCGGCCGCCCTTCACATGCGGGAAGGCGGCGATCAAGTCGCCGAAGGTGACCTGCACCTGCCCCGAGATCAGGTCCGGGAACACAGCGCCCGTGCCCTTGTACGGCACGTGGGTCATCTTCACGCCGGCCATCAGCTGGAACAGTTCGCCGGCCAGGTGGGGCATGCCGCCGGAGCCCGAGGACGCCATGTTGATGCGCGACGGATCGGACTTGAGCAGCGCGATGAACTCGCGCACCGACTTCGCCGGCAGGCCGTTGGTGACCACCATCAGGTACGGCGTGGAAGCGACCAGCGTCACCGGCGCGAAGTCGCGCACCGGGTCGTAGGGAATGTCCTTGTACAGCGCCGGGTTGATCGCATGCGAACCGGTGCCACCGGTAATCAGCGTGTAGCCGTCCGGCAGCGCGCGCGCGGCCATCTGCGTGCCGATGATGCCGCCGCTGCCCGGGCGGTTGTCCACCACCACCGGCTGGCCGAGGCCCTCGGCGATCGCCTGTGCCGCGATGCGCCCGGTGATGTCGGTGCCGCCACCGGGCGTGAAGGCGACGATCATCCGGATCGTACGGCGTGGATAGTCGGGCGCGGCGGCCGCCACCGCCGTCGGCAGGCAGGCGGCCGCAAGGGCCAGTCCCTTGAGAAACCGGGGCCGGCCTGCGGTCACAGCTTCACTCCGGTCTTCAGGTAGGCCTCGACGATCTCGGTGCCGGTAGCCTTCCACACCCCGGCATGGCTGCAGATGTACTCCAGCGCGCGCTGCAGGCCGCCGATGCGGTGCGGCACGCCGATGACGAACGGATGCAGGCAGATCGCCATCACCCGCGCCGAATGCTCCGCCTCGCGGTAGAGCACGTCGAACTGGTGCTTGATCATCAGTTCGAACTCCTCGATCGACCGGTCGCGGTAGTAGAGCTGCGGCGAGTCGTTGATCTCGTAGGAGTACGGCAGGTAGACCAGTTCGCGGTTGCCGACGTTCATCCGGTACGGCTGGTCGTCGTTGACCCAGTCGGACACGTAAAGGCAGCCCTCGTCGGCGAGCAGGTCGAGCGTGTTCCACGTCTCGGCGAGGCCCGAGCCGAGCCATCCGACCGGCTTCTTCCCGGTGGCCTGCCGGATACGTTCGAGCGCATCGCGGATCACCGTGCGCTCGGCCTCGCGGTCGAGGCCGGTCAGGCGCTGGCTGTTGGTCTTGTTGTGCCCCATGAACTCCCAGCCGAGCTTCACCGCGTCTTCGACGATCTGCGGATGCCGGTCGCAGACGTCGCTGTTGATGGTGGCGGTGGCGCGGATGCCCATCTTCTCGAGCACCTCCATGATGCGGAAGATGCCGACGCGGTTGCCGTAGTCGCGCTGGCCCCAGGCGCGCACAGTCGGCGCATCGGCTGCGTTGCCGCTCGCCTTCTCCCAGGGGTGTCCCGGCAGGGGGCGGGTGAGCGGGAAGAACTCGATGTTCGGCACCACCCACAGCGCAAGCCGGGCCCCGTTGGGCCAGTGCCAGGGCGCGCGCCGGTTGATCGGGGAGTACTCGAACGGGCCGTAGTCGCTGGGTTCCATGTCCATCCTCTCGGAGTGCGTTACGCGTGGAAGTCTTGCACAACGGATGCGCGCAGTAAAATGCATTGACGGCCAGCCATTGATGCGCAGACGGCATCGACCGAGCAGGAGGGCGGTGCGGCCTTCGGGGCCATCCCGGTGCCGCTCCCGCCCCATCCGACCAGCCGGTCCTTCCCGCCGTGCAAGCCGGGTCAGCCCCTGGCAGCAAGTTCCAGCCGGCGGCAGTCGTCCAGCGACTCGAGCGCCATCAACTGCTCCAGGAGGCGACCGGCCGAGGGGAAGCCGCCAGCCATGCGCAGGAACTTGCCGGCCATCTCGTCGTCGGACAGCGGCGAGGCCGGGGTACCGCGGAAGTCGTCCGCGTAGCGCTCGAAGCGCTGCCCATCCTTCAGCACCACGCGCACCCGGCTGGCCCAGGCCGACCGCCCGGGCATCTCGTCGGCGAACGGCTCTAGCACGATGCGCAGCGCGGCCGCGCGGATGCGTGGATCATCGACACGCGCCATCGAGAACACGGAAGGGTCGGTAGGGTCGTCGTAGAGCGCGAGCGCCGCGCAGAACGGCACGCTGTACTGCGCGCCGGCCAGGTCGACCGGCGCGGCATTCGCGTGGTGCGACAGCACCTTGGGCCCGGCCTCGATCGCCAGCGCGGCGACGGCATCGCCGTCGAAACCGGCCTCGGCGCGCAGCTCGAGCAGCGACTGCACCGGCGTATGGGCGGTCACATGGCAGCCGTAGCGCTTGAAGCAGATGGTGAGCGTCTCGTGTTCGCTACCCAGCCCGCGCACCAGGCGGGAGGCATCGCCGTCGCGGCAGTAGGCCTCGAGGAAGCCGAAGCGCCCCTCGAGCACGGTGTCGGGCCCTTCGTAGCCCTCGGCCGCCAGGCGCGCGGCGAGCACGCCAGCCTCGGCCGCACGGCCCATGTGCAGGCGCTTGACCATCGCCCCGTTGCCGGCCTTCGCGAACGCCAGCAGCCCACCGCCGAGTGACCCGGCAATGCCCAGGGCGTTGCAGGTCCGGTCGGCATCCAGGCCCAGCAGGTGGCAGGCGACCACCGCCGCGCCGTACGGGCCGGTCAGCCCGGGAGCGTGGAAGCCGAGCGTCTCGCTGGAATGGCGCGACGCGACCCCGATCCGGAACATCACCTCGCAGCCGGCGACGAAGGCCACCAGCAGGCTGCGCCCATCGGCTCCGAGTTCCTCGCCGATGGCGAGGGCAGCCGGCCACAGCGTCGCACCGGGATGCACCCCGGCGCCCGGCTTGCGCAGGCTGTCCAGCTCGAACGCGTGCGCGAGTACGCCATTGGCCAGCGCCGCATGGGCGCTGCTCGCACGCACGTCCGTGCCGATGACCCGGCAAGGCGCCCCGCCCGCACCACCCTGCTGGCGCGCAAACCCGGCCGCGATCCGGCCCCATGGCAGCCCGGCGCCGAACAGGCTGGCGCCGACGGTGTCCACGATGCACTGGCGCGCGCGCGCGACCACGGCAGACGGCAGTGCATCGGCGCCCAGGCCGGCCGCGTAGCCGGCCAGCACGCGCGCCGCAGTCTGCCCGCCTGCCACCGGCTCGAAGCTCAACGGACGAGCAGTTCGCCGAGGGTGGAGGCGTCGGCCAGCGTGTCGAGCCCGAGGATCGCATCGCGCAGGGCCTCGACCTTGCGTGGCGGCAGCGCCTTGGACGCCAGCTTGCCGAACTTCTCGACCACGTCGGCATCCGAGGCGAAGCGGTACTCGCTGCCGCGTGCCGACTCGACCCGGCGTTCGAATCGCGTGCCGTCCTTCAGCCAGAGTTCGACCCTGACCTCGTGCCGGTACTTGGCGCCCTTGGCGGTGATCACGTCGTCATGCTGCACGGCGACCTTCTGCGCGATGCGCATACGCTCCGCGTCTGCCACCTTGTCGTCGGTGAACTGGTCGACGAAGCAGTCGCCCTCCAGCAGCCAGGTCGCCACGCAGTACGGCAGGTTGAGCTGGGCCGAGGTCAGTCCCTGCGGCACGTACTTCCAGCCGACATGGTCCATGGTGACCTGCGAACCGTGGACCAGGATGCGGTCGACATCCTCCGCGCCGAACGGTCGCTCGACCTGCATGTCGCGGATCGCATCCAGTGTCGTGTGGTTGCTGCCGACGCAGGAATAGAACTTCAGCGCGACGCCCATGGTCTGCCAGGTCGAACCGAACCCGGCGGTGAGCTCCGACAGCTTGAAGCGGTCGGTCGAGCGCGAGAAGGTCGTGCAGTAGCCGCCGTACTCGCTTTCGAGCACGTTGACGATGCCGGTCAGCCCCTCGCGCGCGAACAGCGCGCCGTACAGCCCGCTCTGCGACGAACGACCGGCATGCACCCGCTTGACCATCGCCCCGTACTGCGCCGCCATCAGGCCGGCGGCCTGGGTACCGGCGATGCCCAGCGCATGCACGGTGCGATCGGCATCGAGGCCAAGGCCCCGCGCGGCGCCTGCCGCGGCAGAGAACACGCCGAGCGTGGCGCCGGAATGCCAGCCCTGTGCGATGTGCTCTGGCCCCATGCACAGGCCGACGCGCGGCCCGATCTCGTAGCCGGCCACCGCCGCCGCCAGGAACTCTCGCCCGGTCATGCCCGGGCGCATCTGGGCGACGGCGATCAGGGCCGGCAGCACGACGGCCCCGACATGCAGGACGCCGGCACGGTGCACGTCGTCCAGTTCGAAGCCCTGCACCTGCGTGCCGTTGACCAGCGCCGCATGCGGCGCCGACAGGCGCTGGTCGGTGCCCCAGACCGGGCAGGTGCGGGTGGCGTCGACCGCCGAAAGCGTGCGCTGCAGGATGCGGCTCCACTCGAGGTCGGCGCCGTACAGCGCGCAGCCGAGCGAATCGAGCATCAGCAGCTTGATCCGCGCCAGCACCTCGGGCGGCACGTCCTCGTAACGCAACCCGGAGACGAACTCCGCGATGCCCCGGGTATAGCGGTTGTCGCCGCCCGCTTCATGTGACATCGATCAGGCTCCTGCCTTGCCGGTGGCGGCAAGGCCGGCACCACGGCCGGCGATTCGGCCGAACACCGCGCCAGACACCAGGCCGGTGCCACTCGGGTAGTTGAAGTAGAACAGCCCGCCGACCATCTCGCCGCAGGCATACAGCCCGGGGATCGGCTGCAGGTGCGAGTCGACCACCTGCCCGGTTTCGTGGCGGATGCGCACGCCGCCGAAGGTGAAGGTGATGCCGCAGGTGGTGGAGTAGGCCTCGTAGGGCGGCGCGTCGAGCGCCTGCGCCCAGTTCGACTTCGCCGGTTCGATGCCGGTCGTGCCCTTGCCGTCCTTGACCGTGTGGTCGAACTTGACGTCCTTGTTCACCGCCGCGTTGTAGGCATGCACGGTCTTCAGGAACTGTTCGCCGTCGACGCCCTCGAGCTGAGCGGCCAGGCCCTCCAGCGTGTCGGAGGAGACCTTGGTCACGAACTTGATCCGGTACTCGGAACGCAGCAGGTGCTTCACCTTCGAGTCGAACACCTGCCAGGCGAACTGTCCCTGCTGCTTCAGCACCTCGCCGCCGTACTTGGCATAGGTGAACGAATGGAAGTCCCAGCCCTCGTCGACGAAGCGCTTGCCATCGGAGTTGATCAGCAGGCCGAAGATGTAGCTGTGCTTCTGGAACTGGTCGCCGACGTTGACGTCGCCGAACTCGGGCGCGTAGCGGTCCCAGCCGGTCGCATGGCAGCCCGACCAGTTGCCGTAGGGGGCGGCGCCGATGTCCAGCGCCATCTTCAGGCCGTCGCCGACGTTGAAACGCGAGCCGCGCACCTTGGCCAGTTCCCAGCCCGGCCCGAGGTACTTCGTGCGCCACTCGGGGTTCGCCTCGAAGCCGCCGCAGCCGAGCACCACCGACTTCGCGCCGAATTCGACCACCTCGCCGTTGCGCCGAGCACGCACGCCGGACACCTTCACGCCGTCGTAGATCAGCGACAGCGCGCGCGTCTCGTACAGGACCTCGATGCCGGCCTTGGCGACCGCGGCATCGAGATAGCGCACCAGACCAGCGCCACCACCGGACACTTCGATCGGCAGGCGTCCGAAGAACTTGCGCTTGCCGTTCACCATGCCCGACTGACGGCCGAAGTTCGGCACGAAGCGCGCTCCCTTGCCGCGCAGCCAGGCCATCACGTCCAGGCTCTGCGTGACCAGCGTCTCCGA
This sequence comes from Rhodocyclaceae bacterium, assembly GCA_020248265.1. NCBI lineage: Bacteria > Pseudomonadati > Pseudomonadota > Betaproteobacteria > Rhodocyclales > Rhodocyclaceae > Rhodocyclaceae bacterium. The sequence goes on from JADCHX010000002.1 coordinate 131,897, forward strand.
CAACTCGGGATCGGTGCGGAACTGTGTCAGCCGGAACAGGTCGTCGAAGTACTCTTCCTTCGTGTTCGTGCCGAAGTCGCTGTTGGCGACTTCCTCGTCGGTGAGGTCGGTGACCCGCTTCAGGTCGTCCACCGTTTCGTAGGCGAAGCGCATCACGCCACCGGCGAACCGGCTGTTGCCGCCGGACTCGTCCTCGGACGCTGCCTCGAGCACGATCACGCTGGCACCCTGGTCCTTGGCCGAGAGCGCAGCGCACAGCGCCGCATTGCCCTTGCCGATCACGACCACGTCGTATTGCGTCGAACCCACGATGCTCTCCTTCACTGGTTGTCTTAGGTCTGTTTCATGTCATTTCGCGGCGCCGGCCGCGGCCCTGCCCTTCGCGGGCGCAGGTTTGCGGCCACGCCGCAGCTTCGCGTGGACGCCGAGCTCGGCAAGCAGCCTGCCGGCCGCCGGCGACAGGGTGATGCCGTGCCGGCGAACGATGCCGAGCGGACGGCTGACCCGCGGCGAGACCAGCGGGCGCGTGACCAGCAGCGGATGGCGTCCGTCGTCGATCGCCAGCCTCGGCAGCAGCGCGATGCCGAGTTGCGCCTCGACGAAGCCGATCGCGGTGGAGAACGTGGCATCGACTTCGTAGAACCAGTCGATGCGCACCGGTGTCTCCGCCAGCGCCAGGTCGAGCAGCAGGCTGCTCGCCGCGCCGGTGCCGACCCGGATCGCACGATGCCCGTCGAGCGCGCTCCACGGCACCTGCTGGAGCTTCGCCAGCGGATGGCGGCGGTGGCACACCAGCACGAACGGGTCGTCGAACAGCGGGTCGAAGTCGAGTTCGGGACGGCGCGCCCCGAGGAAGCCGACGCCGAACTCCGCCTGGCCCTCGATCACCGCCTGCGCGACGGCATCGGCACTGCGATCGAGCACGCGCACGCGCGTGTCGGGATGCTGCTGCTGGAACGCCGCCAGCACCGACGGCAGGAAGCGGTAGGCGGCGGTCTGGATGCAGGCGAGCGTGACATGCCCGGACACACCGCCGGAACTGCCGCGAAGCTCCGAGAAGGCGCCCTCGAAATCGCGCAGCAGCCGCTGGGCGTGCGGCAGGAAACTGCGTCCGACAGCGGTCAGTGCGACCCGCCGCGTCGTGCGGTCGACCAGCCGGACGCCGAGCGACGCTTCGAAGCGCTGGAAACGGCGCGACAGCGTCGGCTGCGACCAGGCGAGCGCACTGGCCGCCTCGCCGAAACTGCCGCGGTTCGCGAGCTCGACGAACGCGCGCATCCCCTCCAGGTCGATATTCATCTGCGCATCAATGCCATGTCTTTGTTGCATTCTACCCCGGAAGACGCAACCCTTCCGCCTGACGGCCGCGTGGGGATAAGCTCGGGCTTCCTCCTCCTGACCCGGTGCCGGAAGGCACGTCCTCGATGAACAGAACCGCATCCCCGCCGCTGCCCTGCCGTTCCGAGTTACCGATGGTCCTGGCTCTCCCGCTGCTCCTGCAGGGCCTCGTGCTGGCGCCGTCGGCCGCTGCGCAGCAGGCCGGGGACGCGGCCTGGCCGGCCCGACCGATTCGTCTGGTCGTGCCGTATGCGCCCGGCGGCGGGCTGGACATCCTGGCCCGGCTGATCGCACCCCGGCTGTCCGAGCGCTGGGGCCAGGGCGTGCTGGTCGACAACCGGCCGGGTGCGAGCGGCCAGCTCGGTGCGCAGCTCGTCGCCGGTGCCGCGCCCGACGGCCATACGCTGGTGATCATCTCGACCGAGCACATCACCGCACCGATGGTCTACCGGCGCCAGCTCTACGATCCGATCGCAAGCTTCGTGCCGATCGTCCAGACCGGTGCACAGTCCTACCTGCTGGTGGTCAATGCCGGCGTGCCGGCCCAGACCGTGAAGGAACTCGTGGCGCTGGCGAAGGCACGCAAGCTGAACTACACCTCGGCCGGCACCGGATCGGTCGGCCACCTGTCCGGCGAACTGTTCAAGTCGCTGGCGGGCATCGAGATGACGCACGTGCCGTACAAGGGCACCGGCCCGGCACTGGGCGACACCGTGTCCGGACAGGTGCAGGTGATGGTGGTCAACCCGCTGCCCGCGATGCCGCACATCAAGTCGGGCCGGCTTCGCCTGCTGGCGGTCACCGACAGCCGCCGCATCGCCTCGCTGCCGGACGTGCCGACCATCGCCGAAGCGGGCATCGCCGGCTTCGGCACCACCGGCTGGAACGGCCTGCTGGCACCGGCCGGCACGCCGCGCACGGTAGTCGCGCGCATCAACGAAGCGGTGGTGTCGATCGTGCGCGCGCCTGAACTGCGCGACCGCATGTCGAGCGAAGGCACTGAACCGATCGGCAGCACGCCGGAGGCGTTCCGTGCGCTGATGGTGTCGGACCAGAAGCGCTGGGCCGCCGTCGTGTCGAAGATGAAGATCGACGCCGACTGACCGGAGGCTCCCGGCGAGCGCGTTCCCTAGCCCGGCTCGAGCATCCGGGTGAACGCAGCCACGTCGGCCACCGCCTCGAAACGCTCGATGGCAGCGGCCACCTCGACGGCGCGCGCCTGCTCCAGCACATGGCCGGCACAGGCGACGAACTTGCCGCGCAGCAGGTCGGGCGGCAGCGGATTGGACGAGGTGCGCCCCAGCGGCTGCTCGACCCTGTCCTGCAGGATGCGGCCGTCGTCCAGGGTCACCTTCACTTCGCCGCCGAAATGGTTCGACGGGTCGAACTGGCTCGCATCGTAGGGCGCGACCTCGACCTTCGCGAGCAGGCCGGGGATGCGTGGATCGAGCCAGCAGTCGTCCTCGAACTGCTGCAGCACGACCTGCCGGTCGAGCAGTGCGCGCACCAGGCAGTACTGCAGGCTGAACTTGCAGTCGAGCGCACTGGCCGGGGCCGGACGGTTGGTGTGCTGCAGCCGGCGCGAATGGATCCACGCCTGGATGCGCACGACCTGTTCCGGCCGCACGTCGTGCCGGCGCACCAGCGCCAGCATCGCATCGAGCGCCGGGTGGGTGCTGCCGCAGCACGGGTACTGCTTGATCGCGATGCCGGGCGCGACGATGTCGAACGGATCTCCCCAGCCGTTGAGCGCCTTCGCCGCATCGTGGTGCCCTGCCCCGTTGAACACCGCCAGGAAACCCTGCGGATGCTCGAACGCTCCCTCGTTCGCGGTGAAGCCATGGCGCGCGAGCAGTGCCGCGTACAGCCCGTTGCGCGCGCAGTGGCCGACATGCAGCGACTTCACCATGGTGCCGAAGTTCGCCTTCAGGCCCGAGGACAGCGAGGCGGCGGTGGCGATCGCCGTCGCGGTGCGCTCGCCGTCCAGGCCGAGCAGGCGCGAGGCGGCGGCCGCCGCGCCGAACACGCCGAGTGTCGCCGTCGGGTGCCAGCCCTTCTCGTAGTGGTGGAAGTGCACGGCGCGCGCGATGCGCGTCTCGACCTCGAAGCCGGCCACGTAGGCAGCCAGCAGGTCGCGCCCGCTGGCATGCTCGGCCTCGCCGAGCGCGATCAGCCCGGGCAGGATCGGCACCGAGGGATGCCCACCGATGGTGTTGTTGCAGTCGTCGAAATCGAGCACATGCGAACTGACGCCGTTGATCAGCGCGGCGTCGAGGATGCCGACGCGGCTGCGGCCACCGAACACCAGCGCCGGCCCGGCGCCGGCGGCCAGCGCCATCGCCGCACGCTGCGGCGCCGGCTCTGCGGCGCCCGCCAGGGTCACGCCGATGGTGTCGAGCAGCCCCACCTTCGCCCAGTGTAGCGCCTCCGGCGGCAGGTCGTCGAAGCGCAGTGCCGCAGTGCGCTGTCCCAGTACCGTTGCGATCTGCATCGATGTGCCCCCTGTGCCGGCCCGTGCCGTCATTCGCCGCGGATGCCCGCGTCCTGGATCACCTTGCGCCAGCGTGCGATCTCGGTGCGGATGTGCGCGCCGAACTCCTCCGGCGTGTTGCCCACTGGTTCGGACCCGTCCGCAGCGAGCCGTTCGACGACCTCGGGCAGGTGCAGAATGCGCACGATCTCGCGGTTCAGCCGGTCGATGACCGGGCGCGGGGTCTTCGCCGGTGCCAGCATGCCGTACCAGCCGGCGACGACGTAGTTCGGCAGGCCGGACTCGACCATCGTCGGCACCTCGGGCAATGCGCGCGAACGCGTGCGCGTGCTCACCGCGAGGGCGCGCAGCTTGCCTGCCTTGATGTGCGGGCTCGACTGCAGGATCGTCGAGAACAGCATCTGTATCTGGCCGCCGATCACGTCGGCCATCGCCGGCGAGCCGCCGCGGTACGGCACATGCGTGAGGCGCACGCCTGCCTGCGACGCGAACATGGCCCCGGCGAGGTGGCTGAACCCGCCGTTGCCCGACGAGCCGTAGTTGATCCCTTCCGGCTTCGCCCGCGCCAGCGCGATCAGTTCCTTCAGCGACTGGGCCGGCACCGACGGATGGATGATCAGCGCATACGGCTGGCTGGTCGCCTGCGTGATCGGTGCCAGATCGCGCAGCAGGTCGTAGCCCAGCTTCGGGTACAGCGTCGAGTTGACCGAGTGGCTCGATGTGATCATGGTCAGCGTGTAGCCGTCGGCCGGTGCCTTCACCACGGCATCGACCGCGGTCGTGCCGTTCGCGCCCGGACGGTTGTCGACCACCACCGGCTGGCCCCAGGCCTCGGCCAGGCGCTGTGCGATCGCGCGCCCGGTGATGTCGGTGCCGCCGCCCGGGGCGAAAGGGATCACCAGCCGGATCGGCTTGGACGGATAGGCCTGCGCCAGGGCCGGGCCGGCGACCATCGCGCACGACATGGTCGCGAGGGCGGCGAGCGCCGCGCGGCGTATGGCGCGCCGCTGCGCGCCGGTTCGAATCGAAACCACGTTCTCCTCCTGCCTGCGCCCGCATCACGCGCGCGATCGCTGATCGGCCGCACCGGCTCGCCCGCACCATGCACCGGCGGCAGCGTGACTGCCTTCCACGTCTGCGATGCGTCTCTATCGATTGTAGCAGCGGCGCTCGCAGGTACCGCCTCGCATCCACGCAAGACTGGCATCTCGCGTAACATCTGTTTTGTTCACGGCTGGTGGTACGGGCCGATCCATCGCGCGACACGCCCGCAGATCGACGGGCTGCGCTACAGCCGGCGTCCGGCTGGAGGAGAAGGCATGACGCGTTTCCGGAAGATGCCGGGGGCTGCAGCACTGCTGCCGGTGGCGCTGCTCGCCTGCACGAGCGCACAGGCACAGGTACAGGCACGGACGGCCGACGCGTTCCCCGCACGCCCGCTGCGCATGGTGGTCACCTTCCCGCCGGGCGGCGCGGTGGACATCGTCGGCCGCATCCTTGGGCAGCGCCTGTCCGAAGTGCTCGGCCAGCCGGTGCTGGTCGACAACCGGCCCGGCGGTGGCCAGATCATCGGCACCGAGCTGGTCGCGCGCGCGGCCGCCGACGGCTACACGCTGCTGCTGCCGTCGATCACCCACTCGATCAACCCGGCGCTGCATGCGAAGCTGCCCTACGACACGCTGCGCGACTTCCGCGCGGTGTCGCTGGTCGCGGCCTCGCCGCAGGTGCTGGTGGCCACGCCGTCGTTCCCCGGGCGCAGCGTCGCCGAGGTGATCGCCCAGGCAAAGGCTCGTCCGGGACAGATCAACTACGCCTCCTCCGGCAATGGTTCGGGTGGGCACCTGGCGATGGAGCTGTTCCGGTCGATCAGCCGTGTGTCGCTGGTGCACGTGCCCTACAAGGGCGCAGGCCCTGCGGTCGTAGACCTTGTCGGCGGACAGGTGCAGCTGATGTTCACCAGCCCGCTTGCAGTCGCCTCCCAGGTCAAAGCCGGCAAGCTGGTCGCGATCGCGATCGCCAGCGCGAAGCGCACCGACTCCTGGCCAGACCTGCCGACGGTCGCAGAGTCGGGCGTCCCCGGCTACGAGGCGAGCCTCTGGTACGGACTGGTCGCACCGGCAGCCACGCCGACCGCGGCGATCACGGTGCTGGAGCAGGCCACCTTCAAGGCGGTGCGCGTACCGGAAGTGCGTGACCGGTTCGCGCAGCAGGGCGTGGATCCGATCGCCAGCACGTCCGGCGAGTTCGATGCCTTCCTGAGGCGCGAAGTCGACAAGTGGTCGACCGTGGTGCGCGCGTCGAAGATACGGCTGGACTGACCGCAGATGCTCGACCTGCCCGACGACCCGCTCGCTTTCTTCGACCGCATCGAGGCGCTCGGCCTGACCGACGGCCTGCCGGTGATCCCGCCGCTGCCAGCCTATGTCGACGCGATGGTGGCCGCCGCTGGCTTGCCTGCGGATGAACCGGTGGCCAGCGTGCCGCCGGAGGGCAGTGTCGCGACCGTCGGCAAGCTGGCCGTCAGCGCCGTGATGGCGGGCTGCCGGCCGGAGTACTTCCCGGTAGTGGTGGCGGCGATCCGGGCCCTGGCCACGCCGCGCTACAACCTGCTGGCGGTGCAGACCACCACCAACCCGGTCACCCCGGTGCTGGTGGTCAACGGGCCCGTGCGCATGCGCATCGGCCTGGCCTGCGGCCGGGGATGCCTGGGCAACGGCTTCCGTGCCAACGCCACGATCGGGCGCGCGATCAGGCTCGCGCTGCTCAACCTCGGCGGCTGTACCCCGGGCGAAGTGAGCAAGGCCACGCACGGCTTCCCCGGGCGCTATGCGTTCTGCTTCGGCGAACTGGAAGAGCAGAGTCCGTGGCTACCGATGAGCACCGACCTCGGGCATGAACCCGGACACGACACCGTCACCGTTTTCGCTGCCCAGGGTACGCAGAGCGTCTATGCCTGCTTCCTGCAGGCCGAGAGCATCCTGCACATGCTGGCCGACGGCATGCGCTGCTATGGCAACAACGGCTACCGGCGCAGCACCGGCAACCCGGTGGTGGTGCTGTCGCCGGGCCATGCGCGCATCTTTCACGAGCAGGGCTGGGACAAGCCGCGCATCCGCGAGGCGCTGTGGCGGATGACGCACATCCCGCTCGCGCAGATGAACACCGAGCCGCAGTTGTCCCCGTCCGCCTACGACGCGCTGGAGGACCGCAGCGGCAGCGTGGCGCTGTGCGCAAGGCCCGAGGACATCGCGATCGTCGTGGCCGGGGGCCCCGAGGCCTACCACCTCACCTACCTGCCCAGCTTCTCGAGCAGCGATACCGTCACCGTCGCGATCTGAACCGACCACCCGAGGAGGACCCATGCTGATCCATGACCCGCGCAACCCGGACCCGAGCGGCCTGATGCACCCGCCGCGGCTGCAGGCGCTCGCCGGCGCTCGCGTGGCCTGGCTGAACAACGGCTGGGGCAGCATGCGCCGGCTGGGCAGTCTGATCGACCCGGCACTGCGCGCGGCCGGCGCCGCCTCGGTGAACTTCTACGAAGTGCCGCGCAACCATGCCGCGGCAGGTGACCTGCTGGACGAAGTGGCACGCGGCAACGACGCCGCGATCGTCGGCCTCGCCAACTGAGGCTCATGCACATCGTGGAGTGTCCACGATACGGTCGAACTGGTGCGCCGCGGGCTGCCTGCCGTGGTCGTTGCGACCAGCCAGTTCGTCGCGCTGGCGAAGGTGATGATGCGCGCGCGCCGCGTGCCGGAGACGGTGGCGGTGGTGATCGACGGCAACCCGGAGTTCCTCGACGAGGCGGCATTCGAGCCGCTGGCCGCCGAGGTGCTCGAGGCCGTACTGCAGCGGTTGCAGCATTGCCGGTGAACCCAAAGGACAGATGCACGGGAGGACTGCTTGAACACACCCGATGACCAGGACGGCCGGCAATCGGTGTACTGGCCGCGCAGCCCGCGCCAGGCTGGCGTACGCCCGCTTTCGCCGCGGCTCGACACGCTCGACGGCAAGACCATCGCCTTCGTCTGGGACTACATGTTCCGCGGCGACGAGATCTTCAGGCTGCTGGAGGAAGGCATCCGCGGCCGGTATCCCGGCGCGCGCTTCGCCAGCTGGCGCGAGTTCGGCAACACCCATGGCAGCGAGGAGCATGCAGTGCTGTCCGCCCTGCCCGGCCGGCTTGAGGAACTGGGGGTCGATGCCGCGATCAGCGGCATGGGCTGTTGAGGCAGCTGCACGCCCGCCGTGTTGCGGGCGAGTGCGGTGGTCGAGGCGGCCGGTCGTGCGTCCTCGACGCTGGTATGCGAAGGCTTCCTGTCTGCCGCGGCCAGCACCTCGATCGGGCTCGGCATGCCGAACCTGCCGGTTGCTGGCGTGCCCGGCCATCCCGGCGTGCAGAACGACGCTCAGCTGCGCGAGAACATCCTCGGCACCACGCTCGACCAGGTGATCGACAACCTGCTGCGCGCGCCCGCCCGGGTGCAGGCCGAGGATGAGCCGGGCGCGCGCGACATCGTGTTCACCGGCAGCTTCGATGCGGTCAACCGCGCGTTCATCGCGCGCGGCTGGTCGGACGGGTTGCCGGCGGTGCCGCCCACGCGCGCGCGCATCGACGCCTTCCTGCGCTGCTGCGATCGCGATCCGGACGAGGTGCTCGGCGTGCTGCTGCCCGACAGCCGTGCGGCGACCGTCTGGAGCGTCGCGGTCAACGGCGTGATGGCCGGCTGCCGGCCGCAGTACATGCCGCTGCTGCTGGCGCTGGTGGAGGCGATGGCCGATCCGTACTACGGCGTCGAGCACAGCGGCAACACACCCGGCGGCGAGACCCTGATCATGCTCAACGGGCCGATCGCCCGGCAGCTCGGCTTCAACTGCGAACAGGGCGTGATGCGAGACGGCATCCAGCCGAACACCTCGGTCGGCCGCTTCTGGCGCCTCTACCTGCGCAACGTGGCGGGCTTCCTGCCCGGCGGCAACGACAAGGCCACTTTTGGCAATACCTGGCGCGTGGTGGTGCCCGAGAACGAGGCCTTCGTCGAGCGCATCGGCTGGCAGCCGATGAGCGTCGACATGGGCTTCCATGCCGGCGAGGACACGGTGACGATCGCGCGCTACACCGGCGGCAACCACATCTCCTCGGTGTCGGGCAGCACGCCCGAAGAGCTCATGCCCTATGTCGCGGACGCGGTGGTCAAGCAGCACACCTGGCAGCTGATGTTCTCGGTCGGCCAGGGCAAGGGCACGCTGCGCCCGCTGATCCTGCTCGGACCGATCATCGCCGAGACGCTGGCAGCTGGCGGCTGGTCGAAGACAGACGTACGCCAGTACCTGTACGACCATGCCAGGGTCACCGCCGGCGAGTTCGAACGCATCCTGCGCGACTGGACCAACAAGCCGGTCTGGAGCCTCGCCGAGGAAGCACGGCTGCGCCGGATCCCGCAGGTCTACCACGCGTCGGACGACCCGCAGCGGCTCGTGCCGCTGGTCTGGGACCCGGACGACTTCATGCTGCTGGTCACCGGCGATCCGGCACGCAACAGCGTCTATGTGTTCGCACACAATGGCGTGCTCGGCTATCCGACCACGAAACTGGTACGGCTGCCGCCAGGCTGGGCCGGACTGCTCGACGAGATGAAGAGGGAGGACGAGGATGCCGGTCAGGCGCAGGCGTGATATCTGGGACGTCGCCATTGTCGGCGGCGGCATCGCCGGCCTGGTCGGTGCACTGCAGGCGAGCGCACGCGGCCTGTCCACGGTCCTGGTCGAGGCGGCACTGCCGGGCGGCCTCGTCGCCACGGTGAACGTGCTCGAGGACTGGCCGTCGGCCGCGCCTGAATCGGGCGCCGGCCTGGCCGCGCGCCTTGCCGCGCAGGCACGGCTGGAGGACGTTTCGATCATCGAGAGCCGCGTCGATGCACTGCTCGCGCTCGGCGCCGGCGACGCCCGCTTCGAGCTGCAGTTGCCCGGCCGACGGTTGCGTGCGCGCAGCGTGCTGTGTGCCAGTGGCGCGCGGCTCGCACCGCTCGGCCTGCCCGGAGAGGAACGCTTCCATGGCCGGGGCTGGTCGCAATGCGCCTGGTGCGACGGCACGTTCTTTCGAGACCACGACGTGGTCGTGGTCGGCGGCGGCGACTCGGCGCTGCAACAGGCCCTGGTCCTGGCGCCGCTGGTGCGTTCGGTGACGGTGGCGGTGCGCGGCCAACTGCGCGCGCGGCATGCGCGCATCGAGCGCGCCAGCGGCCAGCCCAACCTGCGTTTCGCCTGGAACACCGTGGTGCGCGGGCTGGTCGGCGTCGATGCGCTGGAAGCGGTGCAGCTCGAGCAGATCGACGACGGAACCCGCACCGAACTGCCCTGCAGCGGCCTGTTCCCTTTCGTCGGGCTGCTGCCGGCCACGGGCTGGCTGCCGGACACGGTCATGCGCGATGAACGCGGCCATGTCGCGACCGACCGCGACGGACGCAGTTCGCTGCCCGGGCTGCATGCGGTCGGTGCCGCGCGCAGTGGCGGCAGCGGCGACCTGGTCGGTGCCGCAGGGGATGCAGCCGGTGCGATCGCCGCGCTTGCGCAGGAGCTGCAGCGATGAGGCCGACGCAGAGTCACCAGGCCTGTCCGGCCCTCGCGCCGGCAACGATCCTCGCCACTGCACTGGCGCTGTCCATCCTCCCGCCCCCGGCCACCGCGCAGGCCTTCCCGACGATGCCGGTGCGTATCGTGGTGCCCTTCCCGCCCGGTGGCGGCACCGACATCCTCGCCCGGCTGATCGCCGCGCGCATGACCGAGTCATTCGGACAGCCGGTGCTTGTCGACAACCGCGGCGGCGCGAACGGCACCATCGGCGCGGCGCTGGTCGCGCGTGCCACGCCGGACGGACATACGCTGCTGGTGGTCCCCAGCGGCTTCGCGGCGAACCCGGCGCTCTACCCGGCCCTGCCCTATTCGAACGACCGGGACTTCGCACCGGTGTCGCAGCTGGCCGCCTCGCCGCTGGTGCTCGTCGTGCATCCGTCGCTGCCGGCACGATCGGTGAAGGAGCTGGTGACGCTGGCGCAGAAGCAGCCGGGTCGCCTCGACTATGCGACCGCCGGCAGCGGTTCGCCGCCGCACCTGGCCACCGAGTACTTCAAGCTTCTGGCGAGGGTGCAGATCGTGCACATCCCGTACAAGGGCGCCGGTCCGGCCGGTGCCGACGTGCTGGCCGGCCAGGTACCGATCTATTTCATGAACCTGCTGCAGGCGATGCCGCTGATCCGCTCGAACCGGCTGCGCGCGCTCGGCGTGACCACGCCGAAGCGCTTCGGCGCCCTGCCCGACGTGCCGACCATTGCCGAGGGCGGCATCGACGGCTACCAGTTCACGAACTGGTACGGCGCGCTGGCCCCGGCGGGTGTGCCCCGCGACATCCTGGCCCGGCTGCAGGGCGAGATCGCGCGCATCCTGAACACGCAGGAGGTGCGTACCCGGCTCGCGGGTGAAGGCGCAGAGGTGGTAGCCAGCAACCCGGAACAGTTCTCCGCCTTCCTCAAGGCCGAAACGGCCAAGTTCGAGCGCATCATCCGCGAAGCACGCATCCGCGCCACCGACTGAACACGCCCTCTGCGCCGACCGGGCAAACCGGCGCCGGCGCAGCGTGCGGCCGGATTCACTCGGGCCTGATGCCCGCCTGGGCGATCACCTTAGCCCAGGTCGCGATCTCCGCCTGGATCAGCCGCCCGAACTCGGCCGGTGTTCCCGGCGCGGGATCGGCCCCGTCGGCCGCAAGCCGTGCCCGGGTGTCCGGGGCGCGCAGCGCCCGCGCGAGCTCGCTGTTCAGCCTGCCGACCACCTCCGCCGCGGTGCCGGCCGGCACCAGTACGCCGTACCACGCACTGACGTTGTAGCCCGGCACGCCGGCCTCGGCGATGGTCGGCAACTCGCGCGCGCTCTCGGCGCGCGCACCGCCGCTCACCCCGAGGGCGCGCAGGCGGGCAGACTTGATGTATGGCATGGCTGCGGTGAGGTTCGCGAACATGAGATCGGCATGGCCCGCGATCACGTCCGACAGCGCCGGCCCGCTGCCCTTGTACGGCACATGCAGGAGATCGACGCCGGTCATCGAACGCAGCAGTTCGCCGGCGAGGTGCGTGGCATTGCCAGCACCGGCCGAGGCATAGGTCAGCCTGCCGGGCCTGGCCTTCGCCAGGGCCAGCAACTCGCGCACCGACCGTGCCGGCACAGACGGGTTGACCACCAGAACATAGTGGCCGGTGGTCGCCAGCGACACCGGGACGAAGTCGCGCAGCAGGTCGTAGCCCAGCTTGCGGTAGAGCGCGGCGTTGATCGCATGGGCGGGCGTGCCCATGAACAGGGTGTAACCGTCGGGCGCGGAACGCGCCGCCACCTCGGCACCCAGGTTGCCGCCCGCCCCCGCGCGGTTGTCGACCACGAAGGCCTGGCCCAGCTGCTCCGCCAGCTTCTGCGCGATCACGCGCGCCACCAGGTCGACGCCGCTGCCGGGCGAGGATGCGGCGACGATGCGCACGGGCTTCGCAGGCCAGCCCTGGGCGGCCGCCGGTGACACGGCAGCCAGCGCCAGCGCACAGGACAACGCCGACCGCGAAACCGTGTGCCACAGCCATCGAAGCCGCAAGGCGCACCCGGCCGCTCGCTCGCCCGAACACCCGCGGGCGTTGCCACCACGGATGCGCGCGATGTACGCCCTCGCCCTGCACGCGCCCGCCGCGAACAGCGCAGCCATCTCAGCGGCCCTCGCTGCCATCGGGCTGCACGGCCGCGGGCAGCGCTACCGCCGCCCCCTGCGCGCCCGCGTGCATCTGGCGCAGGGTCTCGCGCACGAGGCTGATGTGCTGGCGCAGCAGGTAGACCTGGTCGCTGAAGCCGAGCGGTATCGGCCGTGTGTAGGCGGCCAGCTCGAGCGCATCGATCTTGCGCTCGTAATCGAGGGCCTTCGACGGATCGAAGTCCGTACGGATGTCGTACTCGATCAGGCGCAGCTCCCCATAGAGCCCCAGGATGCGGCGGCGGATGCGCCAGTTGTAGAGCGGCGGGATGATGCGCGACAGCGGCAGGGCGACGGCCACCACTGGCAGCACCATCACCCACAGCCGCTCGATCAGGATCGCCAGCCAGAGCGGCAGGATGCGCTGCAGGAACGGCAGGCCACCGCGGTGGAAGCGCTCCGCTTCCTTGCTGAGCGGGAAGTCCTGCTGGCGCCCGGACGGGAACTCGCGGGCGGCCTGGAACAGCCCGGCACCGCCGTGCACCTCGGCTGCGGCCTGCAGCAGCAGCGTCTGCAGCGTCGGGTGCAGGTCGTCGCGAGCCACCAGCTGCGCAGTCGGCGCAACCAGGACTACGTCCTGGCGCGGCAGGTCGCGCGCCAGATCGGTCGCGCCGTGCGGCAGAACCACCTTCGACAGGAACAGGAATTTCTTGGTGTAGGCATCGGCCTGCGCAAAACGCATCAGGCGCAGGTCCGGATCACGCAGCAGGGCCGCGATATAGCCCGCCTCCGGCGCAGCGATCAGCATCAATGCGTCGACACGCCCGGTACGCAGCGCCTCGCTGGCGGCCGCTCCGGTCAGCGACGACAGTCGTACCTGTCCAGGACCCAGTCCGTTCGCACGCAGCAGTTGCAGCGCCAGGGCCCGCGTACCGCTGCCTTCGGGGCCGATGGCCACATGGCGCCCGCGCAGGTCGGACAACCGGCTGATGTCGGCGGGCAGCCGGTGGAACACCCACAGTGGCTCGTGGTAGAGCCCGCCGAGCGCCACCAGCGAGGGCGACTTCGAGGGGTTGCCCAGGCCACCCTGCACGAAGGCGACGTCCACGCGCTCGGTTGCCGCATCGAGCAGGGCCAGGTTTTCGACCGACCCTTCGGACGGGCGCAACTGCAGGTCGAAGCCCTTGCGCGCAAGGATCTCGCGGTAGCGCTGTGCATAATGGTGGTAGGCCCCCTCGATGCTGCCGGTGGCCATCACCAGCGACCCCGGCGGTGCCGGCTGGATGAAACGCGACGCGAACCAGAAGGCAGCGGCGATCAGCAGCAGCGCGGGCAGGCCTACGGCCAGCAGGTCGCGCGGCGACAGCGAACGGATGGACAGGCGGCGCCAGCCTGTCAGGAGTGCGGGTTTGGGAAGGGCCATGGCCCCTACTCTACCAAAGGCCGCCCGGCATTCACGGCGAGCGGATACCGAGGCGTTCCACGGTCGGACGCATCTCGGCCCGCATCCGGGCACGCACCGTGAACAGCCAGACCGCGGCACCGGCGCACACCGCCCCGTTAAGCGCCAGCGCCAGGCGCGGACCGATCGCCTCGGCGACGCTGCCCGCGAGCAGGTTGCCGATCGGACCCACGCCCATGAAGAGCATGGTCGAGAGACTCATCACCCGGCCGCGCTTGTCGTCATCGACCAGGGTCTGCATGATCAACTGCACTGGAAGAGTGGTCGCCAGCACGCCGAGCCCGACCAGCACGACCAGCGGGGCGGATTGCCACCAGCGGTCGCTGAACGCAAACGCCAGCAGCCCGAGCCCGGCCGCGGCCATCGCCGCGTTGAGCACGTTCAGCAGACCGGCCGCATTGGGGCGCGCGGCCAGGTAGAGGCTGCCGGCAAGCGCCCCGCCGCCCGCGAGCGCCAGCAGGATGCCCAGCATCCGGGGATCGCCGGCATAGACCTGGGCGACGAACGCCGGCATCAGGTTCTGGTAGGGGGTCACCAGAACGCTGACCAGCGCCAGCGAGATCAGCAGGTTGCGGATCGGATACGAGTTCCAGGCGTAAGCGAAGCCTTCGCTCAGCCCGGCCATGAACGAACCGCGCGTCGCCGACGGCGGCTGCGGCCGGGTACGGATGGCCAGTATGCTGCCGACGACCGCGACATAGCTCAGCGCATTGACCGCGAAACACCACGCCGGCCCGACCGCGACCAGCAACGCACCCGCGATCGCCGGGCCGATCAGCCGCCCGGCCTGCCCCATGGTTGCAGTCAGGGAAATGGCGCTGGGCAGATCCTCGCGTACGTCGATCAGGTCGAGCAGGAAGGTCTGCCGCACCGCGAGTTCCAGTGCCACCAGTGCGCCGAGGATGGACCCGAGCACCATCAGGTGCCAGGGCTGGATCAGCCCGGTGACGGTCAGCACGACCAGCACCAGGGCCTGGATGCCCTCCAGCACCTGCGAGGCGAGCATCAGCCGGCGGCGGTCCGCATGGTCGGACCACCAGCCGGCCAGCGGCGACAACAGCAGCACAGGCAGGTTGGAGAAGAACGCAAGCAGCCCCAGCGCGAATGCAGACTGCGTGAGCTCGTACATCAGCCAGCCGGCAGCCACCTGCTGTACCCAGTAGCCGACCATCGACAGACCCTGGCCGGCGAAAAAGAACGCGTAGTTGCGATGGCGTAACGCGCGGAAGGCGACCGACGCGAACTTCACTGTCACCGCGCCCCGGCGCGCGACGTATCCTCGGGCGCGGGGCTGGACGCCACGCCGGACACCCCAGTCAATTGGTGCGCACGTTTGCCGCCCTGGCCACCTTGGCCCAGCGCGCGATTTCTTCCTGGATGAACTGCCCGAATGCCTCCGGCGAATTGCCGCCCGGGTTGCCGCCCTGCTGTGCGATCCGCTCGCGCCCCTCGGGCGACTGGATCCACTTCACCATCTCGCCATTGAGCCGGGTCAGGACATCCTTCGGCACCCCGGCTGGCGCAACCAGCCCCTGCCAGGAGCTGCCGTCGAATCCCGGCACTCCGCTCTCGGCCACCGAGGGCACGTTGGGCAGCGCGGCATAGCGTTCGGCAGTGGACACCGCGATCGCGCGCAATTTGCCGTTTCGCGCGGCCTCCAGGGAGGGGCCGATGCCGGTCGTGAAGCCCATCTCGACCATGCCGCCCAGCTGATCGACCATCGCCGGGCTGGCGCCCTTGTAGGCAATGTGCGTCGCCTGGGTACCGGACATGAGCAGGAACATCTCCATCAACATGTGCGGTGAAGTCCCCGGACCGGTCGACGCATAGTTGAGCGCGCCGGGCCGCTTCTTCATCAGGGCCAGCAGTTCCTTCACGTTACGCACCGGCAGCGACGGATGCACCAGCAGGATGCTCGGCAGGCGCGCGATCAGGGTGATCGGCGTGAAATCCTTCACGGGATCGAAGTCGAGCTTCATCACCGAGGGCGCAATGCTCTGGGCGACGGTGAACATCGAAATCGTATAGCCGTCCGCCGGCGCGCGGGCCGCCAGCGCGGCACCGATGTTGCCGCCGGCGCCGCCCCGATTGTCGACCACCACCTGTACGCCGAGCTGGCGACTCAGCGCCTCGGCGGCCAGCCGGCCGAAGATGTCGGTCGAGCCGCCCGGCGGGAACGGCACGATCATGCGCACGGGTTTCGACGGCCAGGCCTGCGCCAGTGCGGATGCGGCCGGCAGCGTCGTCGCTGCGAGCAGCGCCACGGCCAGCACCGATGAAAGGTTCGATGGGTACATCCGATCCTCCTCCGTTGGGCGGAGCCGACCCTGCCGGCCCGCCACCGGCTCCGGCCCCGCAGGACCCGCCGACGCTGTCATTATCGGAAACACTCGACCGCCATGCAGGGCGGCATCACCCTGCCTGCCCGCGATGCCGGACTTGCCACGGCGCGGCGGCTCGCGGCAGACTTCCCCTATTCTCCCGGAGAAACCCGATGAAGTCATCGCTGCCGCCCGCCGCGGAACCGGCGCCAGGGTCGCCAGCCCAACCGCCCGTCCGGCAGGTACTGGTCTGGGACATCGCGGTGCGTTCGTTCCACTGGCTGCTGGTCGCGCTGCTGGCCTTGTCCTGGTACACCGGGGAGACCGGCGGACTCGACGAGATGACCTGGCACATGTGGTCGGGCAGTGCCGTGCTGGCATTGGTGCTGTTTCGCATCGTCTGGGGCCTGGTCGGGTCGACCAGCGCACGCTTCAGCCATTTCCTCTACGCACCGGGCGAGGTGGTCCGCTACGCCATCGGACTCGCCCGGGGCGCCCCGCCGCATTACCCAGGCCATACCCCGCTCGGCGGATGGATGATCGTGCTGATGCTGATCTGCCTGCTGTTGCAGGCGGCCACAGGCCTGTTCGCGAACGACGACATCGTCACCGAAGGGCCGCTGGCGGCCTGGGTGAGCAAGGAGACCAGCGACTGGCTGACGGCCCTGCACGAGTGGAACTTCGAGGTACTGCTGGTGCTCGCCGGTGTGCACGTCGCGGCGGTGCTCTTTTACGTGATCGTGTTGCGACAGAACCTCGTCCGGGCCATGTTCACCGGGCGCAAGCGACTCCGGGACGATCAATCGCCGTCGGCGCTGCGCTTCACTCACCCCGCCGTCGCCCTGCTGATCGCCGTCGGCGCTGCAATCGGCGTATGGCTGCTCGTGCGCTAGCTGGCGAGGGCTACCGGCTGCGGAACCGCTCGTGGCAGCCGTCGCAGGCCTTGATGATTTCCGCCACTTCGGCCCGCATGGCCTTCTCGTCGCCACTGCGCGCCACTGCCACCGCCTTCTTCATTTCGACCTGGAAGCGCTCGACCGCCGCTCGAAATGCCGCTGGATCCTTGAACACCTCGGGCAACGCACGGGTCTCGCCGGTTTCGCTTCCCGGGATGAAGCCCTCGCTGACGCTCCCCGCCAACATGTCGAGCGTGGTTACCGCCTTCAGATAGGCCGCGGCGTCGAAAGGCCGCTGACCCTTGATCATCTGGACGAGCGTGCGCAGCTGCCATTGCTGCACCTGCATGGAACCCTTGCGGAACTGGATAGCCTGCTGCGGCGTCTGCGCCGATGCGACGCCAGCGCCGAACGACAGTGCCAGCCCTGCGGCAATAACGAGCCCCGCAAGCATGCCTTCCGCGAACCGAGCGTCCTGAGCCATGCATCCTCCTTCGAGACCCATCGATGAATGTCCGAGCACGCCACCAGGGCTGCCGGAAGTCGCTTCGCGATAGCGTCCACCCTGACCGGCCGGACGCGTCCCGCGGAAATACGCAACGCATTATGCCGCATGAAGGGAACCATTTTGACAGACTGATGTCACAGACTTCGGATTTGCTCTCACAAGCTGCGATTTCCTGGAACTCGACTTTTCAAAGCGAAGACTGGATCCGTTCTCCTCCGGTACGAAGCTTTCCATGTGTTTTCACCCCAGCCTGAATGGCCACAATCATGACCGACACCCTGGAAGACCGCTCCAGCCCCGACGGGCAGGAAACCGCAGCGCACGGCCATCCGGCCCTGCGTACCCCGGCGACCTTCCTCGACCTGCTTTCGATCGAGGACCGGACGGCGATGATCGAACGTTGCAGCCGCCGGACGCTCGCCCGGCGCCAGTTGCTGTTCACCCGCGGTGAGCCGCGTTCGTCGGTCTTCATTCTGCGTACCGGCATGATCAAGCTGCAACGCCAGACCGCTGCCGGCAACGAGGTCATCATCACGCTCTGCGGGCCGGGCGAACTGGTCGGGTTCAGCGGACTGTCGAAAGCGACCGTACGCGTCGCGTCGGCACAGGTGGTCGAGGCCGGCGAGGCATTCGTGATCGACGAGGGCGATTTCCGTGCGCTGATGGCCGAGCGCCCTGCGATCGCGATGGCCGTGATCGAATCGCTGCGTTGGCGCATGGAATCGGTAGCCGATGCGCTGACCGACGTCGTATCCGAGGATGTTCCGAACCGGATCGTGCGCCTGCTGCGGCGCCTGGCCGCGGGCAAGGGCGAAGCCCGCAACGGCGAATGGGCACTTGACCTGCGCCTGACCCACCAGGAACTGGCGAACATGATCGGTGCGCGGCGGCAGACGGTGACCACCGCGCTGAGCGAACTGCACCGCGACGGCGTCCTGCGGCGCGACCATCACCGGGTCGTCATTCCTGCCAGGTAGGTCCGAGAGCTTCCGAGCGGCACGCAGCCTGTCCTGGCCGTCGATGGCGGCCAGCACCACCATGCTTGCAATGGACCTTCGGCACTGACCTGAACGTGGCTGGCGTCGGCCGAGCCGGTCCGGACCGAGCGATCCGAGTGGCCCGCTCCGATCCATGGCCCTGGCAGCTGTCAGTCGGACCCGGCCGCGCCTGTGAGGTCTGACGGCTGGTCGATGTCACGCAGGATGCCCGCATCGTCGACCGGCAGCAGCACCAGCCGGTGCCGGTAGCGACTGACGACGGTTCGGGCACCTTCGTCGCCGGAGACCGTCGCCAGTTCAGCCCCGAGCCTGGCACTGAAGCCGACCGGATGGCCGCGTTCGCCCTCATGTACCGGCGCCACGATGTCGTGTCCCGCCGCCACCGCCTGCGCGACCGCACGGACTGTCGCCAGCGACAGAAAAGGCATGTCGCCCAGCGCGATTACCCAGCCGGCCGCCTCCGGTGTGGCACGCACCCCCGCGGCAAGGCTGTGGCCCATGCCGTCGATCGCCTCGGGACATTCGATCACCGGCACGCCCGCGGCGCGCGCGACCTGCTCCATGTCAGTGCCCGGACGCACCACGCAGACGACATCCGACCACGCGGCACAGGCCAGGGCGAGGCTTGCCTCCCCCACCGCACGCCCGTCGGGCAGGCGTGCAGAAAGCTTGTCGCCCCCGAAACGCCGCCCGAATCCGGCCGCCAGCAGTACGACCACAACGCCGCGGCGCGGACTGCCCGAGCCGCGGCCCGGGGTGCCAGGCAGGCTTGCTGCACCGCCAGTCGCCTGACCGGCGGCGCCGCCCGCCGCAGCGAGCCGAGGGCAGCCGGCCAGGGCTGGATCGGCCGTCCCGAGGCGGCTTCCCGACTGCGGACTAAAGTGCTCGTCCGACATGCCGTTAACGGGTCGTCAATTCGAATGTGCGCCAGCGCACGCAGTCCCCCACCGGAGTTTCGAGCATGTTGAACCGTCTGACCGTCGCGCAGCGCCTGGGAGCCCTTGCACTGTTGCCGATGCTGGTGATCGTGGTTTTGGCTGTCGTTGCATTGCAGGGCGAAAGCCGGACCAAGGAGTCTCTGCGGGTCGCCAATGAAAACCTGATGGTCTCACAGCAGAACATCGCCACGGTCATCGAAATGCTGACGCGGGCCCGCGCCGACGCAGCCTTCGCGCTGGTCGAAAACACGAGGGAAACCGCCGCAGACCGGTCGCAGCGCATACTGGCACGCGTCGCAGAAGCCGAAACGGCGATGGCTGCGTATCTCGCGACTGGCGCCACGGAAGCGGAAGTCCAGTTGCAGCAACGCACGCTGCCCAGGCTCAAGCGGTTGATCGAGGAAGGCCTGAAGCCGGCCGCCGAGGAACTGAGAAAAGGCAGCATGGCGACCGCCCGTCCGATCATCACTGGCGAGGTGGAGGCACCCTGGACCAGCGTGCGAGAGGCGCTGACCGCGCTCGTGAACCTGCAGGCCGAGGAAGGCCGGAAGGAGTACGAGGCCGCGACCGCACGCTACGAGGTAACCCGCTGGGTGACCATCGGCGTGACCCTCGGCGGCGGATTGCTCCTGTTGGTCTGCAGCTTTCTCGTCAGCCGCTCGATCCTGCTGCCCGTTCAGGGGCTGCGCGATGTGCTGAAGGCCGCTCAGCGCGACAATGACCTGACCGTTCGTGCCCGGGTCGCCGGTAGCGATGAACTTGGGCAGGCCATGGGAGCGTTCAACGCCCTGATGGCGCAGTGGCAGCAGACCGTCGGCCGCATCAAGGTTGACGCCGCCCGACTGTCCGGGGCATCGACCAGCGTGGCCAGCGCGACGCGCGACATCGCCGGGCAGGCGCACGCGCAGAGCGAGGCAGCCTCCTCTACCGCCGCCTCCGTCGAGGAGGTCTCGGTCAGCATCAGTCAGGTCGCGGAACATGCCGAACAGACCCAGGGCATCGCGCAGCAGGCCACCGCGCTGTCGGAGAACGGCCGGGAGACCATGCGCAAGGCAGCCCAGTCCATGACCCGGCTCGCCGGATCGGTCCAGGAGTCGGCGGGGCTGATCGAGGCGTTGTCCAGACGCTCTGCCGAGATCTCGACCATCGTCGAAGTGATCCGCGACATCTCCGAACAGACCAATCTGCTCGCGCTGAACGCGGCGATCGAAGCCGCGCGTGCCGGTGAACAGGGCCGTGGGTTCGCGGTAGTGGCAGACGAGGTGCGCAAGCTGGCCGAGCGCACCGGTGCCTCGACAACCGAGATTTCGGCACTCACCGGGACGATCCAGTCGGAAGTCGCGAGCGCGGTGGCGCAACTGAAGCAAAGCACGGCCCAGGTGAACGAAGGCGTGGGTCTGTCGGCCGAGGTTGAACAGGCCCTCGCCCAGATCCAGGACGGCGCGGGATCCACCCGCAACTTCGTCGGCGATATTGCATGGGCGGCGGCCGAGCAGCGTACCGCCAGTCAGGACATCGCGCGCCATGTCGAGAACATCGCACGCATGGCCGAGGACTCGAACCGGGCCATCGTCGTCGCAACCGACGCCGCCCGTGACCTGGAGACGCTCGCCACGGCAGTGAATTCGCAGGTCAGCCAGTTTCGCGTCTGAGCCTCACGCGGATCCGATCGGGAACTCCCAATGTCTGAACTTCTCCAGAACATCGATGCACGCACCCGGCTAGCCGGCACCAACAACCTCGAGATCCTGATGTTCTCGCTCGGCCTCGACAGCAGGACCGGGCGTACCGAAACCTTCGGCATCAATGTCTTCAAGGTGCGCGAGGTCATGCGCACGCCCCCGATCACCAGTGCGCCGGACATGCCGAACGCGGTGATGGGCATGGTGAGCCTGCGTGGGGTACTCGTTCCGGTGATCGACCTGGTGCGCTACACGGGGGTACCGACCGACACCATGGGCGAGGTGATGATCGTCACGGAGTACAACGGCCGCACCCAGGCACTGCTGGTGGCCGCGGTGGACACGATCCTCCGCCTCGACTGGTCGAAGATGAAGGTGCCGCCGCCGATGCTGGCACAGAAGATGGGCGGACTGATAACCGCGGTGACCGAACTGGGCGACGGACGCCTCGTGATGATGATGGACGTCGAAAAGGTGCTGTCGGACACAAGCGGCGCAGAGGACGAGGAGGTCTATCGCCAAGTGATTCCGCTGGGCATGGACGACCGCACGGTGTTCTTCGCCGACGATTCCAGCACCGCGCGCATGCAGATCGCGCGCACGCTGGACGCGCTCGGCGTGCGCCACATGCAGGCGATCAACGGCTGCCAGGCCTGGGAATCGCTGCAGCGTCTGGCGGAGCAGTCTGCGGCGCGCGGCGAGCCCCTGGTGCAGAGCGTGCAGATCGTGCTCACCGACGTCGAGATGCCGGAGATGGACGGCTACATGCTGACCCGCCGCATCAAGTCCGATGCACGATTCAAGGGTCTGAAGGTGCTGATGCACTCGTCGCTCTCGGGTGATTCAAACCAGCAACTGGGCAGGTCGGTGGGCGTCGACGAGTACGTATCGAAGTTCGAACCGCAAAGACTCGCGGAAACGCTGACGCGCCTGCTCGTCTGAAAGGCCGTCGATCCGCATCCCCGCGCCCCACCAGACAGATGACACCAGGACACCCCACGATGGACACGCCAGAAAACGGCTCGATACTCGACCGCGTGGACGCGCGCACGCGGCTCGCCGGCTCGAACAAGATGGAGATCCTGCTGTTCTCCCTCGGCACCCGGGAGACGTTCGGCATCAACGTATTCAAGGTTCGCGAAGTCACCAAGACCCCGAAGATCACCCGTACCCCGAACATGCCCAGCGGTGTCGAGGGGGTGATAAGCCTGCGCGGCAACATCATCCCGGTGATCCACCTGGCGCGCTTCGCCGGGCTGTCCGACCCGTCGTTGTCGTCGTGCGAGACGATGATGATCACCGAGTACAGCCGGCATACGCAGGCCTTCCTGGTGCACGACGTCGAACACATCATCCGCGTCAACTGGGACCAGGTGAAGCCGCCGGAGAGCCGCCTAACGTCATCCGAGAATCCGATCACCGCGATCACGCGCATCGAGGATGACCGCCTCGTGTCGATCCTGGACGTCGAGCATGTGCTGGCACAGGTCTACGGCGACACGCTGGTACCCGAGATCGCGCCGGCGACGAACGCGGCCGATTCCACCGTGTTCTACGTCGACGACTCGCTGGTCGCGCGGCGCGAGATCAGCAACGTGCTCGACCGTCTCGGCGTGCGCTCGCTGCAGGCCACCAATGGCCGCGAGGCATGGGACAGCCTTCAGACGATGGCCGCGCGGGCCGAGGCCGAAGGCACCCCGCTGTCCGCGCAGCTCGGGCTGATCCTGGCCGATGCCGAGATGCCGGAGATGGACGGCTACGTGCTGACCCGCCTGGTGAAGGCGGACAAGCGCTTCGTCGGCATCCCGATCGTGATGCACTCATCGCTGTCGTCGAGCGCCAGCCGGGCCATGGGCCAGGCGGTCGGCGTCGATGCCTACGTGGCGAAGTTCGATGCCTCGGTGCTGGCCGAGACGCTGCGGCCGCTGATCACCCGGACTGCCTGAGCGGCACGCCCAAGAATCTACAGGAAAACGCATTGAACCCCGAACCGATCAACACCCGCCGATCCGGAGCATCCGCATGAGCCAGGAATCCATGAAGTTCCTCGTCGTCGACGACTTTTCAACGATGCGCCGGATCGTGCGCAACCTGCTCAAGGAACTCGGCTTCAGCAACGTCGAAGAGGCCGAGGATGGTGTCGTGGCACTCGCCAAGCTGAAGAACGGCGGCTTCGACTTCGTGATCTCGGACTGGAACATGCCGAACATGACCGGCATCGACCTGCTGCGCGCCATTCGCGCAGACGCGGGACTGTCCGGCTTGCCGGTGCTGATGATCACGGCCGAGGCGAAGAAGGAAAACATCATAGAGGCGGCACAGGCGAAGGCGAGCGGCTACATCGTCAAGCCGTTCACCGCGGCGGTGCTCGACGAGAAGCTCAACAAGATACTGAAAACCCTGGAAAAGGTGGGATGAGGCCATGAACGCCAGCACCGTACTCGAGCAGGACTCACCGGATCTCGAAGCGCTGTTCGACAGCATCGTGGCGGCCAATGCCGATCCGTCCGCCGGCAAGGCGGATTCGACGGAGGTTGCGCCCGGCGCAGCCGATACCCAGTCCGGCGCGGTACTCGAAAAGATCGGCAAGCTCACCCGGACGCTGCATGACAGCCTGCGCGAACTCGGCTTCGACAAGTCGCTGCAGCAGGCTGCCTCCGCCATCCCCGATACCCGCGACCGGCTGACCTACGTGGCCACGCTGACCGAGAAGGCCGCCGAACGCGCGCTGAACGCGACCGAGATCGCACGGCCGCTGCAGGACGAGCTCGAGAAGGAGGCGAAGGCCCTGTCGCGAGACTGGGACCGCCTGTTCGCTCGCCAGCTGTCGATCGACGAGTTCAAGGCGCTGGTCGCCGATACGCAGCGCTACCTGGGCGGCGTACCCGCACGCACCGAGGCGACGCGCACTCAGCTGACCGAGATCATGATGGCCCAGGATTTCCAGGACCTCACCGGGCAGGTGATCAAGAAGATCACCGCCGCCGCGCACGACATCGAGCACAAGCTGCTCGAACTCCTCGTGGAGCAGATGCCACAGCAGAGGCGCGTCGAGGCAGAGGGTCTGCTGAACGGTCCGGTCACGAAGCATGCCGGCCGCAACGACGTGGTCGAGAACCAGGACCAGGTAGACGAACTGCTGGAATCGCTCGGCTTCTGAAGGGCCGGCTGCGCATTCCCGCACCGCCCGCCACCCCGGCGATGCCACACATCGAGAGCACCCTGCTGAAGCGAGAGCGCCCATGAGCGATTTTTCCGGCGACCAAGAGCTGTTGAAGGAATTCCTGACCGAGGCTGGCGAGTTGCTGGCCGACGTCGACAACAAGCTGGTCGAACTAGAGCGGCGGCGGGACGACCCTGCACTGCTCAACCACATCTTCCGCGGCTTCCACACGATCAAGGGAGGTGCCGGCTTCCTCTGCGTGCAACCGCTGGTCGACCTCTGCCACCTCACCGAGAATCTGTTCGACCTGCTGCGCAACGGGTCGCTGAAACTCGATGCGGCGCTGATGGACGTGATCATGTCGGCGACCGGTTCGGTCCGCGACATGTTCGACACGCTTGCGAATTCGAGCCATCTCGCGCCAGCCGACCCGGCGCTGCTGGCCGACCTCGAGCGCGCGATCTCCGGGGAGGCGCTGGCCATGCCGGCGTCGAAGGCAACCACCACGCCGGCACCGGATGCGCCGTCCGTGGCGCAAGGCGCCGTCGACTGGCCCGCGCTCTACAACGCCCTGACCGGGATGCAGGCGCCCCTCGAGGTGGCAGAGCAGCAGGCAGCGGCCGTTCCTGCGGCGCCCTCCCCGCTCGGCCGGCGCGACACCGACCAGCCGGGTGTCCAAGCCGAACGCGCAGGCCGCCGCGACACAGACAAGCTGATCGTCAAGGAAAACACGATCCGCATCGACACGGCGCGGCTTGACCAGGTGCTGAACCTGTCCGGCGAGATCGGCCTGACCAAGAACCGACTGACGTGTCTGCGCACCAACATCATGCAGGGCGAGACGTCCCTCGAGGTGTTCCGGGCGCTGGACGAGGCGGTGAGCCAGCTGGATCTGCTGGTCGGCGACCTGCAGAACGCGGTGATGAAGACCCGCATGCAACCGGTCGGCCGACTGTTCCAGAAGTATCCGCGGATGGCGCGCGACCTCGCACGGCAGCTGGGCAAGGAACTCGAGCTGGAACTCTCCGGCGAGGAGACCGAACTCGACAAGACCATGGTCGAAGAATTGAACGACCCGCTGGTACACCTCGTGCGCAACGCGGCAGACCACGGCATCGAATCGCCCGAGGACCGCCGCGCGGCCGGCAAGCCGGACAAGGGCACGGTGCGCCTGTCCGCGCGCCAGGCCGGCGACCATATCGTCATCGAGATCAGCGACGACGGACGCGGGATGCGCCCCGACGTGCTGCGCCGGAAGGCGGTCGAGAAGGGGCTGCTGGACATCGAGGCAGCGAGCGCACTGGACGACCGGCAGGCACTGCACCTGATCTTCATGCCGGGCTTCTCGACCAAGGACGAAGTATCCAGCGTGTCCGGCCGCGGCGTCGGCATGGACGTGGTCAAGAGCAACATCCAGAAACTCAACGGCCGGATCGACATCAGCTCCGACCCCGGCGCGGGCACGCGCATCTCGATCTCGCTGCCGCTGACGCTGGCGATCCTGCCGGTTCTGGTGGTACGCGTTGGCGAGCAGCCATTCGCCGTGCCCCTGTCGATGGTGCGCGAGATCATCCCGATCCGCGCCAGGGAAGTGCAGGCGGTATCCGGACGAGCGACGATGGTCGTACGCGACGAGGTACTGCCGGTGCGCACGCTGTCGGGCCTCATCGGCTGGCCACAGCCGTTGCAACCGCGCTACGGCGTGCTGCTGCAGGCTTCGATGTCGTCGCTGGTGCTGGCAGTGGACAGCTTCATAGGCCGCGACGACGTCGTGATCAAGCCGCTCGAGCAGATCAAGCCCAAGGGCGTGGCGGGCGCGACGCTCGCCGGCGACGGCTCGGTGGTGCTGGTGCTCGACATGGAGACCCTGCTCTCGGAGCCCGGCCACGACGACCTGGCAACGCTGTTCGCCCAGGCCGCCTGACCGGCTCGCGGCCGGCCGGGTGTGTCCGGACGCACCCAGGGTGCGTGATAACATCCACGGCTTCCGTGGTTCGGCCACGCCCAGCGAATGCCCCGATGTCCGGCCTAGCCACCCTGCCCCAGCCTCCGCACCCAGGCATCCTCCGGCTCAAGGACGTCTGGCTGATCTCCGCCGGCCATGCGATGACGCACTGGTACACGGCCACGTTCTACCTGCTGCTGCCGCTGATCGGCAGCGAACTGGGCCTGTCGTACGTGCAGATCGGCTTCATCATGACCGTGCAGCACACGATGGGCGCCGCGTCCAACCTGCCGGCAGGGATGCTGGTGGACCGCTACGGCAACCGGGCCCTGATGATGGCCGCCTCGCTGTTCTGGGTCGGCTTCCCGTACCTGCTGATGGGCTTCACCAGCACCTACTGGGTCCTGCTCGCCTGCGTGACGCTGGTGTCGGTCGGAAACAACATCTGGCACCCGACCGCGATCGCGACGCTCGCCGACCGCTATCCCGGGCGCAAGGGCGTCACTTTGTCGGTGCACGCGATGGGAGGCAACGTCGGCGAAGCCGTCGCGCCGCTCGTGGTCGGCGCCCTGCTGGCCGCGTTCACCTGGCGTGAGGTGGTGGTGATGAACGTCGTGCCGGGTGTGTTCGCCTCCCTGCTGATCCTGGCGATGCTCGGTGCGCTGCCGAACCTGCGCACCGGACGCGGCGGGCAGGCTGCGCCCGGCGACGGCGGCATGGCCACCGCGGCGCCCGCAGCACGCACGGCGCCAGCGGCAGCGACGCCACGGCCCCTCTGGTCCGACCAGCTGGCGCAGTCGGCCGCGCTGCTGCGCAACCGGGCGATGGTCATGATCTGCACCAGCGCGGCGTTCCGCACGATGACCCAGACCGGACTGCTGGTATTCCTGCCGCTGTACCTCACCCACGACCTCGGCTATTCGATCTTCGCCGCCGGTGTCTGCCTGTTCGTGCTGCAGGCCGCAGGCTTCGCCGCATCGCCGATCGCCGGGCACCTGTCCGACCGGATGGGTCGCTCGCGCATCGTGGCCGGGTCGATGATCATGAGCGCGGTAGTGATCGGCGTGATGCTGCTCGCGCCGGGCACGCCGCTATTCATCGCCTGCACGGCGCTGCTCGGCTTCTTCCTGTATGCGGTGCGCGCAGTGCTGCAGGCCTGGATGCTGGACACCACTCCGGCTTCCGCATCCGGCACCGCCGTGGGCATCATGTTCAGCACGCAGGCAATAGGAGCGGCCATCGCTCCACTGCTCGCCGGCTGGGTCGCCGACACCTGGGGCCTGCTGGCCGTCTTCTATTTCCTCGCCGGCACGATCGTGCTGGCCAACTTCTTCGTGTTCCTGATGCCGCGCGACCTGTTCGAGCGGCGCGGCGGCACGACTGCCTGAAAAGGAGCGCATCACCGATGAGCACGACCGAAGCCACCGTTGCCGGCCAGGAGCACTGGGCGAAGAAGGGCGACATCAACCTGTACCTGTGGGAGAAGCGCGCCGTTGCGGGCACCGGCAGCAACGGCACGATCCTCTGGGTTCACGGTTCGTCGATGGCCTCGACCCCGACCTTCGACCTGACCGTCCCGGGTCGCCCGGACTCCTCCGTGATGGACTGGTTCGCCAGGCGTGGCTTCGACAACTGGTGCGTCGACATGGAAGGCTACGGCCGATCCGACAAGTCGCGCGACATCTATTTCGACATCGCCAACGGCGCCGACGACGTGAAGGCGGCCAGCGACTACATCATGAAGACCCGCGGCACGAAGCAGTTCATGGTCTACGGCATATCCTCCGGCGCGCTGCGCGCGGCGATGTTCGCCGAGCGCAATCCCGAGCGGGTGTCGCGCCTGGCCCTCGACGCGTTCGTCTGGACCGGCGAAGGCGCCCCGACCCTCGCAGAGCGTAAGAAGAAGCTGGCCGATTTCATCGCCATCAAGAAACGCCCGATCGACCGCGCCTTCGTGCATTCGATCTTCAACCGCGACCATCCTGGCTGCGCCGACGAGGCGACGATCGAAGCCTTCGCCGACGCGATCCTGGCGCTCGACCACGAGATGCCGACGGGCACCTACGTCGACATGTGTTCGAAACTGCCGGTGGTAGACCCGGCCAGGATCAGCGCCGCCACCCTGCTGATGCGCGGTGAATTCGACGGCATCGCGGCACTGGACGACCTGATCGAGTTCTACAGGCGCCTGCCCAACGCAGACAAGCAGTTCGCGATGATGGCCGGCATCTCGCACGCGAGCTTCCAGCAGAAGAACTACAAGATGTGCTATCACATCCTGCATTCGTTCTTCACGCAGCCGGAACCGCTCTACCGCGGCTGATGCCCTGCCGATCCGTGCCACCACCATGGCACGGATCGGGTGCCGCACAGGTACGAGCAGTGCGCCCGGCGGGCGTTCACTGCGCCGGCCAGCCTCGCGCGACGTCCATGCAGGGCTGGTGCGCGAGCGGCATCCGTTGTCCCCGTCAGTCGATCCTGGCGCCAACCGCCTTGACGATCCTGGCCCACTTCACCATCTCGGCATTGAACAGCTTGCCGAACTCGTCCGGCGTGCCGCCGATCACCTCGTTGCCGCCATCGACCAGCGGCTTGCGCACCACCGGATCCTTCAGTGCCTTGACGATCTCGGCGTTCATCCGCATGACGATCTCGCGCGGGGTGTTGGCCGGTGCCAGCAGGCCGAGCCAGAGTGTTGCGTCGTACCCTGGCACTGCCTCCCCGATCGCCGGTACGTCCGGCAGCGCGGCGTTGCGCTGCGCGGTCGTCACGCCCAGTGCACGCAGCTTGCCGGACCGGATGAACGGCAGCACCGCGCTCATGCCGGTGAAGGACATCGACACCTCGCCGCCGAGCAGCGCCGCGATCGCCGGGCCGCTGCCCTTGAACGGCACATGCTCCATCTCGGTCTTCGCCAGCGACTCGAACAATGCCGCGAACAGATGCTGCGAACTGCCGTTGCCGGACGATGCATAGAAGATCTGCTTCGGCCGCTTGCGTGCGACCTCGATCAGTTCTTTCACGTTCTTCGCCGGGAAGGATGGATGCACCACCAGCACGTTGGGCGTCGAGGCGAAGTGGATGACCGGGGTGAAGTCCTTCACCGGATCGTAGGAAAGCTTGCCGTACAGTGCCGCGTTGATCACGTTCGTGTTGGACACGACCAGCCACGAATAACCGTCGGGCTGGGCCCGCGCGACGGCCTCCGAACCGAGCGTGCCGCCGGCACCCGGGCGATTCTCGATCACCACCTGCTGACCGAGCGTCTCAGACAGCTTCTGGCCGATGATGCGTGCCGGGATGTCGGCGACACCGCCCGACGAGAACGGCACCACCCACCGGACCGGCTTCACGGGCCATGCCTGGCAGAAGGCCGTGATCGGCAATGCGGCTGTCAACGCGAACGCTGCAGCGGCGAACGCCGCTCGGCTGGACGTGCCGGCCTCTTGCGCCGCGCCTGCCGGCGCAGTGCGGTGTTTCGGGTGCTCCATGCGTATCTCCATCCGTGCGGTCGCTCCGACCGCATTCTTTGTCCCTGAACTCGACGTCGGCAGCATTTTTCCGACTCCCTGACGCAAACCTGTCGGATGCTACCATCGGAGCGTCGGGACATCGGCCAGCGCGCGTTCGTACGACACCCTGAACGTTCCGGGCACGCGCCTGCTCAGTAGCCCCGGTCCGGATCCACCACGTTGCGAAGGGCGCCACCGGCGCGCCATTGCTGCAGGTTCTCGATCACCAGCGCAGCCGCAGTGGGCAGGCTGGTCACGCTGGCGATGTGCGGCGTGATCAGGATGCGCGGGTGCGTCCAGAACGGATGCCCCGCCGGCAACGGCTCGGTCTCGAACACGTCGAGCGTGGCCGAGGACAGCTGACCGGCATCGAGTGCCGCGACCAGGTCTGCATCGACCACATGGCCGCCGCGCGCAGCGTTCACCAGGCAGCTGCCGCGCGGCATCCGGGCGAAGGTCGATGCACCGAGGATGCCGCGCGTCTGGGCCGTCAGCGGCAAAAGGCAGACCAGGATCTGACTGCCGGAGAGGAAGGCGGACAGGCCGGCATCGCCCGCGTAGGTCTCGACGCCCGGCACCGTGCGGATGCGCCGTGACCAGCCCCGCACGTTGAAGCCCAGCCCCCGCAGCGCCACCGACGCACACGCGCCGAGTTCGCCCAGGCCCATGATTCCCACGACGCGCTCGGCGGCAAACGGACGCACCCGCTTCTGCCAGCGTCCGGCCTGCTGCAGCCAGTGGTAGTGGTCGAGTTCGCAATGATGGCGCAGCACCGCCGCCAGCACATACTCGGTCATCAGCACGCCGAGGTTGGGATCGACCATGCGCACCAGCGGCACCTGTCGGGGGAATGCCGGATCGGCGAGCAGCCCGTCGACGCCGGCACCGAGCGAGAACACCGCACGCAGGTTGGGGTAGCGTGCAAGGTCGCCCGGCTGGGTACGCCACGCGAAAGCAACGTCCACGTCGGCGGGATCGCCGATATCGGGCCAGACGCGAACCTGGAGGGAAGGATCCAGTTCCAGGAACATCTCGCGCCACGCATTCCCGTTCTCGGTGGGCGCATTGATCAGCAGGACCATCGTCGACTCCGGCGAATGATGCGCGCGGCTGCACGCATCGACGGAGCGTACCGCAGGTGGGTCGGGATCGCTGCGTGCGTACGGGTGAGACCGGTACCTCAGGGAAGGTGCGGCTCGGCGAGATAGTGCACCGACTGCATCTCGACGAGGCGACTGACAGTGCGGTCGAACTCGCCGCTGCCCTTCTGCTCCTTGTAGACATCGTCGAGCGGAACGCGCACGAACAGCCGCTCGACCGTCACTTCCGCCGACAGGATCAGCTTCACCCGGCGGTCGTAGAACTCGTCGATAAGCCAGACGAACCGGCGCGCGACATCGCGTTCGTCGGACGTCAGTTCGGGTACGCCGGACACGATCACGGTATGGAAGCGCCGCGCGAGCTCGATGTAATCCGACTTGCCGCGCGGACCGTCGCACAGCATGCGGAAGTCGAACCAGGCGGTGCCACTGGCGACGCGGCGTGCGACGAACACCCGGTCGTCGACCTCGATCGGGACCCCGGTCTCGCCGGTCTCGCCGGACAGCGCCCGGAACTCCGCCTCGAGCCGCGCCTCGACCGCTGCATCGATCGGCGTGTGATAGACGCCTCCCGCGTGCAGCGCACGCAGCCGGTAGTCGACTTCGGATTCGACCTCGATCACTTCGAGGTGCTGCTTGAGCAGTTCGATCGCCGGCAGGAAGCCGCTGCGCTGCAGGCCGTTGCGGTACAGGTCGTCCGGCTTCGCGTTCGAGGTGGTCACCAGCACGATGCCCTCCTCTACCAGCCCTTCGAGCAGGTTGCGCATCAGCATCGCGTCGGTGATGTCGGTCACGTGGAACTCATCGAGGCACAGCAACCGCGCATCCTTCGCGATCAGGCGGGCTACCTCGCGCATCGGGTTCGCGCGGCCCTGGAGGTCGCGCAGGCTGTGATGGATCTCCTGCATGAACCGGTGGAAGTGGATGCGCTTCTTCCTCGTCGCCGGCACGGCAGCGAAGAACGTGTCCATCAGGAAGCTCTTGCCCCGGCCGACGCCGCCCCACAGGTAAAGGCCGCGCACGGTACGCCGGCGCGACAGGCGGCCCAGCAGCGATCGCCCGGCGCGCTCGAGTTCGGCCATACCGTCGAACACGCGCCCGAATGCCGGAAGGGTCGCCTCCTGGGCAGGATCGAGCGTGTAGCCATGCGCAGAGGCATGGCGTCGCATCCAGGCCGCGAGGGCGCCGCCCTCGGCAGGGGGCGGCGCCTTCACCACCGCTTCGGATCCTGCCGCGCCTGCGCCGGCCGCGGCTCCCGGGACTGTCGGATTCCCGTTCAGAAGTGCAGCGATCGCTTGTCGACCGCGAGCGCCGCCTCGTGGATCACCTCGGACAGCGTCGGATGCGCGTGAACGATCCGGGCAAGGTCCTCGGAACTCGCGGAGAACTCCATCGCAACCACCGCCTCGGAGATCAGTTCCGAAGCATGGGCGGCGATGATATGCACGCCCAGGATACGGTCGGTCTTCGCATCGGCGATCATCTTCACGAAACCGGTGGTGTCGCCCATGCCCATCGCGCGACCGTTGGCCATGAACGGAATCTGCCCGGTGCGATAGGCCACGCCTTCGGCCTTCAGCTGCTGCTCCGTCTTGCCGACCCACGCAATCTCGGGCGAGGTGTAGATCACCCAGGGCACCGTATCGAGGTTCACATGGCCGGCCTGTCCGGCGATGATCTCGGCGACCATCACGCCCTCTTCCATCGCCTTGTGCGCAAGCATCGGCCCGCGTACCACGTCGCCGACGGCGTAGACATTGGGCAGCGTGGAACGGCAATGGCCATCGACCTCGATGAAGCCGCGGGCGTCCAGCTTGAGGCCGACCGCGTCTGCAGCCAGGCCGTCGGTGTTGGGGACGCGGCCGATCGACACGATCAGCCTGTCGCACTCGAGCGTCGTCGCCTTGCCGTCCTGCTCGTAGGCGATCGACACGCCCGCCTTGCCCTTCTTCACTTCGCCGATCTTGCAGCCCAGCTTGATATCCAGGCCCTGCTTTGCCGTGAACACCTTCCAGGCTTCCTTCGACACCGCCTCGTCGCAGGCGCCGAGGAACGTCGGCAGGGCTTCGAGGATGGTGACCTCGGCGCCCAGCCGCTTCCACACCGAACCGAGTTCCAGCCCGATCACGCCGGAGCCGATGATGCCGAGCTTCGTCGGCACTGCCTTGAAATCGAGCGCGCCGACGTTGTCGACGATGGTCTCGTTGTCCACCGGCACGCCCGGCAGCGGACGCGAGCGCGAACCGGTGGCGACGATCACATGCTTCGCCTCGACAGCCTCGCCGCCGATGTCGAGCTTCCAGCCTGCACCGCCTGCCGCGACGAACTTGCCATGGCCGGGAATGAAGGTGACCTTGTACTTGCGGAACAGGCCCTTGATGCCACCGGTGAACTGATCGACGATCTTGTTCTTGCGCCCGACCATGGTGCCGATGTCGATCTTCGCATCCGAAACCGTGATGCCGTGCTGGGCAAAGCCCTCGTGCAGCAGGTGGTAGTTCTCGGAGGACTGCAGCAACGCCTTGGACGGGATGCAGCCCACGTTCAGGCAGGTGCCGCCGAGCCGGGGCTCGCCCTTCGGATCCGCGTAGGGATTCGATTCAGCGCACGCAACGGACAGCCCGAGCTGCCCGGCGCGGATCGCGGCTACATAGCCGGCGGGGCCGCCGCCGATCACGACTACGTCGAATTGCTTGGCCATGGTCAGACGTCCAGCAAGAGTCGGGAAGGATCCTCGAGGGCATCCTTCATGGCGACCAGCGACAGTACCGCCTCGCGGCCATCGATGATCCGGTGGTCATACGACATCGCCAGGTAGTTCATCGGGCGGATGACGATCTGGCCGTTCTCGACCACCGGGCGATCCTTGGTCGCATGCACGCCGAGGATGGCGCTCTGCGGCGGGTTGATGATCGGCGTCGACAGCATCGAGCCGAAGACCCCGCCGTTGGAGATCGAGAAGGTGCCGCCGGTGAGTTCTTCGAGGGTGAGCTTGCCGTCCTGCGCACGCTTGCCCAGTTCGGCGATCTCCTTCTCGATGTCGGCCATCGTCTTGCGGTCGGCATCGCGCACGATCGGCACGACCAGTCCGCGCGGGCTGGAGACGGCCACGCCGATGTCGAAGTAGCCGTGGTAGACGATGTCCGGACCGTCGATCGAGGCATTCACGGCCGGGAACTTCTTCAGCGCGTAGACGGCCGCCTTTACGAAGAAGGACATGAAGCCGAGCTTCACGCCGTGCTCCTTCTCGAACCGGTCGCGATACTTCGCACGCAGGTCCATCACCGGCTGCATGTTCACTTCGTTGAAGGTGGTGAGGATCGCCGCATTGGCCTGCGACGCGAGCAGCCGCTCGGCCACGCGCTGGCGCAACCGCGACATCGGCACGCGCTGTTCAGGGCGGTTGCCAAGGATGACACCGACGCTCACCGGTGCATCGACCTTCGGCAGCGGCGCACGCGCGGCGGGCGCTGCCGGGGCCGCGGCGCGGGCCTGGACTGCGCCCAGCACGTCTTCCTTGGTCACGCGGCCACCGCGGCCGGAGCCGGCGAGCGCATCCGTCGCGACGTTCTGCTCGGCGGCGATCTTCTGTGCCGCGGGCATCACCGCCGCCAAGGCCGGCGCGGATGCCGCCGCTGCGGGGGCTGCGGGTGCGGGGGCGGGGGCGGCAGCCGGCGCGGCAGCGGCGGACGCACCTGCGCTCGCCGTGGCCTCGGTATCGATCGTGGCGATCACTTCCTGGCTGACCACCGTTCCACCATCGCCCTTGGCGATGCTGATCAGCACGCCGGAGTCGGGTGCAGGCAGTTCGAGCACGACCTTGTCGGTCTCGATGTCGATCAGGTTCTCGTCGCGCTTGACGAACTCACCCTGCTTCTTGTGCCATGAGAGCAACGTCGCCTCGGCAACGGACTCGGACAGCATCGGTACCTTCACTTCCACCAGCATGATCGATTCACCTTGTCATGGTATTGCGTCCGCGCGCCCCGGCGAAGGGCACGCGCGACCGGAGCCTCTGTCGGGCTATTCCTTCGTCTCGCCGCCGCCGAGCGTGATTGCAGCGGTGACGAGTTCTTTCTGTTGTATGGCGTGCAGCTTCTTGTAACCGACCGCCGGGGTCGCCGAGGAGACACGGCCGGCATAGAACAGCTTCTGGCCCTTGCGCATCGGACGCCGGAGGTAATGCTGCACCCAGTACCACGCGCCCTGGTTACGGGGCTCTTCCTGGCACCAGACGATCTCCTTCGCCGCCGGATACTGGTCGATCTGCTCCTTGTACTCGTCATGCGGGAACGGGTACAGCTGCGAGATGCGTACCAGCGCGACATCCTTCACGCCCGCATCGCGCCGCGCAGCACGCAGGTCGAAGAACACCTTGCCGCTGCAGAACACGACCCGCTTCGCCGTCGCGGGATCGATGTCTTCATCCCACTCGCTGTTGACGGGGCGGAACTTGTCGAGCGCGAACTCCTCGAGCTGGGATACGGATTCCTTGTGACGCAGGATGCTCTTCGGGGTGAAGATGATCAGCGGCTTGCGGTAGGGACGAATCATCTGCCGGCGCAGGAGGTAGAACATCTGCACCGGCGTGGCCGGATAGCAGACCTGCATGTTGTAGTCGGCGCACAGTTGCAGGAAGCGCTCGATACGGCCCGACGAGTGCTCCGGGCCTGCGCCTTCGTAGCCGTGCGGCAACATCATCACCAGGCCGGACATCCGGCCCCACTTAACCTCGCCCGACGCAATGAACTGGTCGATCACGACCTGCGCGCCGTTCACGAAGTCGCCGTACTGCGCCTCCCAGATCACCAGCTCGTTCGGCTCGGTCGACGAATAGCCGTACTCGAAGCCGAGCACCGCCTCTTCCGAAAGCAGCGAGTCGATCACCGTAAAGTCCGGCTGGCCGGGAAAGAGGTTCTGCAGCGGAATGTACGTGCCGGAATCCCAGCGCTCGCGGTTCTGGTCGTGCAGCACGGCATGCCGGTGGAAGAACGTGCCGCGGCCGGCATCCTGGCCGGACATGCGTATCGCGAAGCCGTCCTTCAGCAGCGACGCGTAGGCCAGCGTCTCGGCCATTCCCCAGTCGAGCGGGATGCTGCCTTCGGCCATCAGCCGCCGGTCTTCCATGATCTTCTGCACGCGCGGATGCAGCTTGAAATCGTCCGGAACCTTCGACACCAGCCGTCCGAGTTCCTTCAACGTCTCGAGCGGAATCTGGGTGTTGTCGTTCTCGTTCCACTTCGTGCCCTTGAACTGCTCCCAGTTCGGCGCATAGGGCGGCTTGAAGTTGGCGAGAACCGTCTTGTTCGTGTGGTAGCCACCGTCCATCGCGGTCCGGTAGGTGCTGATCAGTTCGGTCGCGACGCTGTCGGTAACCACGCCCTCGGCAGCCAGCTTGTCGGCGTACAGCTTGCGGGCGCCCGACTTCTTGCCGATCACCTTGTACATCAGCGGCTGGGTGACCATCGGCTCGTCCTGCTCGTTGTGGCCAGGCCTGCGGTAGCAGACCATGTCGACCACGACGTCCTTGCGGAATTCCATCCGGAAGTCGAGTGCAGCCTCGACCACCAGTGCCACCGCTTCCGGATCGTCCGCGTTCACGTGGAAGATCGGCGCCTCGATCATCTTCGACACGTCGCTGCAATAGAGCGACGAGCGCGAGTCGCGCGGATCGGAGATCGTGAAGCCGATCTGGTTGTTGATGATCAGGTGCATCGTGCCGCCGGTGCCGAAGCCGCGCGTCTGCGACAGGTTCAGCGTCTCCATCACCACGCCCTGCCCCGCGTACGAAGCGTCGCCGTGGATCAGGATCGGCATCACCTCGCGGCCCAGCTTGTCGCCGCGCCGGTGCTGGCGTGCCCGCACCGAACCGGTGACCACCGGGTTGACGATCTCGAGGTGGGACGGGTTGAAGGCGAGCGCCAGGTGCATCGGGCCGCCCGGGGTCGTGATGTCGCTCGAGAAGCCATCGTGGTAGATCACGTCGCCGTACAGGATGGCGTCGTCCATCTTGCCTTCGAACTCCGCGAACAGGTCCTTCGGCATCTTGCCCAGCGTGTTCACCAGAACGTTCAGCCGGCCACGGTGCGCCATGCCGATCACGGATTCCTTCACACCCTGTGCGCCGGCGCGCTGCAGCAGGATGTCGAGCATCGGGATCAGTGTCTCGCCGCCTTCGAGCGAGAATCGCGTCTGGCCGACGTACTTGGTGTGCAGGTACTTCTCGAGCGTCTCGGCGGCGGTCAGACGTTCGAGGATGTTCAGCTTGTATGCGGCATCGTACGAGGGCCTGGAGTGGATGCTCTCGAAGCGCTGCTGGATCCACTTCTTCTGCGCCGGATCCGAGATGTACATGTACTCGAAACCGATCGACCCACAGTAGGTCTCACGCACGTGGGTCAGGATCTGCCGCAACGTCGCGCGCTGGGGCCCGACCAGGGAGCCGGTGTTGAACTCCGTCTCCATGTCGGCGTCCGACAACCCGTAGAACGACGGGTCGAGTTCCTGGATGTAGGGCTTTTCCTGGCGCTTCAGCGGATCGATCTGCGCATGGCGCACGCCGAGGAAGCGATAGGCACCGATCAACTGCAGCACCGCCACCTGCTTCAGCGCCGCCTCGGCGCTGATGCCGGAGGACGCCGACACCTGGTACGGGCTGCGCCGGGC
The DNA here is from genome assembly GCA_020248265.1 of Rhodocyclaceae bacterium. Classification (NCBI taxonomy): domain Bacteria; kingdom Pseudomonadati; phylum Pseudomonadota; class Betaproteobacteria; order Rhodocyclales; family Rhodocyclaceae; species Rhodocyclaceae bacterium. The sequence continues at coordinate 169,642 of JADCHX010000002.1, forward strand.
CATCTCGGCGAACTTCGCACGGACCTGCTCGTGCGACACGTCGGGCCCGTCGCCGCTGCGCTGGAGCGCGTCGAAGTACTGCCGCCAGGTACCGTCGACCGACGCGGGGTCGGCCAGGTAGGCATCGTAGAGCTCCTCGATGAACGGCGCGTTCGAGCCGAACAGATAGGAGGTACCGAACATCTCTTGCATCATCAGGAATCGTCCCGTCGGTTTTCAGTGAGGCTCAGCCGCAGGGACTCAGCGACGGTCCGCCAGGGGCTTGAGCGAACGCTCGGCTTCACCGAGGAACAGCTGGCGCGGACGGCCGATCTTCTGGTCCGGGTCCTCGATCATCTCGTTCCACTGGGCGATCCAGCCGATCGTGCGCGACAGCGCGAACAGCGCGGTGAACATCGACACCGGGATGCCGAGCGCCTTGTAGACGATGCCGGAGTAGAAGTCGACGTTCGGGAACAGCTTGCGCTTGACGAAGTATTCGTCTTCCAGCGCCACCTTCTCGAGTGCCATCGCCAGCTTGAACATCTTGTTGTCTTCAAGACCGAGTTCGGCCAGCACGTCGTGGCAGGCGCCCTGGATCAGGCGCGCGCGCGGATCGTAGTTCTTGTAGACCCGGTGCCCGAAGCCCATCAGCTTCGACGCTTCCGCCGGGTCCTTGGCGCGCGCGATGAACTTGTCGATGTTCGACACGTCGCCGATCTCGTCGAGCATCTTCAGCACCGCTTCGTTCGCACCACCATGCGCCGGGCCCCACAGGCTGGCGATGCCGGCAGCGATACAGGCGAACGGATTGGCGCCCGACGAACCGGCCAGACGCACGGTCGAGGTCGACGCGTTCTGCTCGTGGTCGACGTGCAGGATCAGGATCTTCTCGAGCGCGCGCACCAGCACCGGGTTCGGCGTGTAGTCCTCGCAGGGCACGCCGAACATCATGCGCATGAAGTTCTCGACGTAGCCGAGGTCGTTGCGCGGGTACATGAACGGCTGGCCGACGTTGTACTTGTAGGTCATCGCGACGATGGTCGGCATCTTCGCGATCAGGCGGAACTCGGAGATCATCCGGCTCTTCGGATCGTTGATGTCGATCGAGTCGTGATAGAACGCGGCCATGCCGCCGACCACGCCGCAGAGCACCGCCATGGGGTGTGCATCGCGGCGGAAGCCCTGGTAGAAGCGCGCCATCTGCTCGTGCACCATGGTGTGCATGGTGACGGTGCTGTCGAACTCCTTCTTCTCCTTCGCGTTCGGCAGCTCGCCCTTCATGATCAGGTAGGCGACCTCGAGCAGGTCGCAGCTCTCGACCAGCTGCTCGATCGGATAGCCGCGGTGCCGCAGGATGCCCTCGTCGCCGTCGATGTAGGTGATGCTCGACTTGCACGACGCGGTCGACATGAAGCCCGGGTCATAGGTGAAGGCACCTGTCTTGGCGTAGAGCGAGCGCACGTCGATCACGTCGGGACCGATCGTGCCGCCGTAGATCGGGAACTCGACCGACGGACGTCCGTCGCTGAACGAGAGGGTTGCCTTGGCTTTGCTGTCCATCAGTTTCTCCACAGAGAAATCGCGCACGCCCGCGGCGCCACGGGCGAGTTCGGGCAGGCGCGAATACAAAAACGCGCGGTCAAGCCGCGCGCAACATTTCCAGGACCGGGGCGACCCTCTTGTCGGCTGGCTGCAGCCGCCCGATGATCATGTCCCACAGGTCCTGGTCGGGGTAGTCGAGCAGTTCCTTCAGCAACTCGACATCCGCCGCCTTCATCGAAGCATAACGATTGTCCATGAACCGCTGCAACACGAGATCGAGCTCGAGCAGACCCCGACGGCAGTGCCAGCGTAACCGATTTTCCTGGATGCGGGCGACCTCGGTCTGGGCCATGGCTACACCATCCTCCGTACCATCAGCTGCTTGATCTTGCCGATCGCACGCGTCGGGTTGAGGCCCTTCGGGCAGACGTCGACGCAGTTCATGATCGTGTGGCACCGGAAAAGCCGGTACGGGTCTTCCAGGTTGTCCAGGCGCTCGGAGGTGGCCTCGTCGCGGCTGTCCGCGAGGAAACGGTAGGCCTGCAGCAGCCCGGCCGGACCGACGAACTTGTCGGGATTCCACCAGAAAGACGGGCATGACGTCGAGCAGCAGGCGCACAGGATGCACTCGTACAGCCCGTCGAGTTCCTCGCGCTCTTCCGGCGACTGCAGGCGTTCGGTCTCGGGCGGCTGGTTCTCGTTGATCAGGTACGGCTTGACCGAGTGGTACTGCTTGAAGAACTGCGACATGTCGACGATCAGGTCGCGGATCACCGGCAGGCCGGGCAGCGGCTTGAGTACCACCGGCTCCTTCAGCGAATCGAGCGGCGTGATGCAGGCAAGACCGTTCTTGCCGTTGATGTTCATCGCGTCCGAACCGCAGACGCCTTCACGGCAGGAGCGTCGCAGCGACAGCGAGTCGTCGTGCTGCTTGATGCGCACGATCGCGTCGAGCAGCATCCGATCGCTCGGCTCGAGCGGGATGTCGTAGCTCTGCATGTACGGCTTTTCGTCGACTTCAGGGTTGTAGCGGAAGACTGAGAATTTCATCGTGCGGTGCCTTGTCGTTGCATGCCCTGGAAGATCAGTAGACCCGTGCCTTCGGCTCGAACGCGTCGACCGTCAGCGGCTTGTCGTGCACCGGCTTGTACTCGAGCCGGTCGCCTTCCTTGAACCACAGCGTGTGCTTGATCCAGTTTGCATCGTCGCGAACCGGGAAATCGCTGCGGTCGTGCGCGCCGCGAGATTCGGTGCGAGCCTCGGCGGACACCAGCGAAGACAAGGCAACCTCGACCAGGTTGTCCAGTTCCAGCGCTTCGACGCGCGCCGTGTTGAACACCTTGCTCTTGTCCTTGATTTCGGTGACCAGCGAGCGCTTGGCGACCTCGCGCATCTTCGCCACGCCGGACTTCAGGCTGTCGGGGAAGCGGAACACGCCGCAGTCGAGTTGCATCGTGAGCTGCAGGTCGCGCAGCACCGCCGACACCTTCTCGCCATCCTTCTGGCCTTCGAGGCGTGCCAGCCGGGCCTCGGTCTGTTCGCCGGCATCTTTCGGCAGGTCCGGCTGGCTGCGGCTCGAGCGCGCATAGTCGGCCATGTGCTGGCCAGCCGATTTGCCGAACACCACGAGATCGAGCAGCGAGTTGGTGCCCAGCCGGTTCGCGCCGTGCACCGACACGCAGGCCGCCTCGCCCGCGGCGTAGAGGCCCGGCACCGGCACTTCCGGGTTGCCGCCACGCGGCATCACCACCTGGCCGTGGTAGTTCGTCGGGATGCCGCCCATCATGTAATGGCAGGTCGGCACGACTGGAATCGGATCCTTGATCGGGTCGACGTTGGCGAACTTCAGCGCGATCTCGCGGATGCCCGGCAGCTTGGAGTTGATCGTCTCGGCGCCGAGGTGGTCGAGCTTGAGCAGCAGGTAGGTACCGTCGGGGCCGGCGCCGCGCCCTTCCTTGATTTCGGTGGCCATCGCGCGTGCGACGACGTCGCGGCTGGCGAGGTCTTTCGCGTTCGGCGCGTAGCGCTCCATGAAGCGCTCGCCCGACTTGTTCAGCAGGTAGCCACCCTCGCCGCGTACACCTTCGGTGATCAGCACGCCCGCACCGGCGACGCCGGTTGGGTGGAACTGCCAGAACTCCATGTCTTCCAGCGGGATGTTCGCGCGGGCCGCCATGCCGATGCCGTCACCGGTGTTGATGAACGCATTGGTGCTGGCCTGGTAGACCCGCCCGGCGCCGCCGGTGGCCAGCAGCGTGGCCTTGGCCTGGAGCATCATCACCTCGCCCGTTTCCATCTCGAGCGCGGTCACGCCGAGGCACTCCCCGGCCTCGTTCATGATCAGGTCGAGCGCCATCCACTCGACGAAGAACAGGGTGTTGGCCCGCACGTTGCGCTGGTAGAGCGTATGCAGCATCGAGTGGCCGGTACGGTCGGCCACGGCGCAGCTGCGCGCGGCCTGTTCCTTGCCGAAGTGGATCGACTGGCCGCCGAACGGACGCTGGTAGATCTTGCCGTTGGGCAGGCGCGAGAACGGCATGCCGAAGTGCTCGAGTTCGTAGACGCACTCGTTGGCCGTCCGGCACATGAATTCGATCGCGTCCTGGTCGCCCAGGTAGTCGGCGCCCTTCACGGTGTCGTACATGTGGAAGATCCAGTGGTCTTCCATCGAGTTGCCCAGTGCCGCGGCAATGCCGCCCTGTGCCGCCACCGTGTGCGACCGGGTGGGGAACACCTTGGTCAGCACTGCCGTCTTCAGGCCTGACTCGGACAGTTGCAGCGCCGCGCGGAGCCCCGCTCCGCCTGCGCCCACCACTACCGCGTCGAAAGTACGTTTTGCGAGTGCCATCAGTCTTTACCCCAGGAGGATCAGAATGGACCAACCCATGTAGACCACCAACGACAGAATCACGCCGATCTGTAGCGTGAGCCGGACGGAAGCGGGCCCGATGTAGTCCATCAACACATCACGAATGCCGACCCAGGCGTGATACAGCAGCGAGGCGACGAACAGCAGGGTCGCCAGTTGCATGATCCGGCCCGAGAACAGCGCCTTCCAATCGCCATATCCGTCAGGAGCGTTGAACAGCAGGATCGCCCCGAGCAGCACCGTGTAGACGGCCATGATCACCGCGGTCACGCGTTGCCCGAGCCAATCACGCAGCCCGTAGTGCGCGCCAGTTACGACCCTGCTCACCATAGCTGCACTCCCAAAACCAGGGTTAGAACGAGACTGACCGCAAGGACCGCGTAGCTCGTGTTGCGCGCCTGCTGCACCTCCTCACCCATGTGCATGTCGAGCGTGAGGTAACGAATACCGGCGCAGAAATGATGCAGGAATGCCCACAACAGCCCAAGGAAGATCAGCTTGACGAACCAGTGGCCGGCGATGGCCGCGAACTGCGCGTAGCCCTGCTCCGAGGCGAGGCTCATCTGGAACAGATAAAGCCCCAGCGGAATGCCGACCAGGTAGAGGCCGATACCGCTGGCCCGGTGAAGGATGGATACCAACGCGGGGGTCGGCATCTTTATCTCGGTCAGGTCGAGATACTTCGGACGGCTTTTCTTGATCAACGGACGCTCTTCCTCTCTGGCAAAGTACGGCGCGGCGGGCGTGCATGCCGGCGGTGCAGCCCGAACTACGGGCCTCGCCGGTGGCGGCTCCGCTCCAGGCTCGACGACAACGCTGCGTACCGGGACGGCACCGCAATGCCGCCTGGCGGCGCTGCACTGCGGCACCGCTGACCCGCTGCCCTGCACGCCGGTGCGGGGCTGCAGCAATCCCGCCTCGTGCAAGCGGCCTGCGGAGAAGGCGCGCGGGCTGGCTGCGAAGCAGGTGGATTATCGCAGCAGCCGCCGCATTGCACAAGCGAGCCAACAGCCTCCAGCGGCCTACGGTATCATCCGCTCGCCCGCAGCGTGCCGCATACCGTGCGATCGCGCATATCCATGCATTACAAGTCCAAGGGAGCTTCACGATGAAATCGCCCGTTCGCGTCGCCGTCACCGGTGCCGCTGGCCAGATCGGCTACAGCCTGCTGTTTCGTATCGCCAGCGGCGAGATGCTCGGCGCAGACCAGCCGGTGATCCTGCAACTGCTGGAGATTCCCGACGAGAAGGCGCAGAAGGCGCTGCGTGGCGTGATCATGGAACTGGACGATTGCGCATTTCCACTGCTGCAGTCGGTGGTGCCGACCGACGATCCCAAGGTCGCCTTCCGCGACGCGAACGTGGCGCTGCTGGTTGGCGCGCGCCCGCGCGGCCCGGGCATGGAACGCAAGGACCTTCTGGAAGCCAACGGCAAGATCTTCGGGCCGCAGGGCCGCGCACTGGACGAATTCGCCAGCCGCGACGTCAAGGTGCTGGTGGTCGGCAACCCGGCCAACACCAACGCTTTGATCGCGATGAAGAGCGCGCCGAGCCTGAAGCCTACCCAGTTCACCGCGATGATGCGCCTCGATCACAACCGCGCACTGACCCAGGTCGCGCAGAAGGTCGGCCGCCCGGTCAGCAGCGTGAAGAAGATGACCATCTGGGGCAACCACTCGGCTACGCAGTATCCCGATGTGTTCCGCGCCGAGGTCGATGGCAAGGCAGCATGGCCGATGATCAACGACCAGCAGTGGCTCGAGTCGAACTTCATCCCGACCATCCAGAAGCGCGGAGCGGCGATCATCGATGCGCGCGGCCTGTCCTCCGCGGCGAGCGCGGCCAACGCAGCGATGGATCATGTGCGCAACTGGGTGAACGGCACGCCGGACGGCGACTGGGTGTCGATGGGCATCCCGTCCGACGGCAGTTACGGCATCCCCGAAGGCCTGATGTATGGCTTCCCGGTCACCTGCAAGAACGGTCAGTACTCGATCGTCAAGGGCATCGACATCTCGGACTTCAGCCGTTCGAAGATGCAGGCGACCCAGAAGGAACTCGAGGAAGAGCGCGACGGCGTCAAGCACCTGCTCGGCTGAGCCGACAGCCTCGACGACCGGATGAACGACGAAGAACGGCCGCCAGCGAAGCGGCCGTTTTTTCGCCCGCACGCAACGGAGGACACGACATGAGCGAAACCCCCGGCACCACGCCACCGACGGCATTCAAGCCGAAGAAATCCGTGGCCCTGTCAGGCATCGCCGCCGGCAATACCGCGCTCTGCACCGTTGGCCGCACGGGCAACGACCTGCATTACCGCGGCTACGACATCATGGAATTCGCCGACAGCGCGCAGTTCGAGGAGATCGCGTACCTGCTGGTGCACGAGCGACTGCCTGACCGCGCCGAACTGGACGGCTACAAGCGCCGCCTGCGTGCCCTGCGCGGGCTGCCGGCCCCGCTGAAGGCGCTGCTCGAACGGCTGCCACCGTCGGCCCATCCGATGGACGTGATGCGGACCGGTGCGTCGGCGATGGGTGCGCTGCTGCCCGAGAAAGACGACCACGGCACCGCCGGGGCGCGCGAGATCGCCGACCGCTTCATGGCCAGTTTCGGCTCGATGCTGCTCTACTGGTATCACTGGTCGCACAACGGCCGGCGCATCGAGGTCGAGACCGACGACGATTCGATCGGCGGCCACTTCCTGCACCTGCTGCACGGCGAGCCCCCCCCGGAGGAGTGGGTGCGCGCGATGCATACCTCGCTCATCCTCTATGCCGAGCACGAGTTCAACGCCTCCACGTTCGCCTGCCGCGTGGTTGCCGGCACCGGCGCCGACATGCATGGCGCGATATGCGGCGGCATCGCCGCGCTGCGTGGGCCGAAGCACGGTGGTGCCAACGAGGTCGCGTTCGACATCCAGTCGCGCTATGCAACGCCGGATGAAGCCGAGGGCGACATCGTGCGCCGGGTGCAGGCGAAGGAAGTCGTGATCGGCTTCGGGCACCCGGTGTACACCACCGGCGATCCGCGCAACGTCGTGATCAAGGAAGTCGCGCGCCGACTGTCGCAGCGGGTCGGCTCGATGAAGCTGTTCGACATCGCCGAGCGCCTCGAGGCGGTGATGTGGCGGGAGAAGAAGATGTTCCCGAACCTCGACTGGTTCAGCGCCGTCTCGTACCACATGATGGGCGTACCGACCGCGATGTTCACCCCGCTGTTCGTCATTTCCCGCACCTCGGGGTGGTCCGCGCATGTGATCGAACAGCGCATCGACGGCAAGATCATCCGCCCGACCGCGAATTACACCGGGCCTGAAGGCGTGCGCTGGGTGCCGATCGACGAACGCTGAAGTGCCCCGCAGGCCGCCCAGGACCAACGCCGCAGCCCCCCTCCCCCGCAAGCCCCGTACAACCCACCGGCACTGCCTACATGTCCGCTCCGATCTCCAACATCCGCCCCGAACCCGACGCGCTGCTGATCGATATCGCCGACTACGTGCTGTCGACGCAGGTCGACAGCACCGAGGCCTACGATACGGCACGCTACTGCCTGCTCGACACGCTGGGCTGCGGCCTGGAAGCACTGGAGTATCCGGCCTGCACCAAGCTGCTCGGCCCGATCGTGCCAGGTACCATCGTGCCGCATGGCGCGAAAGTGCCCGGCACGTCGTACCAGCTCGATCCGGTTCAGGCCGCGTTCAACATCGGCACCATGATCCGCTGGCTCGACTTCAACGACACCTGGCTTGCCGCCGAGTGGGGCCACCCTTCCGACAACCTCGGCGGCATCCTGGCCACGGCCGACTGGCTGTCGCGCACCCGGGTCGCCCGCGGCGCGGCGCCGCTGACCGTGCGCGACGTACTAACCGCGATGATCAAGGCGCACGAGATCCAGGGCGTGCTGGCGCTGGAGAACAGCTTCAACCGGGTCGGACTCGACCACGTGGTGCTGGTGAAGGTCGCGTCGACCGCAGTCGTCACCGCGATGATGGGTGGCACCCGCGACGAGGTGATCGATGCAGTGTCCAATGCATGGATCGACGGGCAGTCGCTGCGCACCTATCGCCATGCGCCGAACGCCGGTTCGCGCAAGTCGTGGGCCGCGGGCGACGCGACCTCGCGCGCGGTGCGCATCGCATGGATGACGCTGCGCGGCGAGATGGGCTATCCATCGGCGCTCACCGCGAATACCTGGGGCTTTCAGGACGTGCTGTTCAAGGGCCGACCAGTGACGCTGGGCCGCCCGTTAGGCTCGTACGTGATGGAGAACGTGTTGTTCAAGATCTCTTTCCCGGCCGAGTTCCACGCGCAGACCGCTGTCGAATGCGCACTGCAGTTGCATCCGCTGGTGAAGGATCGCCTGGACGACATCGAGAAGGTGACCATCGCCACGCATGAATCCGCGATACGCATCATCGACAAGCGCGGGCCGCTGCACAACCCGGCCGACCGGGACCACTGCATCCAGTACATGACCGCGGTCGGGCTGATCAAGGGCAACCTGGTGGCGGCCGACTACGAGGACGGGATCGCCGCCGACCCGCGCATCGACGCACTGCGCGACCGGATGGAGATCGTCGAAGAGCCGCGCTATACCCGAGACTATCTGGATCCGGCGAAGCGCTCGATCGCCAACGCCGTTCAGGTCACCTTCAAGGACGGGACCGCCACGCAGCAGGTGGAGGTCGAATACCCGGTTGGCCACCGCCGCCGCCGCGCGGAGGGCTACCCACTGCTCGACGCCAAGTTCGCGGTCAACCTGGCGCGCCGCTTCGCACCGAAGCAGCAGCGGCTGATCCGCGAGGCCTGCGCGGATGCCGGCAATCTACAGTCGATGCCGGTTGACCAGTTCGTGGACCTCTTCTCCGCCTGAAGACACCGGTCAAGCGCCGGATCATCCGCCGAGTGGGCTTCGCCGGATCGAGGAGACGGGGCGCCAGCGAGGCGGGGGTCCGAGGCGGGGGTCAGGTCTTGAGTTTTGCAGCGAGGCGGGGGTCACAGCGAGGCGGGGGTCAGGTCTTGAGTTTTGCATCCCGGTGCAAAACTCAAGACCTGACCCCCACCTACCCATGAGCGGAAACGGCCACCCGATGCCCGCGTTTCGGTCTGCTAGGGCGCACGCATCCGCCCAGTGCAGGCCGCCAGGTGCGGAAGATCAGGCCGTCTCGGCCGCGACCAGCTCGCGCAGCACGTACGGCAGGATGCCGCCGTGCTTCAGGTAGTCGACCTCGATGCCGGTGTCGATACGCAGCGTCAGAGTAACCTTCTGCGTGGAGCCGTCGGCACGCATGATGGTCATCGTGACGTCCTGCATCGGCTTCACGTTGCCGCCCTCGAGCCCCTCGATCGTGAAAGTCTCGGTGCCGTCGAGCTTCAGCGTCGCCACGTCCTCGCCCGGCTTGAACTGCAGGGGCACCACACCCATGCCGATCAGGTTGGCGCGATGGATACGCTCGAAGCTCTTCACGATCACCGCGTTCACCCCGAGCAGCTGCACGCCCTTGGCCGCCCAGTCGCGCGACGAACCCATGCCGTAATCCTCGCCACCGAAGATCACCAGGGGCGTGCCCGACGCGCGATACAGCTCTGAGGCCTCGAAGATCGTCATCTGCGCGCCGTCGGGCTGGTGCTTGGTGATCGGCCCCTCAGTACCGGGGGCGACCGCGTTGCGCAGCCGCACGTTTGCGAAGGTGCCGCGCACCATGAGTTCATGGTTGCAGCGCCGGACGCCGAAGTGGCCCCACTCCTCCGGCGGGTGGTTGGCCTGGAACGGCGCCAGCCACTTGCCAGCCGGCGTACCCGGCCGGATCTTCGTGGATGGGCTGATGTGGTCGGTGGTGATCGAGTCGCCGAGGATTGCCAGCGCGCGTGCGCCGACGATGTTGCTGACCTTGCCCGGCGTCTGGGTCACGCCCTGGAAGAACGGGGGTTCGCGGATGAACGTCGACTCCGGGTCCCATTTGTAGACCGCACCCTCGACCGTCGGGATCGCTTCCCACAGCTTTTTGTTGCCGGAGAGGTCGCTGTATTCGCGGCGGAAGTGGTCCGGGTTGTAGGCGAAGCGCAGCTGCGCAGCGACTTCCGCATCCGTCGGCCAGAGGTCCTTCAGGAAAACCGGCTTCCCGTCCTTGTCAATGCCCAGCGGGTCGGTGGTCAGGTCGGTACGCACGGTTCCGGCCAGGGCATAGGCGACCACCAGTGCCGGGCTGGCGAGGTAGTTCGCCCGCAGGTTGGGGTGCACCCGAGCCTCGAAGTTCCGGTTGCCCGAGAGCACCGCGCAGGTGACCAGGTCCTTGGACACCACCGTGTCCTCGATCTTAGCGTCGAGCGGACCGGCCGCGCCCATGCAGGTCGTGCAGCCGTAGGCCACCACGCTGAAGCCGAGCTTCTCGAGGAACGGCAGCAGGCCTGCGTCCTGCAGGTACTTCGTCGCCACCCGCGACCCGGGCGCGAGCGAGGTCTTGATGCGCGGATGCGTGGTCAGCCCCTTCTCCACTGCACGCTTGGCGAGCAGGCCGGCAGCCAGCAGCAGAGCCGGGTTCGACGTGTTGGTGCAGGAGGTGATCGACGCAATCAGCACGTCGCCGTGACCGACGTCGTACCCGTGCCCTGTCGGCTCTCGCCGCCCGAGATCATCGGCAGCCCGTGCATAGCCGTTCCTGTCGGTCGGCGCCGAGAACAGGCGGTCGAAGTCGCGGCCCAGGTCGGGCAGGTTGACCCGGTCTTGTGGCCGCTTCGGCCCGGACAGGCTCGGGACGATGCTCGACAGGTCGAGCTCGATCACCTGGGTGTAGTCGATGTCGCCCGGCTTCGGCATGCCGAACATGCCCTGTACCTTGAAATAGGCTTCGATCGCCGCGATCTGCTCTGGCTCGCGGCCGGTGGTGCGGAAGTAGTCGATCGTCTTGTCGTCGACCGGGAAGTAACCCATCGTGGCGCCATACTCCGGCGCCATGTTCGCCACCGTGCAACGGTCGGCCGCGGTCAGGTTGGCCGCGCCTTCGCCGAAGAACTCGACGAACTTCCCGACCACCTTCGCCTTGCGCATCAGTTCGGTGACGGTCAGTGCCAGGTCGGTGGCGGTGACACCCTCGCGCAGCCGGCCGGTCAGGTGGCAGCCGACCACGTCCGGGGTCAGGAATGCGTTCGGCTGGCCGAGCATGCCCGCCTCTGCCTCGATGCCACCCACGCCCCAGGCCACCACGCCGATGCCGTTGACCATGGTCGTGTGCGAATCGGTGCCGAACACCGTGTCGGGGAACCAGAGGCCGTCCTTCTCCCAGACGCCACGCGACAGGTACTCCATGTTGATCTGGTGGATGATGCCATTGCCCGGCGGCACCACGCGCACCGTCTTGAACGCGCCCTGCGCCCATTTCACGAACAGGTAGCGCTCGGCATTGCGCTTGAACTCGATCTCCTGGTTCACCTGCACCGCGTCGGGCCGGTTGAAGACATCGATCTCGACCGAGTGGTCGACCACCACGTCCACGGGGACCAGCGGCTCGATCTTGCCCGGCGCCAGGCCGAGCTTGCCGGCCGCGTTGCGCATCGCCGCCAGGTCGTTCAGCGTTCCGAACCCGATCAGGTCCTGCAGCACGATGCGCACCACGATGAACGGGATCTCGGTGGTGCGTGCCCCGTTCGCCTGCCAGGCAGCCAGTGCCCTCACGTGTTCCGGCGTCACCTTCTTGCCGTCGCAGTGGCGCACCAGCGCCTCCAGCACCACGCGGATCGAGCGCGGCAGCCGGGACACCTTGCCCAGGCCGGCCTCCTCGAGTGCAGCCAGCGAGTGGTACTTGCCGGCCTTGCCGGCCGAGGGCGTGAAGTCGCGCAGGGAATTGAAGGCGTCTTGGGTCATGACAGGCTCTGTGATCGCACGAAACAGGAAAAGGGGACGGAGGGCACGCGCGGACGGGTGGAACCCGGCTACGCAGCCATCAGCTCACGCAGCACGAACGGCAGGATGCCGCCGTTCTTGAGGTACTCGACCTCGATCGGGGAATCCACGCGCAGCGTGACGGCCACGTTCTGCGTGCTGCCGTCCTTGCGGTGGATCACCAGCGTGACGTCCTGCAGCGGCTTGATGTTGCCGCCTTCGACGCCCAGCAGGTCGTAGCTTTCCTCGCCGGTGATGCCCAACGACTGCACGCTGTCGGCACCCTTGAACTGGCAGGGCAGCACGCCCATGCCGACGAGGTTCGAACGGTGAATGCGCTCGTAGCCGCGCGCCACGACTACCTTGATGCCGAGCATCTGGGTGCCCTTGGCCGCCCAGTCGCGCGAGGAACCGGTGCCATAGGCCTCGCCGCCGAAGACGAACAACGGAACCTTGTCCTTCTGGTACTGCATCGACGCGTCGAAGATCTGCATCTTCGCGCCGTCGGGCTGGTGGAAGGTGACGCCGCCTTCCGAGCCGGGCACCATCAGGTTCTTGATGCGCGGGTTGGCGAACGCGCCGCGGACCATCACCTCGTGGTTGGTGCGCCGCGATCCGAAGCTGGAAAGGTCGGTGCTGCCAGCCGCCACCAACCAGTCGCCCGCGAGCGTGCCCTTGCGGATCGGCGCCACCGGGCTGATGTGGTCGGTGGTCAGCTTGTTGCCGAAGATGCCCAGCGCGCGGCCACCGCGGACGTCGGTGACCTTGGGCAGGGTGCGGCTGAAGCCCTCGAACAGCGGCGGCTCGAGCAGGTAGGTCGACTTGTCGTCCCAGTCGAACAGCGCGCCCTTCGCCTCCGGGATGCCATCCCAGAGGTCCTTGGCACCGGACAGGTCGCCGTACTCGCGGCGGAAGCTCTCGGGATTGAGCGCGAACTTCATCACCGCCTCGACTTCGGCGGGCGTCGGCCACAGGTCCTTCAGGAAGACCGGCTTGCCGTCCTTGTCGTTGCCGATCGGATCCTTGTCCATGTCGATGCGCACGGTGCCGGCGAGCGCGAAAGCGATCACGAGCGGCGGGCTCATCAGGAAGTTGGCCTTCAGCGACTGGTGCACGCGCGCTTCGAAGTTGCGGTTGCCGGACAGGACCGCGGCGCAAATCACGTCGTTCTTAACGATCGACTCTTCCAGGTCCTTGTCCAGCGGCCCGGCGAGGCCCATGCAGGTCGTGCAGCCGTAGGCCACCACGTGGTAGCCGAGCTGCTCCAGGTAGGGCATCAGGCCGGCGTCCTTCAGGTAGGCCGTCACCACCTTGGAGCCGGGCGCGAGCGAGGTCTTCACCCGCGGATGCGGCTTCATGCCCTTCTCGACCGCCTTCTTCGCCAGCAGGCCGGCGGCCAGCAGCACCCACGGGTTCGACGTGTTGGTGCAGGAGGTGATCGCCGCGATGCCGATGTCGCCATGGCCGACGTCGCCCACCGCCGGGTTGGCGACCGGGAACCGCTTGTCGAGGTCAGCCGCAGGCTTGTTGTAGCCGCTTTCGGCGACCGGCTTGGAGAACAGCTCGTTGAAGCGGTCCTTGATCGCCTCGAGGTTCAGGCGCTCTTCCGGCTGCTTCGGCCCGGACACGCTGGGACGCACAGTGGACAGGTCCAGCTCGACCACCTGCGAGTAGTCGATCTCGCCCTTGCGCGGGATGCCGAACATGCCCTGGGCCTTGAGGTACGACTCGATCGCATCGCAGTGCTCTTCCCGGCCGGTCATCCGGTAGTACTCGAGGGTCTTGTCGTCGATCGCGAAGAAGCCGCAGGTCGCGCCGTAGTCGGGCGCCATGTTGGCGACGGTCGCGCGGTCAGTGGCGCTGAGCGTGGACGCGCCCTCGCCGAAGTACTCGACGAACTTGTTGACCACGTTGGACTTGCGCAGCAGTTCGGTGACGGTGAGCACCAGGTCGGTGGCGGTCACGCCGGGATTGAGCTTTCCGGTCATGTGCACGCCGACCACGTCCGGCTCGAGGAAGTAGTACGGCTGGCCGAGCATCGCCGCTTCGGCTTCGATGCCGCCGACGCCCCAGGCCAGCACGCCGATCGCATTCACCATGGTGGTGTGCGAGTCGGTGCCGACGGCGGAGTCGGGATAGTAGATGCCGTCTTTCTCCCAAACGCCGCGCGACAGGTACTCGAGGTTCACCTGGTGGCAGATGCCGTTGCCCGGGGGCACGACGCGGATGCCGGAGAAGGCCTGCTTGGCCCACTTCAGGAAGGTGTAGCGCTCACCGTTGCGCTCGAACTCGATCTCCATGTTCCGGCGCAGCGCGTCGGTGGAGTTGTGCACGTCGACCACGATCGAGTGGTCGACCACCAGGTCGACCGGGACCAGAGGCTCGATGCGGGCGGGGTCGAAGTTCTGGCGCTTCGCCTCGGCGCGCATCGCCGCGAAGTCGTTGAGCGCGGGGAAGCCTGCCATGTCCTGCAGCATGATCCGCGCGAGCACGAACGGCAGTTCGGTCGTGCGCGCGCCGTTCGGCTGCCATCCGGCCAGCGCCTTCACCACGTCGGGGGAGATACGCTGGCCGTCACAGTTGCGCAGCACGGACTCGAGCACCACGCGCAGGCTCACCGGCAGACGCGAGGTCTTGCCGAATCCCTGATCTTCAAGCGCCTTCAGGGAATACATCCTGCCGCTGCGGCCGGACTTCAGTTTGAATTCGCGCAGGGTGTTCAGCGGATCATGGGCCATGCTGGCTTCCTCTCAGAGGCTTGTGCGTAAACGGAACTGTCCGGGGATGACGCGGACGCTCGCGGAACGGCGGCCCTGGAACGGCAGGAAACCGGCGACCGGCGCCGCAGTCGGCGACACGCCGCGATCAGGATCGAGCGGCTGTCGTACAGCCTTTGATTTTTGCACATTTCGCAGCCATGCGCGCCTCCGCCGGCACAGGCGGACCAAGCTCCCGGCCCGGCCTCCGGGCGGGCAGGCCCGGATCAGCCGATCGCTGCCGCGACGAACAGCCCGACCATGCAGAAGAAGGCCGCGGACCAGACCAGCGAGCGGGCTGTCGGACGGTCGGCGACATACAGCACCGCATAAAGGACCCGCAGCACAACGAAGGCAACGGCAAGGATGTCCACCCAATCCTGCCGTGCCTGCGCGAGGTGGGCGATAATCACCGCGGCGGCAAACGGCGGAAACGCCTCGAAGTGGTTCAGGTGGGCCCAGTAGGCCCGCAGTCGGGCACCTTCCGCCGCCGCGAGTTGCGCGCGTGGCGAAGCGTTGTCGTAGTCCGGCCGGTACTTCGCCACCGCCACCGTGAGATAGGGCAACATCGCACACGCGAGGATCATCCAGTAGGCAAGGGTCACCGTATCATTCCTTTTCGCTTTACCGGGGCAGGCCATTCGATTCGGCCGCTCGAGTCGCCACACACGCCAGATCGCGATCATGACAGACAAAATCCGGAAGACCGATGACGAGTGGCGCGCCCAGTTGAGTGCCGAGCAGTACGAGGTCACGCGCAGGCACGGCACCGAGCGCGCGTTCACGGGAGCCTACTGGGATTCGAAGGACGCTGGCACCTACCGCTGCGTCTGCTGCGGCAATCCGCTGTTCGACGCATCGACCAAGTACGACTCGGGCACTGGCTGGCCGAGTTTCTGGCGTCCGATGGCGCCCGATGCGGTCGCCACCGCGGACGACAACAGCTGGTTCAGCCGCCGCACGGAAGTGCTGTGCGCGCGCTGCGACGCGCACCTGGGTCATGTATTCGAGGACGGACCGGCACCGACCGGCCTGCGCTACTGCATGAATTCGGCGGCACTGAAGCTCGACAGGACAGGGTCGGAATGATGCGGGTACGTCTCAAGGCCGCTGCACGGGAGATCATCGCAGCGTTCGATCGTTCGGGCATGCGGCCCGGAAGCTCGGTCACGCCAGCCATGCTGGTCGATGCGATCGACGTGTTCGTCGACGACTGCGAGCGGATCGACCGCGAGTACGGGCCGACCGCCGAGGTGCTGGCCGAAGACGTGAGTGGCATCGCGGACCAGATCTTCGAATGCCTGCACGACCTGGGCAATTGGGCCGACCGCCTCGACCTGCGCAATGCGCGCATCGCCGTGATCGACATCTCGCTCGAAGCCGCCCAGTGGTGCATGCGCCACCGCGGCCAGTTGCGCCAGATCGGCCCGGTCGTCGCGGCACTCGCCAACCGCGCGAACATCGCGGGCAGCCTCGACGCATGCATCGCGCTGTCGGACGCCTACGAGGCCGTGATCGCCAATGTGGCGACCCGGCTGCAGGCCGACCACACCTCGACCGACCCGCTGCGCCCCTGGCGCCAGCTGCTGATCAACGCAGCTGTCATCTCGACCCGATCACGCGACCTGCGCAAGATGGAACGCGCATACCGAAGACTGGAAGCCCACCTGCCGTCGGAATGCCCGGCGTTCTTTCAGCAGGCAGCGCATCAGGTGGCCGGTCTGGGCTTCTCTCCCGAGGCGCGGACGATGGTGCAGTCGCGGAATGCGAAGTGGACATCCCGTGCCCGAGCCTAGACAATCCAAGCCATGAAGTGGCTGTTCGACCTTTTCCCGGTCATCCTTTTCTTCGCGGCCTACAAGCTGGCCGGCCTCTATACCGCCACGGCGGTCGCGATTGCGGCCACCTTCGTGCAGATCGGGTGGCTCCGGCTGCGCGGTCGCGCGATCGAGCCTGCGCTATGGCTGAGCCTGGGCGTGATCGTCGTATTCGGCGGCGCAACGCTGCTGCTGCATGACGAAATGTTCATCAAGTGGAAGCCCACTGTGCTGTACCTGATGTTCACGGTCGGGCTGGTCGTCGCCCATGCCTGCTTCGGGCGCAACCCCATGCGCGCGCTGATGGGCAGTCAGATAACCCTGCCTGACGGAGTCTGGCGCGGGCTGAACTATGCATGGGCGGGATTCTTCGCAATGCTCGCTGTGGCGAACATCCTGGTCGCGCAGAACTTTTCCACCGACGCGTGGGTGAATTTCAAGCTGTTCGGGGTCAC
Source organism: Rhodocyclaceae bacterium (assembly GCA_020248265.1). Lineage (NCBI taxonomy): Bacteria > Pseudomonadati > Pseudomonadota > Betaproteobacteria > Rhodocyclales > Rhodocyclaceae > Rhodocyclaceae bacterium. Next base: position 186,943 of record JADCHX010000002.1, read on the forward strand.
CGCGCTGATGCTCGTGTTCGTCTTCGCGCAAGCGCTGGTCCTGTCGCGCTACGCCGAGGCTGCGGACGATACCGACGGGAGATCGCGATGAATCCCCCGAGCCTCGCCGACGAGATGCGCGCCCGTCTCGGCGTTCTGGCCCCGACAGCAGTCGCAATCGACGACGAGAGCGCACTGCATGCAGGGCATGCCGGTGCTGCGTCCGGCGGCGGGCACTTCCGCCTGGCGCTGACCAGCGCAGCCTTCGCCGGACACGCTACGGTCGCCCGCCATCGGATGGTCTATGCCGCGCTCGGCGACCTGATGCGCGGACGCATCCACGCGCTGGCGATCCAGGCCAGGGCGCCGGGCGAACCCGGCGCCGCCTGACATGGACCGGCAGAACAACCATTCATCCAAGGGAGCAATCGCATGAAAAGTCTCGCCCTGCAACGTACGGTCTCGCTCGCGGTGTTCGCCGCGGCAGGGCTGATGATCAGTACCGGCGCATTTTCGCAGGCCTCCAAGGGGCCGGGTACCCAGGGAACCGTCGCGCGCGTCAACGGCGTCACGGTCCCGCAGAGCCGGATCGACATGCTCATGAAGCAGCAGACCCAGCGCGGCGCCCCCGACACGCCCGAGATGCGCGCACGGGTGCGCGACGAGCTGGTGAGCATGGAAGCAGTGAGCCAGGAGGCGGCCAAGCGCGGCTTCGACAAGAACCCCGACGTACTGGTCCAGCTCGAACTGGCGCGCCAGAACATCCTGGCCCAGGCCTATATTGCCGACTACATCTCGAAGAATCCGATCAGCGACGCCGCGATGAAGGCCGAGTACGAGAAGATCCGCTCGGCGCTGGGTGACCGCGAGTACCGGGTACGCCACATCCTGGTCAAGACCGAAGCCGAGGCCAAGGAGATCATGGCCGCGATCGCCGCCAAGCGGACCACTTTCGAGAAAGCCGCGGCCGAGCGGTCCGAAGACACAGGCTCCAAGGGCCGCGGCGGCGAACTCGACTGGACGCCGCCCGCGAACCTGGTCAAGCCGTTCGCCGACGCGATGGTCAAGCTGAAGAAGGGCCAGACCGCGCCCGCGCCGGTGCAGTCGCAGTTCGGCTGGCACATCATCCGCCTCGACGACGAGCGGCCGCTGGCTGCCCCGCCCTACGACGAGGTCAAGCAGCAGCTGCAGCAGCGCTTCCAGCAGCAGGCGATCGAAAAGGCGATCGGCGAAGTGCGTGCAAAGGCAAAGATCGAGTAGCAGTCCAGAGGCTGCGTCCCCGGCTCGATGCGGTGGCCGCGCGCACCCAGCGGCCCAGGCCTCTCAGCCGACCCTGCGCCGGGCGTTGCGGAACATCCTGAGCCAGGGGCTGTCTTCGCCCCACGCTCGCGGGTGCCATGACAGCTGCACCGTGCGGAAGACGCGCTCCGGATGCGGCATGAGGATGCTGAAGCGGCCGTCTTCGCTGGCAAGCCCGGTAATGCCGCCGGGCGCCCCGTTGGGATTGTGCGGGTAGCGCTCGGTCGGCGCGCCCGACGGGTCGACATACCGCAGCGTGACCAGCGGCTCGGCCGCCTTCATCGACTCGGGCGAGGAGAACAGAGGAAAACCCTCGCCGTGCGACACCACCACCGGAAGGCGGCTGCCCGCCATCCCTTCGAAGAACAGCGACCGAGTGGCCATAACCTCGACCATCACCAGTCGCGCCTCGAACTGCTCCGACCGGTTGCGCACGAACCGTGGCCAGTGCGCCGCCCCGGGAATCAGGTCGGCCAGACCGCTCATCATCTGGCACCCGTTGCAGACGCCGAGCCCGAAACTGTCGCTGCGCGCGAAGAAGGCGCTGAACGCATCGAAGGCACGGGTGTTGAAGCGGATCGACTTCGCCCAGCCCTCGCCGGCGCCGAGCACATCGCCGTAGGAGAAGCCGCCGCACGCCGCAATGCCTGTAAAGGCATCCAGTGCAACGCGTCCCTCGAGGACGTCGCTCATGTGTACATCGACCGCGGTGAAGCCGGCACGATCGAACGCCGCAGCCATCTCGTTCTGGCCATTGACGCCCTGCTCGCGCAGGATCGCCACCCTCGGCCTGACCCCGGCATGGACCCACGGCGCCGCGAGCGTGTCCTGCGGATCGAATACGAGATGCGCATGCAGGCCCGGCTCGGCCGCGTCGCAGGCGCTCTCATGGGCAGCATCTGCGCACTCGGGATTGTCGCGCAGGCGCGCAAGCAGCCAGCTGGTCTCCGACCACGACTCGCGCAGAGCCGCACGCGGCTCATCGAGCAGCACCTGCCCGTCGGCGCACAGGCGCAGCCGGTCGCCGGCGTTGGGCTGGCCGATCGGAAAGACACAGCCGCCGAGGCCGCGCGCTTCGAAAACCGCGATGGCCCGGGCGACGTCGCCGGCCCTCACCTGCAACACCGCGCCCAGTTCCTCGTTGAACAGCCAGGCCATGACCGCCGCTGCGGTGGTCCCGGGCAGCATCGCCCCGAGGTCCAGGTCTAGACCCACCCCGCCGGCGAACATCATCTCTGCGACTGTCGCCAGCAGGCCGCCATCGGAGCGGTCGTGGTAGGCAAGCAGCAGCGCCTGCCCGCGCAGTACCTGCATGGCATCGAAGAAACCGGCCAGATCCTGTGCCCGATCGAGATCCGGCACCTCGTCGCCGAACAGCGAATACACCTGCGCCAGCGCCGAGCCGCCGAGCCGGGCGCGCCCCCGCCCGAGGTCGACCAGCAGCAACCGGCTATCTCCCGCGTCGGTACGCAACTCGGGCGTCGATGCGCCACGCACGTCGTGCACCGGCGCGAACGCGGACACAACGAGCGATACCGGCGAGGTGACGGAACGCGCTGCATCACCTGCGGCAGGGTCGCGCCACACCGTCTTCATCGACAGGGAATCCTTGCCGACCGGGATCGACAGACCGAGCGCCGGACACAGCTCCATTGCCACCGCATGCACGGTGTCGAAAAGGGCGGCGTCCTCGCCGGGATGGCCGGCTGCGGCCATCCAGTTGCCGGACAGCTTCACCTGGCCGAGCGCCTCGATCGGTGCGGCGGCGATATTGGTGATCGCCTCGCCGACCGCCATTCGGCCAGAGGCCGGTGCATCGACCAGCGCCAGCGGCGTGCGCTCACCGATCGACATCGCCTCGCCGGTGAAGCCGGTGAAGCCGGACAAGGTTATCGCGCAATCGGCGACCGGTACCTGCCAGGGGCCGACCATCTGGTCGCGCGCGGTGAGGCCGCCCACGCTGCGATCGCCGATGGTGACGAGGAAGGACTTGTCGGCCACCGCCGGCAGCCGCAGGACCCGGTGCACGGCCTCGCGCAGGTCGACTCCGGTGAGGTCGAGTCGCGGCGCGTGACGCGCGACACGCGTCACGTCGCGCAGCATCTTCGGCGGCTTGCCGAGCAGCACGTCCATCGGCATGTCGACCGGCCGATTGCCGAACTTCGGATCGGCGACCACGAGACGGCCTTCGGCCGTGGCCGCGCCGACCACCGAGAACGGACAGCGTTCGCGCCCTGCGATGGCGCGGAACAGCTCGAGCCGCGCCGGATCGAGCGCGAGCACGTAGCGCTCCTGCGACTCGTTGCTCCATATCTGCATCGGCGACATGCCGCGCGTCTCGACCGGAACCGCGCGCAGGTCGAAGCGGGCTCCGAGCCCGGCACCATGGGCGAGTTCGGGCAGCGCGTTGGAGAGCCCGCCGGCACCGACATCGTGAATGGAAAGGATCGGATTGTCGTCGCCCAGGGCCCAGCAGCGGTCGATGACCTCCTGCGCGCGGCGCTGCATCTCGGGATTGCCGCGCTGCACGGAATCGAAGTCGAGATCGGCGGAGTTGTGTCCGGTATCCATGCTGGAAGCCGCACCGCCGCCCATGCCGATCAGCATGCCCGGGCCGCCGAGCTGCACCAGCGGCGCACCGGCCGGTACCGCCGCCTTCTGCGTGCCGCCCGCAGGGATGCTGCCCAGGCCGCCGGCCAGCATGATCGGCTTGTGGTAGCCACGCCGTTCGCCGTCGAAGGTGACCTCGAACGACCGGAAATAGCCGCACAGGTTCGGGCGGCCGAACTCGTTGTTGAAGGCGGCCGCGCCGATCGGGCCATCGAGCATGATGCGGCAGGCGTCGTCGATGCGGCCGGGCTTTCCGTAGAGCGTACCGTCGGGCTGCAGTTCCCACGGACGCAGGTGGCCCGGCAGGTTCAGGTTCGACACGCTGAAGCCGCACAGCCCGGCCTTGGCGCGGGCGCCGCGGCCGGTCGCCGCTTCGTCGCGGATCTCGCCGCCGGCACCGGTCGCCGCACCAGCGAACGGAGAGATTGCCGTCGGATGGTTGTGCGTCTCCACCTTCATCAGGATGTGGGTACGCTCGCTGCGCCACGCATAGGTGTGCGGCAGTGCATCCGATGCGGCCGGGCCGGCGCCCGGCGCCGGTACCGGGAGCAGCCGCCCGGTATCGAAGCCTTCGATCACCGAAGCGTTGTCGACATAGGCGACGACGGTACCGGCCGGGCTCACTGCATGGGTGTGGCGGATCATCCCGAACAGCGTCTCGCTGCGCGGCACGCCGTCGACGACCCAGTTCGCATTGAAGATCTTGTGCCGGCAATGCTCGGAGTTCGCCTGCGCGAACATCATCAGCTCGACGTCGGTCGGATTGCGCCCGAGCCGCCCGAACGCCGCAACAAGGTAATCGATTTCGTCGGCCGACAGCGCCAGGCCGAGTTCGCGGTTCGCCGCATCGAGGGCGGCATGCCCGTCGCCGGACAGGTCGATGGTCGACAGCGGGGCGTCGGAGAGGTCGTCGAACAGCCGATCGGCCGCCTCCAGCGAATCGAGTACCGACTCGGTCATGCGGTCGTGGACCCGTGCCGCGACCGTCGTGCGCAGGGCTGCATCCGGCGCCGAACCATCGTCGCGCTGCAGGTGCCATGCACAGCCGCGCTCGATGCGCAGCACCGCGGGCAGCCCGCAATGACGCAGGATGTCGGTCGCCTTCGAAGCCCAGGGCGACAGCGTGCCGAGCCTGGGCACCACCAGCAGGTCGATCCGCGCCGAAGGATCGCCCGGCCCTTCGCTGCCCGGCCCCTGAAGCACGGCCTCGAGCCGCTGCTGCTCGTCCGGCGACAGCGGCCGCTCGATGTGCACGAAATGCCAGTAGGTGGCAGCCAGGAACCGGATCGACGGGGCATCGGTCCGCAGGGATTCCAGGAGCTTCTGCAACCGGAATCCGGAAACAGCGCGACTGCCGCGCAACCGGAGGATCTGCGTCATCGGGGATACGTTCGGCGCGGGGGCCCGGATCAAAGCGCGATTATACCGGCCGTCGGCACACGGGCGGCGGACTACAATAGGAGGAAAGATCCGGATCGCCGATGCCCGCCCTACACCAGACCCCGCTCTACACGACCGCCGACCTGCGCCAGGTCGAACAACTGGCTGCCGCCGCGATTGCGCGCGATGGCGGCATACCGCTGATGGAGCGGGCGGGTCGCGCGGCGGCCACCCTGGCGATCGAGATGCTCGGCGATACCGGTGGCCGCGTGCTGGTGTTCGCCGGGCCGGGCAACAATGGCGGCGACGCACTGGTGGCCGCGCGACTGCTGCGCGAAGCCTTCCATCCGGTAGACGTGGTGTTCGACGGCGATGAGCACCGGCTCCCGCCGGATGCTGCCGCGGCGCTGGCGGCATGGCGGGCAGCCGGGGGCAGCACGCTTGGCGCGCCGCCGTCGGGAGGTCACTGGCCGCTGGTCATTGACGGGCTGTTCGGGATCGGCCTGAAGCGCCCGCCGGATGGCGTATTCGCGGCGCGCATCGCGGCGATCGCCACGCTGGCGCGGGCCGGTGCCCAGGTCCTCGCGCTCGACCTGCCGAGCGGGCTGGACGGCGATACCGGGCAGGTGCACGGTATCGCCGTCGAGGCGACGCGTACCCTTACCTTTCTCGCGCTCAAGCCGGGGCAGCTGACCGCCGATGGGCCGGACTGCTGCGGCGAACTGACCCTGGCCAGTCTGGATGTCGACGCGACGGCGCTGGTACCTGCTTCCGGACACGCCCTGGATGCTCGTCACCTCGCCGGGCTGCGCCCGCCACGCCGGCGCAACAGCCACAAAGGAAACCATGGCAGCGTCGGCGTGCTCGGGGGCGCGCCCGGCATGGTCGGTGCCGCCCTGCTCGCCGGACGGGCTGCGCTGCTGGCCGGTGCCGGCCGGGTGACCCTCGGCCTGATCGACGAACAAGGTCCTGCCTGCGATCCGCTGCAGCCCGAACTGATGGTCCGCCGCTGGCACGAACTGCCGCGCATCGAGTCGCTCGGCACGCTGGCGGTCGGCCCCGGGCTGGGCGACTTCCCGGAATCGCACGCCGCATTGCGCTGGGCACTGGCATCGGCGCTGCCGCTGGTGCTCGATGCCGACGCACTCAACCTCGTCGCGCGCTCACCCTCGTTGCGCGCTGCGCTCGCCGAACGGGACGCCCCGTCGATACTCACGCCGCATCCGGCCGAGGCTGCCCGGCTGCTGGCGACCGACACCCGCGCGGTGCAGGCAGACCGCATCGGCAGCGCGCTCGCGCTGTCGGCGATGTTCGATGCGGCGGTCGTGCTGAAGGGCAGTGGCAGCGTCAGCGCATTTCCCGGCGGCGCGTGGTTCATCCATCGGACCGGCAACCCCGGCATGGCCAGCGCAGGGATGGGCGACGTGCTGACCGGCATCATCGCGGCGCTGCTGGCCCAGGGACTGCCGCCCTCCGATGCCCTGACCGGCGGGGTCACCGCGCACGGCGCGGCGGGCGACGCCGTTTCAGCCGCGCATGGCGCACCGGCCGGGCTGCCCGGGCTCACCGCATCCGAGGTCGCGCTGCGCACGCGATTGCTGCTCGCCTGAACGGCAAGGCAACGGCCGCATGGCGCGGCAGTCCGCGCCGCGTACGGGTCAGTGCCAGGATCAGTGCGCGGTCGACCGGAACTCGGCGTTCAATGCGTCGACCGCCGATCTCGGCCCCGCCATGTGCGGGTTGATCGCCAGCGCAGTTTCGAACGCGGCCAGCGCCTCCGCCCGGCGTCCATGGCGCAGGCATATCTGCGCGAACCCGCAGATCGCGCCGAAATGCCGCGGTTCGAGTTCCAGCGTACGAACGATGTCGGCGACACTTTCCCGGTCGCGCTCCATCAGGAAATAAAGCGTCGCGCGCTTGTTCCAAGCCTCCACATAATCGTCGCGATCGGCCAGCAGTGCGTCGAGCAATCCCTCGGCAGGCTCGAACTCGCGCGCGGCGATATGGTGGATTGCGCGGTCGAGCCGCTGTTCGAGTTCGGGCTCATCGTGGGACGTCCACAGCGCCCAGATCGTGTCCTCGGCTTCTCCGGCAACGACAAGGTCATCGGTCGAGGCAAGCGTGCAGAAAAGATCGGCCAGCCGGCGTTCGGTGACGGTGCGCGCCGCCGGTACCGGCGGCCGAGAGACCACCAGCCGCAAGGCGTGATCGAACAGCGCAGACCTCATGGGCGATGCCCGTTCACGGCGCGAGCTCGATGCCCGACGAACGGACGACCTTCGCCCACTTCGCCAGTTCGGCCTTGATGAATGCACTGAACTGCTCGGGCGAACTGCCGACCGGGTCGGCCCCGAGCTTCGACAGCGTATCCGCGACGTCGGGCAACTTCACCACCCGCGCGACCTCGCGGTACAGCTTCTGGATCGCATCGTTGGAGGTCCCCGCGGGCGCAAGCAGGCCGGTCCAGCCCGATGTCGTGATGCCGGCCATGCCCGCCTCGGCGGCGGTCGGCACCTCGGGCAGCACCGGCGAGCGCTGGCTGCCCATCACCGCCACCGCACGCAGCTTGCCCGACCGGATGTACTGCGTGACCGAGGGCAGCGTGGTGAACATCACCGCGTTGGCGCCCGACAGCAGGTCGGTCACGGCAGGCGTCTCGCCCTTGTAGGGCACATGCAGCATCTTCACGCCATTGAGCTGGCTGAACAGTTCGCCGGACAGGTGGTTCATGTTGGCGACCCCGGCCGAACCGTAGGGCAGCTCGCCCGGCCGCTTGCGTGCCAGCGTCGCGAGGTCCTTAAGCGAGGCCACCGGCAAAGCGGGGTTCACCACGACGACGAAGGTGATGCCGGTCACCTGCGACACCGGGGCGAAGTCGCGCAGCGTGTCGTAGGGCAGCTGCTTGAACACGAGCGGGTTGATCGCTACCGCCGACGGCGGCGCCATGACCAGCGTGTAGCCATCCGGCTTCGCCTTGGCCACCGTCTCCATGCCGATGATGGCGTTGGCACCCGGACGATTCTCGATCACCACCGGCTGGCCGAGTCCCTCCTGCATCCGCAGGCCGACCGTGCGAGCCGCGATGTCGAGGCTCGCCCCCGCCGCCTGCGGCACCACGATGCGCACCGCGCGGTTCGGAAAATCCGCCTGCGCCAGCGCGCCGGCAGGCAGCGCAGCAGCAGCAACGGCCAGCAGCGGCAAAAGGCAGCGCCACGGGAGTGCCCCGCCGTCGATCAGCTCGGTCTTTCCCATCACACCTCCGCGGTCACTTCGATTTCGATCAGTTTTCCCTGACGGGTATCCACCCATGCATATTCGCAGCCGGCGACCGGATCCGGTACCAGGCGGCGGAACGCGTCGCGCAGGTGGTCCATCCGCTGCGACACATGCAGGAAGAAAGACGCTCGCACCACCCGCCGCCATGAGGTGCCGGCCATGGCCAGCGTGTCACCGATGCGCCCGACCACGACGGGCAACTGTTCGTCGAAAGTCGGGAGCACCACGGTGTTGCCGGAAATGAACTGCACCCCCTCACGCACCACATGGCGCGCGACGATCGTGCGCGGTTCGTACTCGACCACCTGCTTGCGCGACGCCCGGTCGTTCGGGCGCATCGCCAGCAGGTCGAGCGACAGGCGAGCCGACGACGCGAACCGGGACGGACGGATATGGCTCGAGCTGACCGAGCGGGCGTCGCCGGACAGCAGCCGCGCACGTTCCTCCACCGCCTCGCCCCAGGCATCCATGTCGCGTGCCCAGAGGCGGGTGCGTACCGTGTCAGCCAGCGACAGCCCTTGCTCGCGCAACCGCTCGTCCATGCGGCCGAGCAGATCCGCCATCTGCGCGCTCACCGTTCCGCATGTCTCGCCCTCGGCCGATAGCGCGACGAACTCGTGGCCGAGCCATGGCGTGATCGTCTCGTGCATCAGACAGCCACCCCGCCGGCATGCGCAATCCGGCGCACGATCGCGATGCCTGCGACCGTGGCGGCCAGCGAGCCGCAGACATGCAGGGCCACCAGCGCACCGGCCCAGGCGAAGTCCCCTCGCTCGAGCAGGCCGACGGTCTCGGTCGAGAAGGTCGAGAAGGTGGTGAGGCCGCCGAGGAAGCCGGTGACCAGGAACAGTCGCACTTCCGGCGGCCAGCCGGCATTGCGCCCGAGCAGTTCCCAGGTCGCGCCGATCAGCAGTCCGCCCACGAGGTTGGCGGCGAGCGTGCCGAGCGGCACCGGCTGGAACAGCGGATTCCAAAGCAACGCGAACGCCCAGCGCAGCCATGCGCCGAGGGCCGCGCCGATGCCCACCGCGAGCAGGCCCGATGCGCTCATCGCGGATCGCCAGGCAGCCAGCGCCCGGCCGCAGCATCGTCGCTGGCGCGCGACTCGACCCAGCGTTCGCCGGCGGCCGTGCGCTCTTTCTTCCAGAACGGCGCGCGGGTCTTCAGGTAGTCCATGATGAACGCGCACGCGGCAAGCGCCTCTTCGCGATGCGCGGACAGCGCAATCACCAGCACGATCTGGTCCGCCGGCCGCATGCGTCCGACCCGGTGCACCACGAGTGCGTCCTGCAGGCGCCAGCGGCCATGGGCCTCGTCGACGATCTGCTGCAGGGACTTCTCGGTCATCCCGGGGTAGTGCTCCAAGGTGAGTTCGGTCACCCCGCTGCCCTCGTTGAAATCGCGCATCACGCCGATGAAGCTGGCGACCGCGCCGACATCGCTGCGTCCCGCGCGCAACGCGCGGATCTCGGACGAGATGTCGAAGTCTTCCGCCTGAACCCGGACCGGCATCGATCAGCCCCCGGTGACCGGAGGAAACAGCGCGACCTCGTCGCCGTCGGCGAGCGGCTCGCCGGCACCGGCCAGATCCTGGTTGATCGCGATGCGCACCGGCCGCGCTGCATCCAGTTCGCAGGCCCATGCACCGCCCCGGGCTGCCAGCCACGCGCGCAATTGCCCTGCGGTCGCGACGCCCTCGGGCAGCTCCAGGCGTTCGCGCTCGACGCCGAAGGCCTCGCGCAGCCGGGCGAAATAGAGAAGCTCGATCATGGCCATGCCTCGATGATAGCGCTCCGGACGGGCAGCGGCACCCCGGACGGGCGTGATCACGCCCCCGCGCGAGGGAAGCGTGCGGCCACGAAGTCGGCGATGGCAGGGATGTCGTCGATGTCCAGCCGGCATACCGTCACCGGCAACGTCGGCAGGTCGGTCGCCACCGCCACGACCCCGGGGTCCGCTGCCGCCAGCAGCGGCGCCGGGCAGGCAGACCGGTGAACTTCGATCTTCGGGATCGCCGCATGCTTCCATCCCTCCACCAGCACCAGGTCGCACGGCGAAAGCCGGGCGATCAGGTCATCCAGCGAGGGCTCCGGTGCGCCACGCAGCTCGTGCATCAGCGCCCAGCGGTTTGCCGAACCGACCAGCACCTCGGTGCAACCGGCCTGGCGGTGCCGCCACGAATCCTTGCCCGGCTGGTCCACATCGAAGGCATGGTGCGCATGCTTGAGCAGCGATACCCGCCAGCCCCGGGCGACCAGCACAGGCACGAGGCGTTCGATCAGGGTGGTCTTGCCGCTGCCGGAAAAGCCGGCGAAGCCGAGGACGTTCATGCGGGGAGTGTAGCGAGCTGCCCGCCAGCCAGGTGCAGCCGCCGCACGCCGGGCAATCCGAGCAGCGCACGATCGTGTGCAGCAACCAGCACGGCTGCGCCCGACTCGACCAGTCGCCCGAGTAGCTCGACGACCTGCGCATGAGAGGCCTGGTCGAGGTTGGCAGTCGGCTCGTCGAACAGCATCACCCTCGGTGCCAGCACCCAGGCGCGGGCGATCGCCGTACGCTGCGTCTCGCCAGCGGAAAGGCTGCGCGGATGCGTGCCGGCGACCGGCCGCAGGCGCGCCCAGTCGAGGGCGTGCCCGGTGCGGCGGCGGCTTTCCGCGCGTGGTACGCCGCGCGCGCGCAGTCCGTATTCGATATTCGCAGCTACGCTGGTCGAGAACAGCAGTGGGTGGGCCGGCACGAACTGCAACGCATGGCGCACGGCCTTTGGAAAGCGGCCAGCCTCGACCGGCCGGTCTTCGAACGACAGCGTGCCTGCATCGGGCTCGTGCAGCCCGGCCAGCACGCGCAGCAGCGTGGTCTTGCCAGCGCCGTTGTCCCCGGTCAGCACGCAGGCCTCGCCACCCTCGAGCGTGATCGAACAGCCGTCGAGCACCGCCCGCCCGCCCAGGGTCACGCGCAGCCCCGTAGCGCGCAGCAGCAACGGGCTGCTCACGGCGCTGCCGGCCGGCCGGCAGCGCCCCGCGCAACGGAACGATACCGATGGCCAGCCACCGCGGCGCCCTGCCCCGCCCCCTGGCTGAACGCCAGCGCGACGTTGACCGCCAGCGCCACCACCATCAGCACGATGCCCAGCGCGATGCCTTCAATGAAGGCTCCCTTGCTCGTCTCCAGCGCGATCGCCGTCGGGATGCTCCGGGTATGCCCCGCGATGTTGCCGCCGACCAGCAGCGCACAGCCGACCTCCGATACCACGCGGCCGAAACCGCTGAGTACGGCGGCCACCAGTGCGAAACGCACTTCGCGCAGCACGGTGAAAGCGGCACGCAGCGGCGACGCACCGAGCAGCCGCGCGGTCTCGTGCAGGCGCGGATCGGCCGCCTGTACCGCCGCCAGGGTGAACGCGCAGACGATCGGGAAGGCGATCACCACCTGCCCGATCGTCATCGCCTCGCGCGTGAAAAGCAGCTGCCAGGCCCCGAACGGACCCTGCCGGGACAGGAGCAGGTACAACAGCAGGCCGACCACTACCGTGGGGAAGGAAAGCAGGCTCTGGACAAGCACGACCAGCAGCCGGCGCCCCGGGAACCGGGTCATCGCGAGCAGGTAGCCGGCGCCCACCGCGAATGGGGTGGCGATCGCCATGGCCGCCAGCGAGACCTGCATCGACACACCGATGACCGTCCACAGCGCCGGATCGAGCACGGCCAGGCGGCGCAGTGCCTCGAGGGTCGGCTCTAGCAGTCCCATCGCTAGCGGGTAACCTTCGGCACACCGGGGAAGAACAGCGTCTCGCCGCCGGCCTTGTACGATGCAATGCGGGCCTGGCCCTCGGGCGAGGTGAGCCAGTCGATCAGTTCGCGTGCGCCGCGCGCATTGATGCCCGGGTGGCGCGCGGGATTCACCGCAATCACACCGTAGGGATTGGCCAGGGCCGGGTCGCCCTCGGACAGCACCGCCAGTTCAAGCCGGCCGCGCATCGATGCCCAGGTGCCGCGATCGGTCAAGGCATAGGCCTGCAGTTCGCTCGCCATCGTCAGCACTTCGCCCATGCCGCGGCCGGCGGACAGGTAACCCGCCCACTTCGGCAGGCCGCCCGCGGACTTCCAAAGGTCGAGTTCCATCTGGTGCGTGCCTGACTCGTCACCGCGCGAGACGAAACGCTGCTGGCGCCCGGCGACCGCTCTGAGTGCCGAGGCCGCGTTGCCGGCCGAGCGCACCCCGGCGGGATCCGCCTTCGGCCCGACCAGCACGAAATCGTTGTACATCACGTCGCGCCGGTCGACCCCGTGGCCGGCTGCGACGAAGCGGTCCTCTGCGGCCCGTGCATGCACCAGTACCAGGTCGGCGTCGCCGTTGGCACCCAGCTTCAAGGCCGCGCCGGTGCCGACCGACACCACCCGCACCGAGCAGCCACAGACCTTCTCGAACGGCGGCAGCAGCCAGCCGAGCAGCCCGGAGTTCTCGGTGCTGGTAGTGGTCGCCATCCGGATCACGCGTTCGGAAGCCGGACGCTGCGCCACCGCGCTACCGCCGGGCGGCGCTTCGGCCGCGCGCGCGACGCCCACCAGGACAAGCGCGCACAGCAGCGCTGCAACACCCTGGCGACCCGGCGCCAGGCCGGCACGTACCCACGACCGCAACAGGACTTTTCGCATACGGCACCGTTCGCTCTGACAAGCAGGCAAACTTACGCACGATGATGCAATCGATCAATATGAAGCCGACTTCCGATTCGACCCCGACCGCCGGGCCCTTGGGCCAAGCTGCACGCGCTCCGCTCAGGCTCTCGCTGCGCCTGACCGTATCGCTTGGCGACGCCGACTGCGCGCGCGTACCGGCAGCTGCGTTCGACCTGCTGCGCCGGATGCCGCGTGTTGACTCCCTGCGCGAGGCAGCCAGCGGCTTCGGCCTGTCCTACCGCCATGCCTGGGCGCTGATCCGCGATGCGGAGCAGGCGCTGGGGGCGGCACTGATCGTCACCCGGCGTGGCTACGGAACGCAGCTCACGCCGTACGGCGCGCTGCTTGCGGCGGCGCTGGAAGAGATCGAGTCCCGGCTCGCCCCGGAGCTGGATGCCGCCACCCAGGCCCTGTCGGCGGCGCTCGCACTGGGTGCCGGCGAACACGCACGGGTGCATCCATGATGCGGCTGCCTGTCGCGTTGCCGGCCTGGTCGCTGCTGCTGCCGGCTGCGGCGATCGCGATCCTGCAGATGGCCGCCGGGCGCGAACTGGGCCCGCTGGCTGTCGCGGGCGTGGCGCTCATGCTGTTCGGTGCAGTGCTGGCTGCGGTCCACCATGCGGAGGTGGTCGCGCTGCGGGTCGGCGAGCCGTTCGGCACGCTGGTCCTCGCAGTGGCCGTCACGGTGATCGAGGTGGCGCTGATCGTGTCCCTGATGCTGGTCGGCGGCGAGGAGACCGCAGCACTGCCGCGCGACACCGTGTTCGCCGCGATCATGATCGTGTGCAACGGTGCCATCGGGCTGTGCATCCTGGTCGGCGGCCTGCGACATCACATCCTCGGCTTCCGCGCCGAAGGGTCGAACTCCGCGCTGGCGGTGCTGGCCACGCTCGCCATCCTCACCCTGGTGCTGCCGGCCTACACCACCACGACCAGCGGCCCCACGTTCTCTGCCGCGCAGATGGTGTTCGCCGGCATCGCTTCGCTCGTGCTGTACTCGGTGTTCGTGTTCGTGCAGACGGTACGCCACCGCGACTACTTCCTGCCGGCCGACGTCGCCGACCATGACGTCGACCTGCACGCGGTGCCGCCGTCTACCGGCGTGGCGTGGGCCGCGTTCATCGTGCTCATGGTGGCACTGGTCGCGGTAGTCGGCCTGGCGAAGGCGCTGGCACCGACCCTCGAATCGGCGGTACGGGCCGCCGGGGCACCGCAGGCCGTCGTCGGGGTGGTGATCGCGCTGATCGTGCTGCTGCCCGAGACATGGGCAGCGGTCCGCGCGGCCGCCGGCAACAGGCTGCAGACCAGTCTCAACCTGGCCCTCGGCTCGGCCCTGGCGAGCATCGGCCTGACCATCCCGGTCGTGGTCGTGCTCTCGTTCGCGCTCGACCGGCCACTGCTGCTCGGCCTGCCGCCGAAGGAGATCGCCCTGCTCGCGCTGACCCTCCTGGTGGCAACCCTGACGCTGAGCGCGGGGCGCACCACCGTCCTGCAGGGCGCGGTTCACCTGGTGCTGTTCTCGGCCTTCCTGTTCCTGGCTGCCGTGCCATGAACCGACGGCCCGGCCGCGGCAGACCCGCGCCGGGCTCGATACCCGGAGCACGCGGCTATACTTTGCGGTTTCCCTCGCAGCATCCCGGATGACCCTCGTCGACACCCTCCATCGCCCGTTGCGGGACCTGCGCATCTCGGTGACCGACCGGTGCAACTTCCGCTGCACGTACTGCATGCCGAAGGAGGTCTACGGCAAGGACTTCCAGTTCCTCGAGCGCGAGGCGCTGCTGTCCTTCGGCGAAATACACCGGCTCGTCCGGCTGTTCCGCGATCAGGGCATCGAGAAGATCCGCATCACGGGGGGCGAGCCGCTGGTACGCCGCAAGATCGAGCGGCTGATCGAAATGCTCGCCTACCACGGCGATCTCGACCTCACGCTCACCACGAACGGCTCCCTGCTGAAGCTGAAGGCTCAGGCACTGAAAGACGCCGGACTGAAACGGGTGACCGTCAGCCTCGATTCACTCGACGACGCCGTGTTCCGCCAGATGAACGACGTCGACTTTCCGGTCGAGAAGGTGCTCGAAGGCATCGACGAAGCGCACCGCGTCGGCCTGCCGGTCAAGGTGAACATGGTGGTCAAGCGCGGGGTCAACGACCAGGATGCGGTCGCGATGGCGCGTCGCTTCAAGGGCACCGGCCACATCCTGCGCTTCATCGAGTTCATGGACGTGGGCCACACGAATGGCTGGAAACTCGACTCGGTCGTGCCCTCGGCGGAACTGGCCACGCGCATCGGCGCGGAGCTTCCGATCGAACCGGTGCCGTCGAACTACCGCGGCGAGGTTGCCGAACGCTGGCGCTACCTCGACGGCAGCGGCGAGGTCGGCTTCATCTCGTCGGTGACCCAGGCATTCTGCCGCGACTGCACCCGTGCGCGCCTGTCGGCAGAGGGCAAGCTGTACACATGCCTGTTCGCCACCCGAGGCACCGACTTTCGCGCACCGCTGCGCGCCGACGCCTCCGACGCCGAACTGTCCGCGCTGATCCGCAACGTGTGGTCGGCCCGCGACGATCGCTACTCCGAGTTGCGCAGTGCCGAAACCACGCATGCACAGAAGATCGAGATGTCCTACATCGGCGGCTGACCGTGCGGCGCGGCAGACGATACGACAGACCCCGATTCGACCGACCCCGGTTCGACCCACCCGAACGGCCCGCGAGAACGCACGATGACCGACCCCGATAGCGCAGCACCCGCAGGCAGCGGCTCGATCCGCGCCGCCTCCTGCGCCGACGACTACGATCCGAACTCGATGCCGGTCGACAAGGCGCGCGCCTTCATCGACCGCTTCGTCGCGCCGATCACCGGCACCCGTCGCGTGCCGGTGCGAGACGCGCTGGGCCAGGTGCTCGCCGAGGACATCGTTTCGCCGTTCGACGTGCCGCTGGCCGACAACTCGGCGATGGACGGGTATGCCCTGCGCCATTCCGACGTCGACGGCCGTGAGGGCGTGACACTGAAGGTGGTCGGCACCGCCTTCGCAGGGCGCACGTTCAATGGCGAGGTCGCACCGGGCGAATGCATCCGGATCATGACCGGCGGCGTCGTACCGGCACCGCTCGACTGCGTGGTGCCCCAGGAACACACCCGCCCGGAGGACGGCATGGTCACCTTCGGGGCTGGCCTGCGCCGCGCGCAGAACGTGCGCCATGCCGGCGAAGACATACGCCGGGGTGCGACCGTGCTGCGGCGTGGCCAGTGGATGCGCCCGGCGGAGATCGGTCTGCTCGCCTCGCTCGGCGTCGGTGAAGCCACGGTTTTCCGCCGGCTGCGGGTGGCCTTCTTCTCGACCGGCGACGAACTGGTATCGATCGGTGGCACCCTCGGAGAGGGACAGGTCTACGACAGCAACCGCTACACGATCCACGGCATGCTGACCCGCCTCGGTGTCGACCTGATCGACATGGGCGTGGTGCGCGACGACCCGGCGAAGCTCGAAGCGCATTTCGCCGAAGCGGCGCGAATAGCCGACGTGATCATCACCAGCGGCGGCGTGTCGGTCGGCGAGGCGGACTTCATCAAGCAGATGCTCGACCGGATGGGCGAAGTCGTGTTCTGGAAGATCGCGATGAAGCCCGGCCGGCCGCTCGCCTACGGGCGCATCGGGGGTGCGCATTTCTTCGGACTGCCGGGCAATCCGGTGGCGGTGATGGCCACGTTCTACCAGTTCGTGCGCGAGCCGCTGCTGAAGATGATGGGTCGCGATCCGATGCCGGTGTTGCCGACGTTCAAGGCCACCTGTACCGCGCCGCTGAAGAAGGCGCCGGGACGCACCGAGTTCCAGCGCGGCATTCTCTCGGCGGTAGCCGATGGTCAGGGCTGGCAGGTGAAGCCCACCGGCGAGCAGGGTTCCGGCATCCTGTCCTCGATGTCGCAGGCGAACTGCTTCATCGTCCTGCCGGTCGAACAGGGCAATGCGCCGGCGGGCACCATCGTCGATGTGCAGATGTTCGAAGGCCTGGTCTGATGGGACAGGCCGTACCCGACACGCGGCCTGACCTCACCACGGCACGGCGCGACCTCACCTTCGACGTAGAGGCGCTCGACGAGCATGGCCAGCGTTCGTCCGTCGCCATCGCCGGCGAACATCCATTGACGCTGTACGTCGACAAGCGCGAGCTGGTGACGCTGATGACGCTCGGCCAGGCGCCGGAGGCGCTGGCGCTGGGCTTCCTGCGCAACCAGCGCCTAGTGGCCGGCATCGACGAGATCGCAGCGGTCCATGTCGACTGGGAGGTCGATGCAGTAGCGGTCACCACGCGCGCCGGGGCTGCCGACTTCTCGGCGCGCACTGCGAAGCGCACGGTCACCACCGGCTGCGGCCAGGGCTCGATGTTCGGCGGCCTGATGGAGGAGATCGATGCGATCCGCCTGCCGCAGCACGCGCGCCTGTCGCAGCGCAGCCTTTACGCGCTGCTCGATGCGGTACGCCGGCGCGAGACCGTCTACAAACAGGCCGGCGCCGTCCATGGCTGCGCGCTCGCGCGCTGCAGCGACCCCGGTGGCGCGGACGACCGCGTGGCGGCAAGCGCCGAGGTACTCTATTACGTCGAGGATGTCGGCCGGCACAACGCCGTCGATGCGATTGCGGGCCACATGTGGCTCGACCGGGTCGACGGTGGGGACAAGGTGTTCTACACCACGGGACGGCTGACTTCCGAGATGGTTATCAAGTGCGCGCAGATGGGCGTGCCCTTCCTGGTCTCGCGCTCCGGCCTGACCGAGATGGGGTACCGCATCGCACGCCAGGTCGGCCTCACGATGATCGGACGTGCGGCCAACACCCGCTACCTCCTGTTCACCGGCGCGGAGCGCTTCGACCGATGACAGCACCGGTCCGGACACCGCGCACAGCAGGCGTCACCGGCGTCGTGCTTGCCGGCGGGCTCGGACGCCGGATGGGCAGGGTCGACAAGGGCCTGCAAGGGCTCGACGGCCGACCGATGGTCGCGCATGTGATCGAACGCCTGCTGCCCCAGGTCGAAGAACTGTTGATCAACGCCAACCAGAACCTCGACCGGTATGCAGCATTCGGCCACCAGGTCGTCGCCGATTCGATCGAAGGTTTCGCCGGCCCGCTGGCCGGTCTCGAGCGCGGGCTGGCGACCGCCGCACACCCGCTCGTGGCCACCGTGCCCTGCGATTCGCCGTTCCTGCCGCACGATCTGGTCGAACGCCTGTGCGCGGCACTCGCCGCCGGGGCAGCGGACCTTGCAGTGGCGCGAACCGGAAGCCAGCCGCATCCGGTCTTCTGCGTGTGCCGGCGCGACCTGCATCCGCACCTGGCCGCCTACCTCTCAGGCGGTGGTCGGAAGATCGACCACTGGTATTCGACCCTGCGCGTCGCCGATGTCGATTTCGGCGACGAGGCAGCGGCCTTCGACAATCTGAATACCCCGGACGAACTGCGAGCCGCTTCCGGCCGACGCTGACGCTCGCATACGGCGTGCGCCAGCCTGGTGCACGCCCGCCCTCCTTCGGAGCGCCGCAGGTCCGCCGCGGCCATGCACGCGCCATCGCGGCGCCCTGCAGCCACCGGGAAGCGAGTGGTCATTGCCCACCAGCAGACACCTTCGGCTGGTTCACGAACGGCGGCGGCGGCGCCGCGACCGGTCCGACCAAGGTCGGCACGGAAGTTGCAATCAGGCTGTGACCAATTGCCCGGTCGGCGTGTCGTTGCTGTCGCACTGCACCGCACCGGGCCCGCTTCCAAGCCCCTGACGGAGTCCTGCATGTCGAAGATCGATCATCGTTCCCTCCTCGCCGCCAAGCTGGCGACGGATTTCAGCCAGGGCCGCCGCGCCCTGCTCGGTGCCGGTGCCGCCGCAGGCGCGCTCGGCCTGGCCGGCATCGGCAGCGCCTCGCTGGTCTCCGATGCCCATGCCCAGGGCCAGCCGGTCAAGCGCGGCGGCACGATACGGCTGGGGTGGATCGATGCGCTCGACACGCTCGACCCGCATTTCACGTCGTCGCTGGGTTCCATCAAGGTGATCAACAACGTCTTCAATGGCCTGCTCAAGGTCACCTGGGACGGCAAGAAGGTCGGCTTCGAACCCGACCTCGCAGAGAAGTGGGATGCCGTCAGCGACCGCGTCCACGTGTTCCGCCTGCGCAAGGGCGTCAAGTTCCACAACGGCGACCCGCTGAACGCGGAAGCGGTGAAGTGGAGCGTGGAGCGCGTGCGCGATCCGGCGAACAAGTCCCAGCATGCTTACCACTTCGAAGACCTGTCGTCGGTCGACGTCGTCGACGAGTTCACGGTCCGGCTCACATTCAGCAAGCCGTATGCGTTCCTGCCTGTTGCGCTGACCGGAAGCACCGGCCGCGCCGGCACGATCGTCTGCCGCTCCGCGATCGAGAAACTGGGCCGCGACTATGGCCGCAACCCGGTGGGTACCGGTCCGTTCAAGTTCGTGAGCTGGCGAGAGAACGACTCGATCGTGCTCGAGCGCAATCCCGATTACTTCGAGAAAGGCCTGCCCTACCTCGACCGCGTCGAGATCCGTCTGATCCGCGAACCCAGTTCGGGCGTGGCGGCCCTGCTCGCCGGCCAGGTCGACGGCCTGTCGCTGGTGCCGTTCCAGTTCGTGCCCGAACTGCGCAAGTCCCAGAACATCGCGCTCTATGGCCAGGTCGAGGGCAACTACAGCTACGTCGGCATGAACAACCGCAAGGGTCCGTTCATGGATGCGAACCTGCGCCGCGCGGTCGCCTATGCGATCGACCGCGACGTGATCGTCAAGCAGGGCTACTTCGGCGAAGCGATTCCCGCATTCACGCCGATCTCGCCACCGATGACCCCGTTCTACGACGCGAACATCGCGAAGACTACGCGCGGCCATCGGCTCGACCTGAAGAAGGCGATGGAATTCCGCAAGAAGGCCGTCGACCAGGGCGAAGTGTCGCCAGTCTACATTGTCGCCGAGGGCTTCACCGGATCGGGCGGCAGCGGCACCCGCATCTCGCAGCTGCTCGGCCCGATGCTGGCGAAGATCGGAGTCAAGCCCAAGGTGGAGCTGTCAGACCGCGCGGCGTGGCTGAAGCGCCGCAACACCGGCGACTTCGACATGTTCGACGAGGCATGGATCGCCGACCTGGATCCGCACGAGACGATCACCCCCGAGTGGTCCACCGGCCGCCAATGGAACTTCGTCGGCTATTCGAACCCCGAGTTCGACAAGCTGGTGGCGGAGGCATCCGACACGCTCGACACCAAGCGCCGCATCGTCCTGTACAACCGCGCCGTCGACGTGCTGCTCGAAGACGCACCGCTGGCGATGCTCGCGCACATGAAGGTATTCAAGGCGTTCACCAAGCGGGTGCGCGGCTTCCAGTACATCCCGGTCGACCTGCTGAACCTGCACACCGTTTCGCTCGGCTGATCCACACGACCGCCCGCCGGAGAGCGGGACGCAGCACGTCGCTGTTGGCGGCGCTGCGTCCCCGTCACCCATGCTCAACAGATTGTTCGCGCAGGTCGGCCAGACCGCCCTGGTGCTGTTTTTCGTCTCAGTCGCGAGTTTCGTGTTCCTGAAACTCGCGCCAGGCGATCCCGTATCGCTGATGCTCGGGTCCGACTACAACAAGGACTCCTACGACAAGCTGTTCACCGAGCTCGGCCTGGACCGTCCGTGGGCGGCCCAGTACGCGTCCTGGCTCGGCAGCTTCGTCACCGGCGACTGGGGTCGTTCGTTCGTGTCGAACGAAGACATCTTCCGGCTCGCAGTGATGCAGGCGCTCCCCGTCACCCTCTGCCTCGCCGCGTATGCGCTGGTGCTGGCGCTGCTCGTCGGCATTCCGGCGGGCGTGCTCTCCGCACTCAAGCGCGATACCTGGATGGACCTCTGCGCGACCGGCGTCGCGGTGTTCGGAAATGCCTTTCCGAGTTTCTATCTCGGGATCGTGCTGATCTGGGTGTTCGGCGTCGGTCTCGGCTGGTTCCCGACGCTGGGCTTCGTCGCGCCCTGGGAGAATCTGCTCGAAGGGCTCTGGTACCTGACACTGCCAGCGATCACGCTGGCCGCCTGGTATATCGGCCTGATCGCACGCGTGACCCGCGCGAGCCTGCTCGACGTGCTCGGGCACAACTACATCCTGGCTGCCCGGGCACGCGGCGAGGGATCGGCGCGCGTCGTATGGGTGCATGCGATGCGCAACGTGCTGATGCCGCTGACGACGACCATCGGCCTGCAGCTGGGCGGCATGTTGCGCGGCGCGGTGATGACCGAGGTGGTATTCGCGCTGCCGGGCCTGGGCATGATGATCACCGCGGCAACGCTCAACCGCGAGTACACGGTCGTGCAGGCCGGCGTGATGCTCAGCGGCCTGCTGTTCGTCGTCGTCAACCTGGTGGTCGACCAGCTCTATACCTGGCTCGATCCGCGCCTGCGGCGGCTTGCATGAGCGCGCACCCGTCGATGCAGGTGCCGGCCGTGCCGGCGACACGCGGCGGCACCCTCGCCGAAGGCTGGTCGGCCATATGGGCGCAGCGCAGCGCGCGCTGGGGAATGGGCATCGTGCTGGCCTATGTACTCGCAGCGCTGTTCGCACCCTGGCTCGCCACGCACGACCCGGTGGCGCAGGCGGTCGAAGCAGCGATGCAGGCGCCGTCGACCGCACACTGGCTCGGTACCGATTCGTTCGGACAGGACATCTACTCGAGACTGCTCTACGGCGCGCGGCTTGCGCTGGCCATCGGCTTCGGGTCGGTGCTGCTCGGGATGGTCGCCGGGGTCGCGCTCGGACTGATCGCCGGCCTCGCGGGCGGGCGGATCGAATGGGCGATCATGCGCGTGGTCGACGGCCTGCTCGCGTTCCCCGAGCTGATCCTGGCCATGGCATTCCTCGCAGTATTGGGGCCAGGCGTCGACAACCTCATCTACGCGCTCGCGCTCTCGTTCGTCGGGCCGTTCGCGCGCACGGTCCGCTCCGACGTGCTGCAGGTGCGCGCCCAGCCGTATGTCGAGGCAGCCCGCCTGATGGGCGTGCCGATGCGCGAGATCGTGCTGCGCCACGTACTGCTGAACGTGGCGCCCGGCATCGTGGTGCAGGCGGGCATCCGCGTGTCGATCGCGATCCTGCTCGAGTCCGGGCTGTCGTTCCTTGGCGTGGGCGTGGTGCCACCGACGCCGGACTGGGGACTGATGATCGCGGAAGGTCGGGCATTCATCACGATGGCCCCCTGGATCTCCGGCATCCCCGGCCTCGCGCTCGCCATCCTGCTGGTCGCTCTTAACCTGCTTGCCGACGGCCTGCGCGATGCCCTGGATCCGCGCAGCGGGGAGGCTCGCTGATGGACACCATGGCAGACACCACCCTGCTCTCCCTCGATGCGTTCAGCCTCGCGCGCGGCAAGGCAGAGGTGCTCGACAACGTCGGGTTCACCCTCGGCCGCGGACAGACGATCGGGCTGATCGGCGAGTCCGGGGCCGGCAAGTCGACGATCGCGCTGGCGATCATCGGCCTGCTGCGCGCGCCGCAGGTCGCGTTGCGCGGCTCGATCCGGTTCGATGGCGCGGAGCTCACCACCTTGCCCGAGGCCGAGTACCGCCGGCTGCGCGGCAACCGGATCGGCCTGATATTCCAGGATGCGACCGCAGCCCTCAATCCCTGCTTTACCGTCGGGGCGCACCTGGCCGAACCGCTCTCGCGCCACCTCGGACTGCAGGGCGAGCAACGGCGGCAGCGCTCGATCGAGCTGCTGGAGAGCGTCGGCATCGGCGAGGCTGCGCTGCGGCTCGATGCATTCCCGCACGAGCTCTCTGGCGGCATGCAGCAACGGGTGATGATCGCGATGGCGCTCGCCTGCGACCCGCAGCTGTTGATCGCCGACGAGCCGACCAGCGCGCTCGACGTGACGATCCAGGCACAGATCATGGAACTGATCCTGGAACGGGTACGCGCGCGCTCCGCCAGTGCGATCTTCGTGCTGCACGACCTCGCCCTCGCCGCCCAGGTCTGCGACCGCGTGGTCGTTCTGTATGCAGGCCAGGTGGTCGAGGAAGCGCCGGCAGCGGAACTGTTCGCCGATCCCCGGCACCCGTATACGCGTGCGCTGCGCGCCTGCTCGATCGAACTCGGCGAGCGCGATGCCCTGGTGCCCATACCGGGCGCCGTGCCCGGACTCGAAGAGCTGCCAGGCGGATGCCGCTTCGCACCGCGCTGCGAGCGCGCCAGCGCCCGCTGCGCGCAGACGCCGCCGCTGGTGAACGATGGGGCGCGCAGGATCGCCTGCTGGCATGCCTGACGGAGGCCATTCGATGAACGGAAACAGGTTGCCGGTGTTCTCTGTGCTGGACGTCGAGAAGCGTTTCACGCTGCGCAAGGGCCGCAATGGCCCGGTCGAACTGCGCGCGCTCGACGGCGTACGGCTCGACATCGAGGAGGGCAGTTCGGTCGCGCTGGTCGGCGAAAGCGGCTCGGGAAAATCCACGCTCGTTCGCTTGCTGCTCGGGCTTGATCGACCGGGTGACGGACGCGTGCTCTACGATGGCAGCGACCTGCAGCAGGTCCTGGCCCGCGACCGGCCGCGTTTCGCACGCGAGGTGGCATTCGTCTACCAGGATGCCCGCGGTTCGATGAATCCGCGATTCACGATCGGCGATATCGTCGGCGAGCCGATCCGGGTGCACCGGCTGTATCCGGCACAGGACATCCCGCGGCGCGTGTCGGAACTGCTCGAGCGGGTCGGGCTGCCGCCGTCGGTCGCGGTACGCTATCCGCACCAGTTATCCGGCGGGCAGGTACGCCGGGTGGCGGTCGCGCGCGCGCTGGCGCAGCAGCCGCGGGTGATCATGGCCGACGAAGCCGTCGCAGGGCTCGATGTATCGGTGCAGGCATCGCTGTTGAACCTGCTGCGCGAACTCGTGGCCGAACTTCGGGTCACGCTGGTTTTCGTCACGCATGACCTTGGCGTGGCGAGCTACCTGTGCGACCGGATCGCGGTGATGTACCTCGGCCGGATCCTCGAGACCGGCCCGGTAGACGCGATCCTGCAGGGACCGGCGCATCCGTACACGCGCGGCCTGCTGGACTCCTTCCCGCGCTTCGACCGCCCGCTGCGCGCCCCCCTGCGCGGAGAGATACCGAGTCCGGTAGACCTGCCGGCCGGCTGCCGGTTTGCCGGCCGGTGTCCGTGCGTGCAACCACGCTGCACCACCTCGGACCCGATCGCACAGCCACTGCCCGGCGGTCGGCTGGTCGCCTGCTTCCATCCGCTGTCCGTGTAGGCCGGACCGACCTGAACGCGGCCGCGTAGCTCCGGGTCAGCTCGCGAAGTGCCGTGCAATCATCGCGGCGCCGAGGAGGTTCGGGTTGTGCCCCAGCACCACGCTGACCGGGAATTGCGTCAGCAGATCGCCGAAGCGCCCCTTCGCCAGGAACGCCTGCATGAAGATGCCATCGTTCATGGCGTCCACGATCTGCGGGGTGATGCCGCCGGCGAGGAAGATGCCGCCGCGCGGCATCAGGGTCAGCGCCAGGCTTCCCGCGAGCGAACCATAGGCCCCAAGGAAGATCGACAGCGCATTGCGTGCCGTCACATGCCTGCCACCCAGCGCCGCCTCGGTGACTGCCGGTCCGCCGCGCCGTTCCACGTCTTGCACGATGTCGGATGTCACGGTCGCATGCTTGCGGATGATCAGGAACTCGAAGATGCTGACCAGGCCGGGACCCGACACCACGCGCTCCCACGAGACATGGCCGAAACGCCCGCGCAGATGCTGCAGCAGTTCGAGCTGGATCTCGTCGCAGGGAGCGAAGTCCGCATGGCCGGCTTCGGACGGATAAGCGAGGTATCCCGACGGCTGGCTCATCGCGAATCCGATGCCCAGTCCGCTGCCGGGGGCGATCACCAACCGCGGCGCGCCAGGTACCCCGCTGCCGGCCTGCAACCGTTCCAGTTGCGCCGAGGTGATCTGACCGACGCCATAGGCCGCAGCCTGTACGTCGTTCAGCAACCGCACCGAGGGTAGCGACAGCCGCTGCGCGAGGTCGCGCGCATCGATGTCCCAGGACAGGTTCGTCATCCGACAATGCAGTCCGTCCGTTGGTCCGGCAACCGCGAGCGCCGCGCTCGCGAAATCGCCGCCAGCCGTCCTGACCGCGGGCGATGCCATGAACTCGACCAGGATGTCAGCAATCGACGCGTGCTGGGCATTGCGGTAGACCGCCTGATGCACCGGTGAACAGGAGGAGACCGATTCAGCCGTGACGCGGGTGTTGGTCGCGCCGATATCGGCAGCGAGGATCAGACGTTCGGTCATCGCGGCAGCTCCTGTTACGATTCAGCTTACCGTAGTCAGTGTCTCCGATGCCGCGCTTCACCGCAAGCGAGACGACAGGCGGCGAAACGACAGCCCGGCCGCGCGGCATCAATGAACGCTCTTGCCCGATGCATCGCCGCCGAGGGTGAACGACTGCGGCGCCAGCGGCGGTGCATGCATCGGCGTGGCCCGTTCCGGGCGAGGCACGCCCTCCACCAGCGGACGCGGGCTGCCGTACTGGTTGCCCTGTGCGTAATCGACGCCCATCGTGCAGAGCTTCTCCGCGATATCGGCGTCATCCACGCCCTGCGCGATGGTGCGGATGCCCAGCGCGTGGCCGATGCGCACGATCGAATCGACGATCGCGTGATCCATCGGGTCGTCGATCATGTGGCGCACGAAACCAGCATCTATCTTCAGGTAGTCGATCGGCAGGTGGCGCACGAACGCGAACGAGGAAAGGCCGGCGCCGAAGTCATCGAGTGCGAAGCTGCAGCCCGCCGCGTGCAGTTCCTGCATGCCTTCGGCGATGCGCGTGAGATTGGCCGCTGCACCGACTTCGGTCAGCTCCAGGCAGAGCTGGCCGCGCGGCAACCGGTGGCTGTCGATCAGGCCGAATACGAAGGCCCGGAACTCGGGGTCCTGCAGGCTTCGGGCGGACACGTTCACGCTGTGGCGCAGCGGGCGTACGGCACGTCCGTCGTCGCGCGACTGCCGCTCCGACAGGTGCACCGCAAGCGTGCGCAATACCCAGCGGTCGATCGAGGTGAGCAGTTCGTAGCGCTCGGCAGCCGGCAAGAAGCTGGATGGAGCCAGCAGGTTGTCGTCGGCATCGAGCATGCGCACCATCACGTCGCGATGATCGCTGCCCGCCAGTTCCGCCCGCAGCGGCGACACCGGGCGCGCGTAGAGCACGAAGCGGCCACTCTCGAACGCTTCGCTGATCCGGGTGATCATCCGCGCATCCGAGGATCGGCGGCGCCCTTCGTCTCCGTCAGGACGGTACACGCGGATACGGTCGCGTCCTTCCGACTTCGCCTGGTAGCAGAGCGCATCGGCGGCGGCGATCACCTGCGCGACCGACCCGCTTCCGGCGTCGATCGGCAGCAGTCCGATCGTGGAACCCACCTTGAACCGACGTCCCTGCCAGACGAAGACGAAAGCGTTCACCGCGTCGTGCAGCGCAGTGGCGATGCGCATGGCCTGGTCAGCGGGACAGGAATCGAGCAACGCTCCGAACTCGTCGCCGCCAAGCCGCGCCAGCACGTCGTTCGCGCGCATCTGTGCCTGCATCACCTTGGTCAGCTGGCACAGCAGTTCGTCCCCCGCCGCATGACCGCTGCTGTCGTTGACAGCCTTGAAGTGATCCAGATCGATGTAGAGCAGCGCGTGGGTCTTGTGGCCACCGGACG
Organism: Rhodocyclaceae bacterium; assembly: GCA_020248265.1. Classification (NCBI taxonomy): domain Bacteria; kingdom Pseudomonadati; phylum Pseudomonadota; class Betaproteobacteria; order Rhodocyclales; family Rhodocyclaceae; species Rhodocyclaceae bacterium. Next base: position 213,899 of record JADCHX010000002.1, read on the forward strand.
AGGAAGCCAACAGGTCGCTCAGCGCCCGCTCGAATTCCCGCCGGTTGGCAAGCCCGGTCAATGCATCGTGGCTCGCCTGCCAGGACAGTTGCTGCGCGAGCGTGCGCAGGCTGGTGTCGTCGTGGAACACGATGATCGCGCCGCCGATGTCTCCTGCCGGGTCGACCACCTGCGAGAACGAGTGGCGGATCGACACCTCGGTACCGTCTCGCGAGGTCAGGCGCAGGGGCGTCTCACCCTCGTGACGTCGCTGCGGAACCACCGCAGCACGCCATGGCTCGAAGCACTGAACCTCGCGCGTGCGCTCGTCGATCAGAATGTAGACATCTGCCAGCGGGCGCTTCCGGGCATCCTCGCTCCGCCATCCGGTCAACGACTCGGCGATCGGGTTCATGAATTCGACATGACCCTCGCCATCGACGGTGATCACACCGTCATTGATCGAATGCAGCGCCACGTCGGACCTCGAACGCGCACGATGCAGGTCGGATTCGATTTGGTGGGTGCGCCGGATCAGCGCATGGCCGGCAATCCCGATGCCGACGATGACCAGCACGACGACAGCGGCGAACAGCAGGAAGAGTCGGCGTGTACGTTCAGCCGTCTCCGCAGCGATCGCTGCGGCGCCGATCCGGTAGCTGTCGGCCAGGCGGCCCATCGACGACTGCAGCGCGTTCTCGGCCTCGATCTCACGCTCGACATAGATCCGCTGCGCACCGGCGACGTCGTTGCGGGCCAGTGCCTGCAGTACGCCCGACTGCAGATCGGCCACCCGGCGAACCGCAGCGGACAATTCGTGCGGGAGCAGCGCATCGGTACCGGCTTCGTACGGGGCGCGCAGTGCGAGGATCGCGGACTGCCACTCCCCGGTGATCATCGCAAGGCGGTGCTCCGCTGCGGCACGCGCGGGCGCCGTCGGGCCGGCAATGACCGCGCCCAGCGCATCGCTGCGGTTGCGCGACAGTGCCATCGTCGCCTCGACCCGGGACGCGGCCACCAGCCGAACGGCTGCGTGGCCCTCCGCCACGCGCGACTGCCCCTGAAAGTGCCCGATGCTGATGCCGGTGACCACTACCAGGGCCAGCAGCAACGCGAAGAGGACTCTCGAAAGGGTCTGCGTCGAGAGACGTTTGAACCATCCGTCGGACATCGGGCGTTGCATCATCTGGTGAGGGTCAGTAGGCAATCCGGCTCGGACGTCGGCAGCGTTCCTGCACCGCCGACGAAGCCAGCATCCGTTATCGTCTTTCTGCCGGAAAGATTGAGTCCGGAAGGGCCCTGCCGAGCGGATCCTGCAGATAAAAGTCGGCCAGCTGTCCGTACACGCTCGGATACGCACCGTGGAGACGGTTCGGGGCTTCGAAGAATGCCTCGCTGGCGCAGGCGAAGAACTCTGCGGCGTCCTGGCCTGCATAAGGGTCGAGCGGCAGCGCAGCCCACTGTCCGTCAAGCGACGACAGATCCAGTACATCCGGTACGGCCATCCGGCGCCTCGACCGGGAGACCCGGTACTCGAGCCGTTCCAGCCGCTCCACACGGTCGACGAAATCGTCGAAGGCCTCGCTGAACGCAGCGTGCCATGCCGAGCGGTTCATGCCGGCGTGCAACGGTGGAATGCCGTCGGCCGCGCCGTCCAGCATGTCCAGCTTGTGCGCGAATTCGTGCAGCACGACGTTGTAGGGCTCGTCCGGGTTGGCGGCCTCGACATCGGCCCAGGACAGGATCACCGGTCCTCCGGCCCACGATTCGCCCGAGAGCGGCTCGCGAACCTCATGCACGACGCCGGCCTCATCCACGTGTTCACGCTCGACGATGAACTCGCCCGGATAGACGATCACCTCGATCCATGGCGCATAGCTGTCGATGCCCAGTTCGAGGATGGGTACGCAAGCCTGCAGCGCGATCGCCAGACGCATGTCATCGTCCAGCTCCAGGCCCCCGGCAGCGGTGAACTGCTTGCGATCGAGGAACAGCGTGACCAGTTCGCGCAAACGGCCGGTCGCCGCCGGGTCGAGGTGATCTGCCACCCGACAACGGGCGACCGCAACCATCCATGCGTCATCGTCGATCGCTGCTCGGGCCAGCGTTCGACGGCGCAGCCACCCGTCCAGACCGAACATCGGTCAGGGCTGCCGGCGCGGCGCGATCTTCTGCTCGAGATCGCCGAACAGCACCCGCTGCCAGTCGCGCGGCAGCGACACAGCGACCAGTGGCTGCGAGCGGATCTCCACGCGAACTGCCTGCTCCACGGTACCGGTCACCCGGATGTCGATCCGTTCGCCGGCACTTGTGGACGTCGCGCCATGCCGCAGTTCGATCACCCCGCTGCCCGCATCCGCCTGAACGACGGTCATCCGGCGCTCGGCGGCCGAGGCCATCAACGCGCCCCAGATCACGTCGAACGGCCGCTTGTAGAGGCGCGCAGCCGCCTTGTCGATAGCCTCCGCGGCCTCGCGCTCGCGCGCGATCCGATCGGGATCGGGGGCGCTGCACGCGCCGAGCAGCCCAGCGCAGGCCAGCGCAGCGGCGGCTGCAAGGACGGCCCGGCGATCCATGCTCAGGCCCCGCCCGGCGCGACCGGCGACATCGGCGAAGCCTGCGGCAGCGGTTCCGGCGCCACGCCACCCGGCAATGGCACGACTGGCTCGCTGCCAAGTGCGCGCTCGATGTCGACCTGCTCGATATGCCGGAACCGGTGCGTGATCTTCTGGCTGCTCACATGAACCTGCTGAACGTCGTCGTTTGCCTGGCGGATATGGTTCGCAAGCTGCTGCATGCGATGATCGAAGCGTTCGAAATCGCGCGCAAGCTTCGAGAGTGCGTCCTTGATCACGTGAACCTGCCGGCGCGTCTCGAAATCCTTGATCACGGCACGTGCGGTGTTCAGGATGGCCATGAGCGTCGTCGGCGAAGTGATCCAGACATGCCGCTTCTGCGCGTGCTCGACGAGTTCGGGGTGGTGCGCATGGATCTCGGCGAACACCGCTTCGGCCGGCACGAACATCACCGCCCCGTCGCTGGTTTCGCCGCCGATGATGTACTTCTCGGCGATGTCGTCGATATGTTTCTTCACGTCGACCTTGAAGCGGCGCAGCGCTGCCTGCCGTTCCGCTTCCGGCTGGTCGGCTGCGAATCCCGCCCGGTAGTTCTCGAGAGGAAACTTCGAATCGACCGCGACCGTGCCGGTCGGCTCGGGGAGCCTGAGCAGGCAGTCGACACGCGCATGGTTGGAGAGCGTGCACTGCATCTCGAATGCACCGGGCGGCAGGCTGTTGCGCACGATCGCCTCGAGCTGCACCTCGCCGAAAGCGCCGCGCGAGCGCTTGTCGCCGAGCAGTTCCTGCAGGCTGACCACGTTGGTGGTGAGTCCGTCGATCTTCTTCTGTGCCTCGTCGATCGTGGCCAGGCGCGCCATCACGCTGGCGAAGGTTTCGTTGGTCCGCTTGAAGCCGTCGTCCAGTCGCTCGCCGACCTTGCCACTGATCTCGCCGAGCCGGCCTTCGACCGATTTCGACAGGGCATCGACCTGCGTCACCAGTTGCTGGGTCAGGTTGCGCACCATCGATTGCGCGGACTCGCTCTGCGCCCTGCCCTGCGCCGAGAGCGTTTCATGCAGCCGGGTCAGGGTCTCGGTACGCATGCCGTCGAGCCGCGACTGCACGCCAGCGGACATTTCGGCCAGCCGCTGCACCATCGACTCGCGATTGGCGGCAAGATCCCTCCCCTGCGCGAGCTGCAGGATCTGGATCGACTCGCGTGTCTGCTGCAGTTCCTGGGACACGGCTGTCCGGACGAGGTCGGCCTGCTTCGCATGACTGACCGACAGGCGATCGGTGGAACCGGCAAGGGCCTGGTTGAGGTCGATCAGCATCGCGCGATGCTTCTCGTCGAGCAGCGTCGCGAGTGCGTCGGGCGCGCGCGCAAGCGACCGCTGCAGTTGCCCGAGCTTGAGCGCAAGCCACGTGAACGCGACCAGCGCGAAGAGCGCGAGCAGCGCGAGCAGGACTTCGATCATCATCGCGGGCATCGCTGGGGACATGGCGATGCCAGTATAGCAAAGCGAGCTGCGAGTCCCATCTCATGCGACTGCGCCCGCTATAGCCGGCGCAAGGTCGCCAGCGGTGGCGCACGGGTCGTGCCGAGCGTGCCCACCCAACCTGCTGCGCCGACCAGCACTGCGCCGCCGGCGAGCCCGGATACCCACACCCAGGGATCGAAGGTGAATGGAACGCCGAGCACGAAGCGGCCCAGCGCCCAGGCGAGCGCACTCGCACCGAACGCCGCCACCAGCCCGGACAGCGCACCGATCGCGGTGAACTCGGCCAGCTGTACTACCTGCAGCTGGTGCCGGGAACCGCCGAGCGTACGGATGATCGCGCCTTCGAACACGCGCTCGTCCCGGGTCGAGGCGATCGCCGCATAGAGCACGACCAGCCCCGCGAGGAGCGTGAACAGGAACAGGAACTCGACCGCCTGCGAAACCTGCTCGATCATCGCCTGTACCCGGGACAGGATCGAGGCGACATCGATCACCAGCAGGTTCGGGAACTCCCTGATCAGCGCATTGGTGAAGCCCTCGCGCCCCTCCGGGAGGCGGAATGCCGTGATGTAGCTGACCGGCAGGCCATCGAGCGCGCCCGGGGACGCGACCACGAAGAAGTTGGTCCGGAACGAATCCCAGTCGACCCGGCGCAGGCTGGCCACCGTGAACTCCCGGCGCGTTCCGGCAACGTCGTAGACGACCGTGTCGCCCAGCCGGATGCCGATACGCTCGGCTATGCCCTGCTCGAACGAGAGCAGCGAAGCGCCCTTGTCGGCCGGGGTCCACCAGCGCCCCGAGAGGATCCGGTTGTCGGTGGGCAGGTCTGCCATGAACGACATGTTGAACTCGCGGTCGACCAGCCGCCTCGTGCGCTCATCGGCGTAATCGGATGGTTGTACCAGCCGGCCGTTCAGCGCAACCAGCCGACCGCGCACCATCGGCTGTACGCTCGGTGTCGCGAGCCCCTCCCGCGCATGGAAGGCGCGTACCGCATCGACCTGGTCGGGCTGGATGTTCACGAGGAACTGATTCGGCGTGTCGGCGGGCAGCGACCGTCGCCAGTTGTCCAGCAGTTCGCCTCGGACCAGGGTCAGCAGCAGCAGTGCCATCAGGCCCAGCCCGAGCGCTGTCATCTGTACGATGCTGCCCAGTGCACGGCGATTGAGGTTCGCGATGCCATAGCGCCAGGTGAACGCGCCGCGCCCCCGGCCACCGCCGAGAAGACGGCCCGCCCCACGCATCGCGACCCACGCACAGCCCGCGCACACCAAAACCATCACGACCGTTCCGCCGAGCATCGCGAAGCCCAGCTTCAGGTCGGCGGCTTCCCACATCACCATCGAGCCGATCGCGGCGAACGCCGCGAACCAGGACAGAAGGCTGCCGCGCCCGGGCGCGCCGAGGTCTCGCCGCAGCACGCGCAGTGTAGGCACGGAGGCCAGCGCGATCAGCGGCGGCAGGCCGAAGCCCAGCAGCAGGACGACGCCGGTGGCCATTCCCTTCACCGCCGGCCATGGCGTGGGCGGCGGCAGTGCCGACGACACGAGGGAGCCGAGCAACTGAACCAGCACCTGCTGCCCGGCCGCGCCAATCGCACAGCCGATCGCACTGGCGATCACGCCGAGCAGCAGGAACTGGGTGAGGTAGAGGCCGATCATCTGCCGCTGCGGCGCACCCAGGCAACGCATCATCGCGCAGGCGTCGAGATGGCGCTGCAGGAACCGTCGCGCGGCCAGCGCGACGGCCACCCCGGCGAGTATCACGCTGACCAGCGCAGCCAGACCGAGGAAACGCTCCGCGCGCTCGATCGCACTGCGCAGTTCAGGGCGCGCCTCGCGCACATCCTCGACCCGCTGCCCGGGTGCCAGGCGCGGCGCGACGAAGGCCCGGTAGCGCGCAATATCGGCGGGCGCGCCAGACAGCATCAACCGGTGGCTGATCCGGCTCGACGGCTGCACCAGCCCCGTTTCCGGCAGGTCGAGCGCGTTCACCACGATCCGCGGCGACATCGAAAGGAAGCCGACGCTGGCCTCGGCATCGCGCTCGAACACGCCGCCGATCGTGAAGGAACGATCGCCGAGATCGACCGACTGACCACCGTCGACGCCGAGCAGCGCCACCATCCGGGTATCCACCCAGACTGTGCCCCGCGCGGGGACGCCGCGCGTAGCCACCGCCGGCTCGAGGTTGCGCGGCGACAGCGCGATGTCACCCTTCACCGGATAGCCGTCGCCGACGGCGCGTACTTCGGACAGCTGGGCACGCTCGCCGACTACTACCATGCTCGGGAAGCGCAGTACTGGCGCCTGCGCCAGCCCCAGACGCGTCGCCTCCTGCACGAGCAGCGGCGCGAGCGGGCGGTCGGACACGACGATCAGGTCTGCCCCGAGCAGTGCATTGGCCTGTTCGATCAGTGCCAGCCGCACGCGGTCGGAGAAGAAGCCGACACTGGTCACCGCGGCGATCGCGATCACCAGCGCGGCGACCAGCACCCTCAGTTCCCCGGCACGCCAGTCGCGCGCAACCAGTCGTGCCGACAGCATGAGCATGCCCTTCATGCGGATGACGCCGCCGAGTTGCCGGACGCAGCATCGGCAATCCCCCCGGCCCGGATCGGTGCATCGGACTCATCGGACACCAGTTCGCCCGCCGCGATGCGCAGCCGGCGGCTGCAGCGCCTGGCCAGCTGTTCGTCATGGGTGACCAGCACCAGGGTCGTGCCCTGCTCCCGGTTGAGTTCGAACATCAGTTCGATCACGCCGCTGCCGGTGGCTGCATCGAGGTTGCCGGTCGGCTCGTCGGCCATCAGCAGTTTCGGCCGGGTGACGAACGCACGCGCGAGCGCCACCCGCTGCTGCTCGCCACCGGACAACTGCTTCGGGTAGTGGCCGACGCGGGCGGCGAGGCCCACCCGCGTCAGTAGCGGCAGCGCCTGCTCCCGTGCGTCCGAACGCCCGGCCAGTTCGAGCGGCAACATCACGTTCTCGAGTGCGGTCAGTGCCGGCAGAAGCTGGAACGACTGGAAGACGAAACCGATCAGCCGCTGGCGCAGCGCGGCCCGGCCGTCTTCATCCAGCCGGAAGATGTCTTCTCCGTGGACTTCGACCCGCCCCTCGCTCGGTGTATCCAGCCCGGCAAGCAGCCCGAGAAGGGTAGTCTTGCCGGACCCGGAGGCGCCGAGCACGGCGACCGACGCGCCCGCCTCGACTTCGAAACTGACGCTGGACAGAATGAGCAGCGATGACTCGCCGGTGGCGACCCGTTTAGTAAGATCGGATACCTTCAGAGCCGGAGCGTGCCGCTTGTTGTCGTCGATCCCGTCATCCATCCCGTCATCCGTCCTGTCGTCGATCCGATCTGCGGTACGCTGGCGCCACGTTGCCGTTGCGCTGCTGCCCGTGCTGCTGTGTTCGCTGCCGTCCGCCGCGCCCGCCGCGATCGCGGCATCGGCCGTCCCCGCGCCTGTGCTGATGGTGTTCGGCGACAGCCTGTCCGCCGAGTATGGACTGCCGCAAGGCTCGGGCTGGGTCGCCCTGCTCGAACGCCGCCTGAAGTCCGAAAACCTCGGATGGCAGGTTGTCAATGCGAGCATCAGCGGCGAAACCACGCTCGGTGGCCGAAACCGCATCGATGCCGAACTCGCTCGCCACCGCCCGCAGGCCGTGGTGATTGCGCTCGGCGGCAACGATGGCTTGCGTGGCGTATCGCTGGATACCACGCGAGCCAACCTCGAATACATGGTGGCAGCCAGCCGGAAAGCCAATGCCCGGCCATTGCTGGTCGGCGTGAGGCTGCCGCCGAACTATGGCCGTACGTTCGGCGAGAAGTTCCGGCAGGTGTTCGTCGAGGCGGCTCGCAACACGAAGACGCCGCTGGTGCCGTTCATCCTGGAACCGTTCGCCGAAAAGCGCGATTTCTTCCAGCCCGACGGCATCCACCCAACCGTCGCTGCGCAGCCGTTGATGCTGGATACGCTGTGGCCCGAGATCCGCAATGTACTGAAAGCCCGCTGATCGCGCTGGCTGTACCGGCTGTCCAGCGCGATCGCCGCGCCTCAGCGCACCAGCACCCGCCCGGGCACCGTCCCGGGCGCCGGGGCTTGCAGCCGACCGATGCGAGCGGCGAATTCGAAGCCGGCAGCGCGCATCTCCTCTACCAGGGCATCGGCGGTCGACGGATCGCACGCCACCAGCAGCCCGCCGCTGGTCTGCGGATCGGTCAGCAGGTTGCGCTGCCAGATAGGCATCGCGGCAGGCAATGTCACGTTCGCGCCATAGCTCTCCCAGTTGCGACCGGAGGCCCCTGTCGCCAAGCCCTGCTCGGCGAACGGCAGCGCCTCGGGCAGCACCGGCACCGATGGCCAGTCGATGCATGCGACCAGCGATGATCCGCGCGCCATCTCAAGGGCATGGCCGAGCAGGCCGAAGCCGGTGACATCGGTCAGCGCATGCACGCTGTCGCGTGCCGCCAGTTCGGCGCCGATCGCATTGAGCTGGGTGGTGCTGGCGATCATCCGCGCATAGCCGGCCTCATCCAGAACCTGCTTCTTCAGTGCCGCACTGAGGATCCCGACGCCCAGCCCCTTGCCCAGCACCAGGACATCGCCGTCGCGCGCCTGGTCATTACGCTTGACCTTCGACGGATGCACCAGGCCGAGCGCGACCAGCCCGTAGATCGGTTCCACCGAATCGATGCTGTGGCCACCGGCGATCGGGATGCCCGCCGCGGCGCACACCGCCTCGCCACCGGCCAGTATGCGCTGCACCGCCGCCGCGCCGATCTTCGCGACTGGCATCGCGACCAGCGCGAGCGCCATGATCGGCGTGCCGCCCATCGCGTAGACGTCGGAGATCGCATTGGTCGCGGCGATCCGTCCGAAGTCGAACGGGTCGTCGACGATCGGCATGAAGAAATCGGTCGTCGCGATCAGCGCCTGGCTGTCGTTCAGCCGATACACCGCTGCATCGTCGCTCGACTCGCGGCCGACCAGCAGGTTCGGGAAGGCGCGCGTGACCGCTGCTGTCGCAGGGGACGCCGCAAGGATTTCGCTCAGCACCGCCGGCGTGAGTTTGCAGCCTCACCCGCCGCCGTGCGACAGTTCGCTCAGGCGCACGGGGCGGGCATCGGCTTCGGACGGGGTACTCATGTGTGCGTTTCTCGACAGGCGCTCGGGTGTGGGGGGAGTGTACACTTCGCCAGCCCTGCGCATGCACCACGGCCACCTGCGTCCCGGGCCGGTTTCGTTTCGCGCATCCGACCGGCAATCCCGGTCCTGTCCTGTCGCCCCCTTGAACGATCCCGTCATCTCCACCAGCACCGCCCTCGCTGATCTGCCGCGTTTCGATGCGGTGATCGACGTCCGGTCGCCCGCGGAGTTCACGGAGGACCATGTGCCCGGTGCGATCAACTGCCCGGTGCTCGATGACCTCGAGCGTGCGCTCGTCGGCACGATGTACAAGCATCAGGGGGCATTCGAGGCGCGCCGGATCGGGGGCGCGCTGGCCGCTCGCAACATCGCGCGCCATGTCGAAGAGGCCTTCGCCGGCCATCCCCGGAAATGGGCGCCCCTCGTCTATTGCTGGCGGGGCGGCCAGCGCAGCCGGGCGTTCACGCATGTGCTGCGTGAGATCGGCTGGGCAGCGCTTCAGCTCGAGGGCGGCTACCGCAGCTATCGGCGCAGCGTCCTCGAGCAACTCGACCAGTTGCCGCACGGCCTCGCCTGGCGCGTGATCTGCGGCCGCACCGGCTGCGGCAAGAGCCGGCTGCTGCGCGAGCTTTCTGGCAGGGGCGCCCAGGTGCTGGACCTGGAAGCGATCGCGCGCCATCGCGGGTCGGTGCTGGGCGGCCTGCCGGATGAACCGCAGCCCTCCCAGAAGAGCTTCGAGTCGTCGGTGTGGGATGCGCTGCGCGGGTTCGACCCGTCGCGGCCGGTATTCGTCGAGGCTGAAAGCAAGCGCATCGGCGCACTGCACGTGCCCGATGCCCTTATCGCGCGCATGCGCGCGGCCCCCACGCTGATGATCGATGCCTCGGTGGACACACGCACCCGGCTGCTGATCGACGAGTACCGGCACCTCGTCGAGGATACTCCGCGCCTGCTGGCACGCCTGGAGTGCCTGCGCGCGCTGCATTCCGCGGAAACCCTCGCCAAGTGGCAATCGCTGGCCGAAACCCGCGACTGGACGCGCTTCGTCGCGAGCCTCCTGGAAGAGCACTACGACGCCGCCTACGATCGCTCGATGTTCCGCAATTACGGCAGCCATGTCGACGCACCGGTCGTGGAACTCGCCGGCGTGGACCCCGCTTCGGTTGATGCGGCGGTCGAGCGCATTCTCGCTCTGCCACTGGCCGCGCCGACAGGCACGGAACAGCCGTAACGCGATTCGCCTGGCGGCACTGCGCGTGCCGCGCAACCGCCTGTGGCTACCGCTCGGCGCTTTCATCTTCGATCGCCGCTGCCTCAGGCCCGGCGCTCGCACTGTTATCATCGAGGGATTCGATGGACTTCCTTCCCTTTACCCGCCCCGACATCGACGACGATACCTTCGCCGGCGTGGCGAGCATCCACTCGGCGCGAGACGCTCGCGACGGCGAAGTATCGCGAATGCTTGGGCAGCACGAAGCGGCTGAACCTGGTCGACACCAACGGCGGCGCCTGATGCGGCGCTTGTTGCGAGGATATGCAGGCGCAGGCTTGAGGCGCCGGCCGCCCCTGTATCGTCGAGGCAAGGCGCATCGTGAGCTGGCTGGCGGCAACCGATGAAGCTTGCGCTGAAAGTCGATGTCGACACCTACCGAGGCACGCGCGAGGGGGTGCCGCGCCTGGTCGAAATGCTCCGGCGCGACGGTGCCGGAGCGACCTTCCTGTTCAGCCTGGGACCGGACCACACCGGCCGCGCGGTGCGGCGCGTGTTCCGCCGCGGATTCATGCGCAAGGTGTCGCGCACGTCGGTCCTGGAACACTACGGGCTGCGCACGCTGCTCTACGGGACCCTGCTTCCCGGCCCCGACATCGGCGAGCGTTGCCGCAAACAGATGCAGGCCGTACGCGACGCCGGCTTCGAATGCGGCATCCACTGCTGGGACCACGTCCGCTGGCAGGACCGGCTGGCGCTCGCGGACGACGCATGGACGCGAGCCGAGATGCAACGGGCCTGCGATCGCTTCGAAGAGGTTTTCGGGGCACCGGCACGCGCGCATGGCGCAGCCGGCTGGCAGATGAACGTGCATGCGCTGCGCAATACCCAGCGCCTGTCCTTCGGCTACAGTTCCGACACCCGCGGGACCCATCCATTCCTGCCGACATACAACGCCGAGCTGATTGCCTGCCCTCAGATCCCGACCACGCTGCCCACGCTGGACGAAATGATCGGGCGCGACGGAATCACCGCCGACAACGTCGCGGACCGCCTGCTGGCACTGACCGACGCCGAGCGCCCCGCCACTGGCCATGTCTACACGCTACACGCCGAGCTCGAGGGACAGAAACTGGCACCGGCCTTCGAACGCCTCTTGGCAGGCTGGAAGGCGCAGGGCTATGAAGTGCTGTCGCTTCGCGACTACTGCGACGATCTCGAGCCTGAGCAGCTGCCGCACCACGAAGTGGTATTCGGCGAGGTACCGGGCCGCAGCGGCCTGCTCGCACTGCAGGGGCCGGCTTTCCTGTCGCCCGGCGCGCCTGCTCCGGACTATCGCTGGACGCGCGACCGCGCCGTGATCACGCAGCAGGGCCAGCCTGCGCTGCCGGCCGGCGCAGGCTGAACGGACGGCACGGATTGCCCCCGCCGGTACGACCGCTGTAATGTTCGTCGGGCATACTCTCGTCTTTGCCGGAACCTCCAGAAGACAACATGCCCGCGACGAAAGCCCCCGCGCTAAAGCTGCCCTCCACCGATGGTGGCACCTTCGACCTTTCCGCCACCCGCGGCGCGCCGGTCGTGGTGTTCTTCTACCCGAAGGACAACACCCCGGGCTGCACCACCGAAGCCTCCGGCTTCCGCGACCAATACGAGGGGTTCGGGCAAGCCGGCGCCACTATCGTCGGCATTTCGCGCGACAGCCTCAAGTCGCACGCATCGTTCCGCGAGAAGCTCGGCCTGCCGTTCGACCTGCTGTCCGATCCGGACGAGGTTGCCTGCACGGCATGGGGCGTGATGAAGCTGAAGAACATGTACGGCAAGCAGGTTCGCGGCATCGAACGCAGCACGTTCGTGGTCGCGGCCGACGGTACGATCGCGCGCGAATGGCGCGGCGTGAAGGTTCCGGGTCATGTCGACGAGGTACTGGCATTCGTAGGCACCCTGAAGTAGGCTGATCGGAATCGATACCCTCAGGAACACTTCCCGGGTTGGCGCTTCCAAGGTGACGGATACCCGATGACAGTACGCCCCTGCCCGCCGGCGTGCCGCACCCGCCGCAGCCGTCAATCTTGATCCGACGCGCCCCTCACCCTGCATTCCTCCACGCCCCCGCGGCTTTGCCGTCGGGGGCGTGTCGTTTGTGCCCTGCCACGCCGTGCCCCAACCCCGGGAGAACCGATGATCCAGCGCACCAAGCCTGTCGGACAGACCAGCGTCACCAGGCTGCATTCGACCAAGCTGTTCGTGATCGACACGAACGTGCTGATGCACGATCCGACCAGCCTGTTCCGGTTCGAGGAACACGATGTGTTCCTGCCGATGATCACGCTCGAGGAACTCGACGATCACAAGAAGGGCATGACGGAGGTCGCGCGCAACGCGCGGCAGGCCAGCCGCTACCTCGAGGAGGTGATCGCACGTTCGCCCGGTGCCGATCTCGGCGCGGGTATCCCGCTTGCCGATACCGGTATACGGCAGGGCACCGGCCACCTGATGCTGCAGACCGAGGCGCTGGAAGCGACGCTGCCGACCTCGATCCCGGCCAGCGGCAAGGCCGACAACCAGATCCTCGCGGTGGTAAAGGCGCTGCAGGAGCGCAACGCGCGCCGGCAGGTGATCCTGGTCAGCAAGGACATCAACATGCGGATCAAGGCGCGCGCGCTGGGACTCGCCGCCGAGGACTACTTCAACGACAAGGTGCTGGAAGACACCGACCTGCTCTATACCGGCGTGCGCGAACTGCCGGCCGACTTCTGGGAGAAGCACGGCAAGGAGATGGAGTCCTGGCAGCAGGCCGGCAGCACCTTCTACCGGGTTCACGGGCCCCTGTGCACTGCCTTCGCCCTGAACGAGTTCGTCTGGATGGAATCCGACCGGCCATTCCATGCGCTCGTGAAGGAGCAGTCGGGCAACACCGCAATCCTGCAGACCATCCGCGACTACTCGCACCAGAAGAACAGCACGTGGGGCGTCCTCGCTCGCAACCGCGAGCAGAACTTCGCTCTCAACCTGCTGATGGACCCGGAGATCGACTGCGTCACGCTGCTCGGCCAGGCTGGCACAGGCAAGACGCTGCTCACGCTCGCGGCGGGGCTCGCACAGACGCTCGACGAAAGGCTCTACTCCGAGATCATCATGACGCGGGTGACGGTGCCGGTCGGCGAGGACATCGGCTTCCTGCCCGGTACCGAGGAGGAGAAGATGAACCCGTGGATGGGAGCCCTCGAGGACAACCTCGAAGTGCTGAACAAGACCGACGATGATGCCGGCGATTGGGGGCGCGCCGCCACGCGCGACCTGATCCGGTCACGCATCAAGGTGAAGTCGCTGAACTTCATGCGCGGCCGTACCTTCCTCAACAAGTTCCTGATCATCGACGAAGCGCAGAACCTCACACCGAAGCAGATGAAGACGCTGATCACGCGAGCCGGACCGGGTACCAAGGTGGTCTGCCTGGGCAACATCGCGCAGATCGACACGCCCTACCTCACCGAAGGCAGCTCCGGCCTCAGCTACGTGGTGGACCGGATGAAGGGCTGGACGCACGGCGGGCACGTGACGCTCGCCCGCGGCGAGCGGTCGCGCCTGGCCGACTTCGCGGGCGAACGACTCTAGCCAGGGCTGCGGCGGCACAGGCCGAGAAGGGTGGGAGCAGGTCGGGGTGGGGTCAGGTCTTGAGTTTTGCGGGGTGGGGTCAGGTCTTGAGTTTTGCACGTAATGCAAAACTCAAGACCTGACCCCACCCCGGCACTCTTCCACCCCCACTCTTCAAAACCGCCCGGGTACCGGAGCGAAGTTCTCGAACTTCGTGTGCTTGCCGAGGAAGGTTAGCTTCACGGTGCCGATCGGGCCGTTACGCTGCTTGCCGATGATCAGTTCGGCCGTCCCCTTGTCGGCAGAGTCGGGGTTGTAGACTTCATCGCGGTAGATGAAAAGGATCACGTCTGCATCCTGCTCGATCGCACCCGATTCACGCAGGTCGGACATCACCGGCCGCTTGTTGGGCCGCTGCTCCAGGCTGCGGTTCAGCTGGGACAGCGCGATCACCGGCACCTGCAGTTCCTTCGCCAGCGCCTTGAGCGAACGCGAGATCTCGGAAATCTCGGTCGCCCGGTTTTCGCTGCCGCTGGAGCTCATCAGTTGCAGGTAATCGATCACGATCAGGCCCAGCCGGCCACCGAAGCTGCGTGCGGCGCGCCGCGCGCGCGAGCGCAGGTCGAGCGGGGTAAGTGCGCCGGTTTCGTCGAGCAGGATCGGTGCCTGGGTAAGCGCACCGAGCGCGCTGGTCAGACGCGGCCAGTCGGCATCCTCGAGGCGGCCGCTGCGCAGCCGCTGCTGGTCGATGCGACCGGAGGAGCCGATAAGGCGCATCACCAGCTGAGTACCGGACATCTCCATGCTGAAGATCACCACCGGCAGCTTCTCGGTCAGCGCGACATGCTCAGCCATGTTCAACGCCAGCGCGGTCTTGCCCATGCTGGGACGACCGGCGACGATGATAAGGTCACCGGCCTGCATGCCCGAGGTATCGCGGTCGAGGTCGGCGAAGCCGGTCGCCACGCCGGTGACATCGCTGCTGTCGCCCCGCGCATGCAGCAGATCGATACGCTCGACCACCTCGGCCACCAGCGAATTCAGGTCGAGGAAGCCCTGCGAGGTACGCTTGCCCGCCTCGGCGATGGCCAGCACCTTGGCTTCGGCCTCGTCGAGCAGCACCTTCGCCGCACGCCCGCTCGGTGCATAGGCCGACTCGGCGATCTCGGTACCGACCCGGGCGAGTTCGCGCATCAGCGATCGTTCGCGGACGATCTCGGCATAGCGCCGGATGTTGGCCGCGGTCGGCACGTTGTTGGCAAGGGCGGAGAGGTAGGGCAGCCCGCCGATCCTGGCGAGTTCGCCGTTGCGCTCCAGGCTTTCGGCGACGGTGATCACGTCCGCCGGGCGCGACTCGTCGACCAGCTTGACCAGATGCCTGTAGATCATCCGGTGGTCGGCGCTGTAGAAGTCGCCCTCGCCGAGCAGGTCGGCAATGCGCTCCCATGCGTTGTTGTCGAGCAGCAGGCCGCCGAGCACCGACTGCTCCGCCTCGATCGAGTGCGGTGCGTGGCGCACGGCCGCCAGTTCGCTGTCGGATGCCTCTGCGGAAACGATCTGGATCATGACGAAAGCTTATCACCGACAGCCGTGGCGCAACCGCACCGACGACGTCCGCTCAACGCTGCCAACCAACGAAAAAGGGCCTCCGAAGAGACCCTTTTTTGTACCGCCAGCCCGCAGGCTGGCAGCGCATTACATTACTCGCCGAGCACCGACACCGTGATCGACACATGCACGTCGGTATGCAGCGCCACGACGACCGGGAAGTCGCCGATGGTCTTCAGCGGACCCGCGGGCATGCGGATCATCGTCCGCTCGACCGGGAAGTCGTTCTTGCGCAGCGCTTCCGTGATGTCGGCCGGGGTGACCGAGCCGAACAGCTTGCCGTCGACGCCCGCCTTCTGGCGGATCTGCACCGTCATGCCTTCGAGCTGCTGGCCGCGCGCCTGCGCAGCCGCCAGCTGGGCTTCCGACTCACGCTCGAGTTCAGCGCGACGGACTTCGAATTCCTTCAGGTTGGCTGGCGTCGCACGCTTGGCCTTGCCAGTCGGGATCAGGAAGTTCCGGGCGTAGCCGTCCTTAACCTTCACCACGTCGCCGAGTTGGCCGAGGTTGACGATCTTTTCGAGGAGAATGATCTGCATCGCGGGCCTCTCAGTGCAGGTCGGTGAACGGGAGCAGCGCGAGGAAACGCGCGCGCTTGACCGCAACCGACAGTTGGCGCTGGAAATGGGCCTTGGTGCCGGTGATCCGCGCCGGGATCAGCTTGCCGTTCTCATTGATGAAGTCCTTCAGCAGGTCGATGTCCTTGTAGTCGACCTGCTTGATGCCTTCCGCGGTGAAGCGGCAGAACTTGCGGCGGCGGAATAGCGACCGCCCGCCACGCTTCTTCTTCTTGTCGTCCTTGCCTTTTCCGCGGCCTCGGGCTCCGAATGCCATGTCTGTTACTCCGAAAATGTTGGTTTGACGTTGTCGACTGACGTTGTGGTCGGGAGCGGCGCCATCTTCAGGCCCTCCACATGCAGCACCAGGCGTTCATCCTTCAACCCGGCACGGCACAGGAAACCGCGCACCGCCACCTGCTCATCGCTGCCGGCGGCCGGGACACGTGCTGCAATGTCTCCGACGGCCACCGCATTCACCCTGCAAGCCACTTCGCGTTCGCTGCCGGCCTCGACCTGGATCGACTGATGCTCGATGCAGAAGCGCACGATCGGCAGTCCCCCGGGGGTATGGCGCAACGTGTCGCGTTCGACGATGCGCCCCGAGATGACGGTCCGGTTCAGTGTCGGCCTCCGCTCCGGTCCTCGATCAATGGTTGATGGAAGCGTTCGCGCGCTGCACTCAGGCAGCCGGCGCAGGCGAAGCCTCGGCCGGCGCAGCCGCCGGTGCCGGGGCGCTGTCGCGCGGGCCCTCGCGGCGCGGCCGATCCCCACGATCACCGCGGTCGCGATCCCGGCCTTCCGCAGACGGCTTCGGCTCGCGCATCATCGGCGAGGGCGCGGTCACCGCTTCGGTCATCTTGACCGTAAGGTGGCGCAGCACCGCATCGTTGAACTTGAACGCGTGCTCCAGTTCGTCGAGCGTGGCCTGGTCGCACTCGATGTTCATCAGCAGGTAGTGCGCCTTGTGCATCTTCTGGATCGGGAACGTCAGCTGGCGCCGGCCCCAGTCTTCCTTACGATGGATGAGGCCACCCTTGCTGGTGATAAGGGTGCTGTAACGCTCGACCATGCCCGGAACCTGCTCGCTCTGGTCCGGGTGGACGATGAATACGACTTCGTAATGTCGCATTGATTCTCCTTGTGGGCTGTAGGGCCTCCCGGAATGCGACGCCGGTGAGGCAAGGATATCTTCGGATGTGCGTACCGCTCTGCCCGATCGGAAAACTTCAGAATTCAGGCAAGCCTTTGATTATGGCCGTTTCCGGCCGGATAGGCAACCGGGCATCGGGCCGGGCGGGTAGGGATCAGGGGTAGGCGTCACAGGGGTAGGGGTCAAGTCTTGAGTTTTGCATTGCACGACCGGCAAGTCGAGGGCATGCAAGAATCAAGACCTGACCCCAGCCGCCGCCCGCTGCCGCCGGCTCTCGAACAGGCAGATACCTGCAGCCACCGATACGTTCACGCTTTCCACCACGCCGAACATGGGGATGCGCATCAGTTCGTCGCAGCGTTCCCGGGTCAGCCGCCGCAGGCCCTCGCCTTCGGCGCCCATCACCCAGGCCAGCGGCCCGGTGAGCTTCGCGCCGAACAGGTCGCCCTTGCCCGCCTCGTCGGCGCCGATGCACCAGATACCGCGCGCCCTCAGCGCGTCGATCGCGCGCGCCAGGTTGGTCACGGTCACGTACTGAACCGTCTCGGCGGCACCGGAGGCGACCTTTTCCACCGTGGCGGTGATACCCACAGCGCGGTCCTTCGGCGCGATCACCGCATCGACACCCATCGCATCGGCCACGCGCAGGATGGCACCGAGGTTGTGCGGGTCCTGTACGCCGTCGAGCACGATCAGCAGCGGGTTCTGCGGCAGGTCCTCGACGAGGTCGTCGAAGTGCACGCTGCGCCGGCTGTCGCCATCGATACGCGCGACCACGCCCTGGTGGCGCGCCGAGCCGCCGGACAGCGCGTCGAGGCGCGCCGCATCGACCGCCATCGCGCGGACGGACTTCTCCGCCGCCAGCGCCAGCAGGTCGCGGGTGCGGCCGTCGGCGCGCTTCGCATCGACATAGAGCTCGCGGATCGACTGCGGTGCGGCGCGCAGCCGGGCGGTGACCGCATGCAGCCCGGACAGCGTCCGCAGCGGCGCGCTCATCGCCGCTTCTTCCCACCCTTCGACGCGGCAGCGGGCGGCGGCGCGCCAGCGGCCCTGCCCTCCTTCGCGTCCTTGCCCGCACGAGCGCCGCTGGCGGCGAGCGGCCCCTTCAACTGCGTGCCGGGTGCGAGTACGAAGTCGATCTTGCTGGTGGACAGGTCGACCCGCACCACCTGGACGCCGATGCGGTCACCGATCCGGTAGCGCTGGCCGGTGCGTTCGCCGAGCAACTGGTGGCGGATCGCATCGAAGTGGAAGTAGTCGGTACCCAGTTCGGAGATGTGCACCAGCCCGTCGACATGCAGGTCGTCGAGCGTCACGAAGGCGCCAAACGAAGTGACCCCACTGATCGTGCCGCTGAAGCTCTCGCCGACGCGGTCGAGCATGTAGAAGCACTTGAGCCAGGCCTCGACTTCGCGCGACGCATCGTCGGCCCGGCGCTCGACCTGGGAACAGTGCTGGCCGAGTTGTGTCCAGTCCATTCCGGTCGGCTTGTAGGTCTTCTTCTGCAGCACCGCCTTGATCGCGCGGTGCACCGACAGGTCGGGATAACGGCGGATCGGCGAGGTGAAATGCCCGTAGCCGTCGTAGGCAAGCCCGAAGTGTCCGATGTTGTCCGGGCTGTACACCGCCTGCGCCAGCGAGCGCAGCATCACCGTCTGCAGCAGCAGCCGGTCCGGCCGGTCGCGGATCTGCTCGAGCACCCGGGCATAGTCGCGCGCATGCGGCGACTCGCCGCCACCGATCGACAGGCCGAAGCCGCGCAGGAACTCGCGCAGCGACTCCAGACGGTCTTTCTTCGGGCCGGCATGGATGCGGTAGAGCATCGGATGGCTGTGGCTCGCGAGGAACTGCGAGGCGCAGACGTTGGCCGCCAGCATGCATTCCTCGATCAACCGGTGCGCATCGTTGCGCTCGACGGGCACGATCCGGTGGATCTTGCCGTTGTCGTCGAACTCCATCTTCGTCTCTGACGATTCGAAATCGATCGCGCCGCGCTGCGCGCGTGCCTTCAGCAGCACCCGGAAGACGGCTTCCAGCGCCTTCAGGTGCGGCACCAGGTCACGATAATTCTTCGCGTGCGCCATCGGGCTGCCGTCGAGGATCTCGGCCACCTCGGTGTAGGTGAGTCGCGCCTTCGAGTTCATCACGGCGTTGTAGAACTGATAGGCGAGCAGGCTGCCGTCTGCACCCACGTCGACCTCGCACACCATGCACAGCCGATCGACGTTCGGGTTCAACGAACACAGGCCGTTGGACAGCGCCTCGGGCAGCATCGGGATCACCCGGCGCGGGAAGTAGACCGACGTGCCGCGCGCCAGTGCCTCGGTGTCGAGCGCATCGCCCGGCTTCACGTAGTGGCCGACGTCGGCGATCGCGACGAACAGCTTGTACGCGGCATCGGGCACCGCCTTGCGACCGCTCAGGCCGCTGCCCGGCACGGCGGGCGCCTGCCCGTAGCCAGTCGCATCCTTCACCATGTCGCTGACCGTCTGCGCGATCGAACGGCGCGCGCGTTTGGCCGCCGGCTTGCCCGGATCGGGCCGCAGCACCGGCTCGCAGTACACCGCATCGTCGAAATCGCGCGCGGTCTCGCCGTCGATGGTCACCAGCGGCAGTTCGCGCAGGTCGACGCGGCCGCGCAGGTCGGTCTTGCGCGGCGCCTTCGGGAACTTGCCCGCGAGTGTCTCGACCTCGGCGGTGAACACATGCGGCAGGTCGTGCTTGCGCAGCGCGATCTCGATCTCCATGCCCGGATCGGCATAGTTGCCGAGCACCTCGACGATGCGCCCGATCGGCTGGCTGTGGCGCGACGGCTGTTCGATGATCTCGGCCACCACCACCTGCCCGGCCCTGGCCGGGAAAGAGTCGTCCGGCGAGACCAGGATGTCCTGGCTCACCCGGCGGTCTTCCGCGACCACGAAGCGCACTCCGTGTTCGACCACCAGCCGCCCGACCACGCGCTGGTTGGCGCGCTCGAGCACCTCGACCACCACCGCTTCACGCTTGCCGCGCCGCGGTGCCGCCACCTCGCGGCCGAGCACGCGGTCTCCGTGCAGCACCTTCTGCATTTCGGCGGGGCCGAGGAACAGGTCGCCGGTCGCATCGTCCGGCACCAGGAAACCGAAGCCATCCGGGTGGCCCTGCACACGGCCCCGGATCAGGTCCATCTTCGAGGGCAGCCCGAGCGCGCCGCGGCGATTGGCGATCACCTCGCCTTCGCGCTCCATGGCCGCCAGGCGGCGCGAGAATCCTTCGGCGGACTCCGGGGCGACCTCCAGGATTTCCGACAGCCGTTCCGGCTCCATCGGCACGCCCGCTTCGCGCAGGGCTTCGAGGATCTTGTCCCGCTCGGGAACGATGGTCGTGAAGACCGGTTTATTCGACGTCCGGAGTCCGGAGCGACGACGATATTGAGAGTTCAATTGACAAAGCCTGCGTGGTTGAATACATTCCTCGGCCGACATGCCGAGATGGCGGAATTGGTAGACGCACCAGGTTCAGGTCCTGGCGGTGGCAACACTGTGGAGGTTCGAGTCCTCTTCTCGGCACCATCGTTTCCCGGAGTGAGATCTCTCCGGGATCCGTAGGCAGGTCCAGCCAGGGTTTCCCTGGTGGACGGTGGCACCGGCGGCTCGGGCGTGAACCCGCCCGGCATCGATTCGACGAAGATCCAGCGCGCAGGGTAACACCTGCAGGCCGGTTGTCGGCTGCGCCGGCATGCATGTCCCGGCGCAGCGTTGGCTCGATCACCGGGCAGGAATCACCGGCAGCAGCAGGAAAGGCGCGTCGTCGGCCGGAAAATGCAGCGTATTGGCGCCGCCGAACACATCCATTGGCCGGTCGACCGGATCGTCATGGGTGAACGGGCCAACGCCTTTCATCGGGTATGCGGCGTTCGCGACGCCGAAATCGGTGCCGTCGAACGCATAGTCATGCCCGCGCACGGTCAACCCGAACCGGTAGCCCACCGGCACGACGATGCAGGTCGGCCAGATCTCGACATCCAGCGGCACCGGCACCCCGGGCTGCAGTGGCCAGGCCTCGTCGTGCGGATGCCATGGGCGCGACGGCGTACTCAGCGCCGGGTCGACCTTGCGCTGCGACGCGCGCAGCCAGCCGAGGCCGACCGGCGTGCGCGGATCGTTCGATCCGATGAAGGTGACCTCGCGACCGGACGGGTCGAACACCCGCAGCACCAGGAACACGTCGGCATCGCGGGTCGTCGACGACAGCCACAGGCGAGCGGCGACCTGACCGGTGATCTCGAGCGGCTCGGTCATCGCCGGAGAAAGGAAGGTGAGACCGTCGCCCATCGCCTCGTAGTCGAGCCTGCCGCCCCGCGCCGGCACGTCGGTAGACAAACCCATGCCTTGCGGATCGAGGTAGTACCGTGTGTACTGCGTGCGTGCGAGCGGCCATTCGTCCTCGCCGCGCAGCACGAACCGCTCGCCCGGGTGGCGCACGTTGAGCGAGACCTTCGGCTGCTGTGCCCACCCGGTGTCCTCGTCTTTCAGGAAGTGGCCGAAGAAGCGCTTCTGCAGCGCGATGCCGTAGTTGCTGTAGAAGTGCGTGAAGTGGGTGTCACCGTGCACCTCCAGCCACCTCTGCGACGAAGCGGCGCGCTGGAAGCCTTCGAAGTTGCCGCGGGTATGCAGCCCCATGCCGCCCCAGTTGGCGCAGGAGAGCATGGGCGTCTCCATCTTCTCGAAATCCGGCATGCGGGCGCGGTAGTAGTCGTCGACGAGCGTCCGGTTGCGTGCCTCGCCGCCGAGATCGACGCGATTGGCGGCCAGTTCGGCCTCGGACAGCGTGACCGGGCCGGCGACCGGATCGCCGGTCACCGCACTCTTCGCGCCGCGCTCGCCGACGCCGTACTGCACCGAGGTGACCTGCCGCCGGTACCACGAATCGAGGAAATCGCACAGGATGCCGCCGTGGCGGCAAAGTTCGCGGTAGTAGTCGGACGAGCCTTCCCAAAGGCACAGCGCAGCCAGGTGCTTCGGGCGCAGGCCGGCGACCTGCCACTGGTTCATCGCGTAGTACGAGATGCCGTTCACGCCGACCTTGCCGTTGCTCCAGCCCTGGGCGCCCGCCCACTCGATGCAGGCGGCAAGGTCGACCGCCTCGCGTGCCGACCAGCAGTCGATCACCCCCGGCGAGCAGCCGGCGCCACGCGAGTCGACCCGCACGCAGGCATAGCCGTCCGGCACCCACTTCTCGGGGTCGACCAGCTCCCAGGTCTGGTACTTGTTGCTGGAACCTTCGAGCACTTCCGGCGCCGACTTGACCAGCCGTGCCCAGTTGGCGGGGTAGCCTTCCTTGAATTCGAGTCCTTTCGCATAAGGGCCACTGCTCAGGATCACCGGATGATGCCCACCTCCGAGCGGGCGGAACACGTCGGCGCGCAGCACCACGCCGTCGTCCATGGTGATCGGTACGTTCCACTCCACCTGCATGCCGTCGCGCACTTCAACCTTCATCAGATCCATTGCTTGCCGTCCCCCGGAGTCCGTCCACTTTCCACTCAGATGCCGAACACCCGCTGCGCATTGGCGCCGCGGATCTTGTCGCGGAGCATCCCGGGCAGCGCATCGATGCGTGCCAGGATCCCCACCATGTCGCTGATGTTATGCGGATAGTCGCTGCCGAACAGCACATGATCCTCCCCGAACACCTCGACGGTGTCGCGCAGCGCCTCGTGCGAATAGAGCACCGAGTCGGCATAGATGCGCTTCAGGTAGGTACTCGGCCGCTCGGCGATGCGGGTGCGCGCCGACGCGATCACCTCGTGGCAGCGATCGAGCCGCGGCGCGAGGAAGGGCAGCGTACCGCCACCGTGCGCAACGATCAGCTTCAGGTTGGGGAGTCGATCGAAGAAGCCGTCGAAGATCATCCGGGTGACGGCCAGCGTCGAGTCGAAGGTGAAGCCGACCGATGCCGACAACTGGTACATCGCCATGTCCATCTCGGCACAGCCACAGGGCACGGTCGGGTGCAGGAACACCGGGAGCCCACGCCGGTCGATCTCGGCCCAGACCGGCGCGAACCGCTCTGCGGTCAGGGACTCGCCGCCGATGTTTCCGAGCACCATCACGCCGCAAGCACCGGCATCGATCGAGCGCGCAAGTTCCTCGATCGCGCGTTCCGGGTACTGGAACGGCAACGACGCGATCCAGCGCAGCCGCGACGGATGCTCGGACTGCGCCTGCGCGAAGCTGTCGTTGATCGCGCGTGCGGCGCGCGAACTGGCCGCCTCGTCGCCCCAGTAAACGTTCGGGCCGGTCAGCGACAGCACCGCCATGCCGACGCCGGCCTCGTCCATCGCCTGGATCCGCTGCCCGTAGTCGAACATGCACTCTTCCGGCGTCATGAACGCGATGCCGTCGTAGTGGATCACCTCTTTGCCGCCAGTGACCTGGCGGATCGTGAAGCGCGAGCCACTGTGCGCGCGGAACAGGGTCATCCATTCCTCGCACAGCATGTGGGAGTGGACGTCGATTGCCTGCTGCATGCTGCCTCCGGTACGAATGCGGCTGCAGCCCTGCGGAAGACCGCGCTGCACTGCCGTCGGTTATTCGGGCTTCACGCCTGCGTCGCGGATCACCTTGCCGAAGCGCACGATCTCGCTGCGGATGTAGTCGCCGAACTCGCGCGGACCGACGGCGAGGATCTCGGCACCCTCGGCGGTGATCTTCGACTGCACGTCGGCGAGCTTCAGCGCCCGCACCACCTCGGCATTGAGCCGGGCGACCATGTCAGGCGGCGTCTTCGCCGGTGCGACCACGCCCTGCCACGAATAGAACACCACGCCGGGGAATCCCGACTCGACCATCGTCGGAACCTCGGGCGCGACCGCCAACCGCTTCTCCCCGGTATGCGCGATCGCACGCAGGCGCCCGGCGCGCACGAAGTTCAGGCTGGTGTTGTCGAACAGCATCGCGATCTGCCCGCCCATCAGGTCGGGTACCGCCGGACCGCTGCCCTTGTAGGGCACGTCGATCAGCGAGATGCCGGCAGCGCTCTTGAAGAGTTCGGACGCCATGTACGACGGACTGCCCAGTCCCTGGGTGCCGTTGGCGATCTGCCCCGGCCGTGCCTTAGCGAGCGCGACCAGTTCCTTCGCGGTCTTCGCCGGCAGCGACGGATGCGTGACCAGCACCATCGCCACGCGCGCGATCAACGTGATCGGCGCAAAGTCGGCGACCGGGTCGTACGGAAGCTTCCGGTACAGGTGCGGGTTGATCGCCAGCGTCGTGCTCGTCGCGAGCAACATCGTGTGGCCGTCGGGCGCAGCGCGTGCCACGTACTCCGCACCGATCAGCGTGGCAGCGCCGGCGCGATTCTCGACCACCACCTGCTGGCCGAGCGTCTCGCTCATCCGGGCACCGATCACGCGCGCAATCATGTCGGTGTTGCCGCCCGGGGCGTACGGCACGACCCAGCGCACCGGCTTCGACGGAAAAGCCTGCGCCCCGGCGTTGCCCGGCATCGCGAGCGGCAGGCCGATCAGCAGCATCGCAGCCATCGCAACGGCGAGGGGGCTGGCAGGCGGGCGCGGACGCCGTCGCGGTGCAATCGGGCTGCGGCCGCTTGTGCCTGCAGGCGATTTCATTTCTACTCCCGACGTATGCATGACCAACTTCTTCCCGCCTTCACAGATACGCGATGAGTCTACCCGAACCCACCCGCTTCACCGTCAACGGTTCCGATCACTCGGTCAGCACCGAACCCGATACCCCGCTTCTGTACGTGCTGCGCAACGATCTCGACCTGAAGGGCGCGAAGTTCGGCTGTGGACTGGGCCAATGCGGCGCCTGCACCGTACTGCTCGACGGCCATGCGGTCAACGCCTGCGATACGCCACTCTGGGCCGCGGCCGGCAAGACAGTCACCACCGTCGAGGGGCTGGCTTCGGGCGGCGCGATGTCCCGGCTGCAGCAGGCATTCCTCGACGAACAGGCGGTGCAGTGCGGCTACTGCATCTCCGGCATGCTGATGTCGGCCACTGCCCTGCTCGAGCGCACGCCCGACCCCACGCTCGACCAGATCAAGGAGGCAATGGATCGCAACCTGTGCCGCTGCGGTACGCAGGCCCGAATCCTCCGCGCGATACAGCGTGCAGCCCGCACCGGAGCCCCGGCATGAGCGCCCCCCTCAAGGTACCGCCGATGCTGTCGGCGAACCCGCGGCTCGACCGCTGGGTGAAGTTCAACGAAGACCGCACCGTCACCGTGTTCACCGGTCGCGTCGAACTGGGCCAGGGCATCATCACCGCGATCACCCAGATCGCCGCCGACGAACTCGACCTGACGTTCGAACAGGTGCGTATCGTCGATGCCGACACCCGGCTCACGCCGGACGAAGGTCATACCTCCGGCAGCCGTTCGATCTCCGAAGGCGGCAGCGCGATGCGCTCGGCCTGCGCGGAGGTGCGGGCGCTGCTGCTCGCCGAGGCCGCGCGTCGCCTCGACATCCCCGCCGACCGGCTGGTCGTCGAGGAAGGCAGGATCACCGGCGCCGACCGTATCCGCGAAACCAGTTACTGGGACCTGCCGCATGCGGACCTGCTCGCGCGCGAGGCCACCGGGCAGGTACCGCCCAAGCCGGTCGCCCGCTACACCGTGGTCGGCCGCAACGCGCGCCGGCTCGACATCCCCGACAAGCTCACCGGCCAGCCGCGCTTCGTCGCCGACATGAAGCTGCCCGGCATGCTGCATGGCCGGGTCGCGCGTCCGCCGTCGTTCGGCGCGAAGCTGGTGTCGATCGACGAGGCCGCGATCCGCGCGATGCCCGGGGTGTTGGCGGTCGTGCGCGACGGCGATTTCCTCGGCGTGGTCGCCGAGCGCGAGGAACAGGCCGTGAAGGCCCGCAAGGCGATGATCGCCGGGTCGTGCTGGACCGAGCAGCCGATCCCGACCGATGCCGCAGACATATACCGCTTCATCGAGACCCGTGACACCACCGACACGGTGATCGTCGAGCGCCGCGACGCCGCCGCCCTCGCCCGGGCGGCAAAGACGTTCGAAGCGCGCTACTCCAAGCCCTACATTGCCCACGCCTCGCTCGGCCCTTCCTCGGCTCTGGCCACCTTCGAGGCCGGCGGCATCGAGGTCTGGACGCACAGCCAGGGCGTGTTCCCCCTGCAGCGCGAACTGGCCGAGGTGTTCAACCTGCCGGTCGAATCGGTGGTCGCGCACCACGTGGACGGTCCCGGCTGCTACGGCCACAACGGTGCCGACGATGCGGCACTCGACGCGGTGCTGCTCGCGCGCGCGGTGCCGGGACGGCCGGTGATGCTGCAGTGGATGCGCGACGACGAGTTCGCCTGGGAACCGCTCGGCCCGGCAATGGTGGTGAAAACCCGCGCCTCGGTCGACGGCGACGGCAACATCGTCGACTGGTCGCTCGACCTGTGGAGCAACGGGCATACCCAGCGCCCGGGCGTGGTAGTCACCACCGAACCGAGCGTGTCGCTGCTCGCTGCCTGGCACCTCGAGAAGCCGGTGCCGCGGATCCCGCAGGGCGATCCGGCGATGTCCGGCGGCGGCGGCATGGCACGCAACGCCGAAGTGATCTATGCGCTGCCCAACCAGAAGGTCATCGCGCACCGGGTCGAGGAACTGCCGCTGCGCGCCTCCACGCTGCGTGCGCTCGGTGCCTATGCGAACGTGTTCGCCGGCGAGTCGTTCATCGACGAACTGGCCGAGGCATGCGGCGCCGACCCGGTCGAGTACCGACTGCGTCACATGGAGAACCCGCGCGCCCGTGCGGTGATCGAGCTGGCCGCGCAGAAGGCCGGCTGGGTGCCGAACGAACGGAGCGACGGCACGAAGGGCCGCGGCATCGCGTTTGCCCAGTACAAGAACGGCTACGGTTACATCGCAATCGTCGCCGAGATCGTGCTCGAGCCCGAGTTCAGGGTCACGCGCATGGTGGCTGCGGTCGACGTCGGCCTCGCGATCAACCCGGACGGCATCCTGAACCAGACCGAAGGTGGCATCCTGCAGGCACTGAGCTGGACGCTGAAGGAACAGGTGCAGTTCGACCGAGAGCGCATCCTGTCGCGCGACTGGGAGACCTATCCGGTGCTGACGTTCTCTGAAGTGCCGCAGGTCGAGGTGCACCTGATCGACCGGCGCGACGAGGAGCCGCTCGGCGCCGGCGAGACGCCGACCGGGCCGACCGCTGCGGCGGTGGCCAACGCACTCGCCCATGCACTCGGCGTTCGCGTGCGCGACCTGCCGCTGACCCGTGACCGCATCATTGCGGCACTGGGATGAACATGACCCTGCGGGGATATCCTGCACGCCCGTGCGTCAGGCGCAAGGATCCTCGGGCTACTCCGGCTTGATGTTCGCCGCCTTGCCTGCCCTCTGGTACTTCTCGAAGTCGGATCGGATCAGTTTCGTCATCGCCGCGGCATTGAGCACCATCATGTCCATGCCTGCGCCGGACAGCTTGGTACGCAATTCGGGCAAGGCGGCGACCTTCAGCACGTCCGCCTCGATCTTCCCGGCGACCCCGGCCGGCGTCTTCGGCGGTGCCATGAATCCGTAGTAGGCCTCGAGCGAGAAGTCCTTCAGTTCCGGGATGCCCGACTCGCGCAACGTCGGGATCTCGGGCGCTGAGGACGAGCGCTGCGCACTGAGCACCCCGATCGGCCGCAGGCGCCCGGTCGCGAAGAACGGCACGGCCGGCGGCAGCGTCGCGACCACGATGTCGACCTGTCCGGCTACCGCATCGGCCACCGCCGGCCCGCAGCCGCGGTGCGGGATATGCATCGCGTCGATCTTCATCGCGAACTTGTACATCTCCATCCCGAAGTGGTGCGGGCTGGCGACGTTGCAGCTCGCATAGGAGAACTTGCCCGGCGCCTTCACCAGCATCGAGGTGAAGTCGCGCACGTTCTGTGCGGCGACCTTCGCCGGATTGACGGCGATCACCATTGGAGCGGACGTGACCATCGCGAGCGAGGTGAAGTCTTTGGTGAAGTCGAACGGCAGCTTCGAGTACACGACCTGGTTGATGATGTGGGTGTTCGTACCCAGCAGCAGGGTATAGCCGTCAGCCGGGGCGCGGTACACCACCTCGGCGCCGATCGAACCACCTGCACCCGCGCGGTTGTCGACCAGGACGGGCTGCTTCCAGAGCTCGGACAACCGCTCGCCGAACACGCGTGCGGTCGTGTCGGCGCCGCCCCCCGGCGTGAAGGTGACCACCAGGCGCACCGGCTTGGATGGAAACTCCTGAGCGAGTGCTCCACCAGCGGGCAAGGCAAGCAAGGCCAGCAGCAGCGCCGCCGAGGGCGACAGGCGTCGTGCGGATGAGACGTCAGGCTTGGTCATCGGTTTTCCACGAGCAAGAGATCCGGGACGAACGGTCTCGGACGAACAGCGGCGAAGCAAACGGCATTCCAGTTCATCAATGCCGGCGATTGCGTTGACTGCAGCAGCCTGCGGCCCGCTCAGCCGGCTGCGTCGAGCAGGCTCTCCGGATCCATCAGGTCGTAGCGCTCGAACGGCTGGTGGATCCAGGGGTTCTCCGGCAGGTAGTGCACGAAGTAGTCAGGCTTGACGATGGACACCGCCTTGTACCAGAGCACGGCCGTACGCACCTCCTCGGTGGAAGCGTATGCCTCTTCGAGGTGGCGCTTGACCACGTCGAGCGTGATGCCGGAATCGACGAGATCGTCGACCAGCAGGATGCGCGTGCCCAGGCGGGCGGTGGTCATGGTCAGGTGTTCGGCCACGCGGATATGCCCGCGCACCGTGCCGGCTTCACCGCCATAGGATTGGGTCGAGATGATGGCCAGCGGGATGTCGAAGATCCGCGACAGCGTGTCGCCCACCCGCAGGCCGCCCCGGGCGATGCAGACGATCTGGTCGAACGACCAGCCGGAACGCAGCACGTCGCACGCGAGGCGCTCGTTGTCGCGGTGGTAGTCATCCCAGGATATGTGAAGGTCGGCCATCTTGGCTGTCAGCAGGTACGTTGGACCGGAGCTGCGGATGCTCAGGCGTTGAACGGATGGCGCATCACGATCGTCTCGTCGCGGTCGGGCCCGGTGGAGATCAGGTCGATGGGCACGCCGCAGATCGCCTCGATGCGCTTCAGGTAGTTGCGCGCGGCCTCGGGCAACGCGTCGTAGGTGCGGATGCCGACGGTGCTGTCGCTCCACCCTGCGACTTCCTCGTAGATCGGCTCGCAGCGAGCAAGGTTCTCTGCACCGAACGGCAGGATGTCGACCTCGTGCCCGTCGATCCGGTACCCGACGTTGATCTGCAACGACTCCATGCCATCGAGTACGTCGAGCTTGGTCACGCACAGCCCGGACAGCCCGTTGATCTGGATGGCGCGCTTGATCGCCGCGGCATCGAACCAGCCGCAACGGCGCGGCCGGCCGGTGACCGAACCGAACTCGTTGCCACGAGCCGCGATGTGGCGGCCGATGTCGTCGTCGAGCTCGGTCGGGAAAGGCCCCGAACCGACGCGCGTCGTGTATGCCTTGGTGATACCCAGCACGTAGTGCAACAGGTGCGGCCCCATGCCCGAGCCGGTACCCGCAGCGCCGGCCACGCAGTTGCTCGAGGTGACGAACGGATAGGTGCCGTGATCGACATCGAGCAGCGTACCCTGCGCCCCCTCGAACAGGAGGTTCCTGCCGGCGCGGTGTGCGTCGTAGAGCATGCGCGGCACGTCGGCCACCATCGGCTTGAGCTTCTCGGCGAGCAGCATGGTGTCGTCCAGCGTCCGCTGGAAGTCGACCGTGGGTGCCTTGAAGTAATGCTTGAGCATGAAGTTGTGGTAGTCGAGCACTTCACCCAGCTTGGAGGCAAAGCGCTCGCGGTAGAAGAGGTCCTGCACGCGCAGCGCACGCCGGGCAACCTTGTCCTCGTAGGCCGGACCGATGCCGCGCCCGGTGGTGCCGATCTTGTTCTCGCCACGCGCAGCCTCGCGCGCATGGTCGATCGCGACGTGGTACGGCAGGATCAGCGGACAGGCTTCACTGATGCGCAGCCGGGAGCGCAGTTCGACGCCGGCGGCCTCGAGTTCGACGATCTCCTTGATCAGCGCATCGGGCGAGATCACTACGCCATTGCCGATGTAGCACTCGACGCCTTCGCGCAGGATGCCGGACGGGATCAACCGCAGCACCGTCTTGCGGCCGCCGATCACCAGTGTGTGCCCTGCGTTGTGGCCGCCCTGGAAACGCACCACCCCCTGCGCATGGTCGGTCAACCAGTCGACGATCTTTCCCTTGCCCTCGTCGCCCCATTGGGAACCGATCACAACGACGTTTCTGCCCATGAGTTCCGCCTCGAGATTCTTATGCAGTTGTTCGTTCGGTGCGCGGCGGAGCATACGCGCCGCGCCTGTCGCTAGATGGGTTCGACCAGCCAGCAGCCGTCGCGCAGGACCAGCGCCCGCCTGCAACGGAGCTCCGCTATCGGCCGCTGGTCTCCGGGCAGGTCCATCACGACGATTTCACCCGTCGCACGCAGCGCCTCGATCGCCGCCAGCAGCGCCGCGTCCGTGCCCGTCGGCGCGATTACCGCGCCGGTGGCGGGCTCGGCGCCGACGATGGTCGACACCTCGAGCAGATCGAGGCTGAAACCGGTCGCCGGGCGAGCCCGACCAAAGGCGCGACCGACCTCGTCATAGCGCCCGCCTGCCGCGATCGCGGTGGCATGTCCGGCAGTGTATGCCGCGAATACCACCCCGCTGTGATAATGATAGCCGCGCAGTTCGGCCAGGTCGAAATGCAGCGTCGCGGCACCCGGCGCCGTAGCATCGGCCATCGCGGTCAGTTCCCCCAGCGCGCGGGAAATCTCGGGCAGCGCCGGCAGTTCGCGCGCGGCCGCATCGAGCACGCTACGATCGCCATACAGTTCCGGCAGCCTGCGCAGCGCCTCCCGCCAGGGGGAGGCCACGACCTCGGTGAGCGCCCGGACTTCAGGCACGTCCTTGCCCTGCAGCGCGGCGAACAGCGCGGACTCGAGCGTAGCGTCGATGCCGGCGCGCGCGACGAGCGTACGGAAGACGGCCACGTGCCCGAGGTCGAGGTGCACGTCGGGGACCCCTGCCAGCGACAGTGCACGCAGCATCAACTGCTGCACCTCGACGTCGCTCTCGACCGACGCATGGCCGAACAGTTCCGCTCCCAGCTGGAGCAGCTCGCGCCGGGCATTGTCCGTCGCCGGCCTCGCATGCAGCACGCTGCCGCAGTAGGCGTAGCGGGCCACGCCTTCGCGCTGGGCAAGGTATGCGTCGATGCGGGCCACCTGGGGCGTGATATCGGCGCGCACACCCATCTGGCGCCCGGACAACTGGTCGACCAGCTTGAAGGTGCGCAGGTCCAGGTCGACGCCGGTTCCCACCCGCAGCGAGTCGACGTACTCGAGCAGCGGCGGCATCACCACCTGGTAGCCACGCGTGCGGAACAGCTCCAGCAGTCGGCCACGCAGCGACTCGACCCGCTGCGCTTCCGGCGGAAGAATGTCTTCGATGTGGGCGGGCAGCTGCCAGTTGCGCATGGTCTGGATCGATGGGCGTGACGGGACGATACCGGGCCTGCCCGCAGGATGCAGGCCGGCGCGGCGCGAACCGCCTATTCTAATGGACCCAGTACAAGATCAGTACGCCAGCCAGCATCGAGGTGAGCCCGACGAAGCGCAGCTGGTTGTCGGGCAGGGACACCAGCCGGGTGAAGGTCTCTCGCCACAGCCTCGGGGCGAGGAAGGGCAGCAGCCCTTCCAGGACCAGCATCAGCGCGATCGCCAGCAGCAGTAAGGTACCCGGCTCCATGCAGGCTCAGCCGCCAACAGCTGTCCGGCTTGTCACTTCTGGGGCGAACCGGGCGAACGGAAGTAGCGGAAGAACTCCGAATTGGGCTCCAGGACGAACACGTTGTTCCGGCCGGCGAAGCTGCGCTTGTAGGCCTCGAGGCTCCGGTAGAACGCAAAGAACTCCGCATTCGACTGGAACGCCGCGGTGTACAGCGCCGATGCCTTCGCATCGCCCTCGCCGCGTATCCGCTCCGCGTCGCGGAAGGCCTCGGCGAGGATGATCTCGCGCTGCCGGTCACCATCGGCACGGATCTTCTCGCCCTCCGCCGCCCCGGTCGACCGCAGTTCGTTCGCCACGCTCTTGCGCTCGGCTTCCATGCGCCGGTAGACCGACTCGCTGACCTCCTGCGTGTAGTCGACCCGCTTGATGCGCACGTCGACCACCTCGATGCCGATCGCCCGGCCATCCTTGTCGGCGCGCTCGCGGACCATTTCGGTGATCTTCTGGCGCTCGCCCGAAATCACGTCGTTGACCGTACGCGAGCCGAATTCCGACCGCAGCGCAGAGTTGATGGTCTGCGACAGGCGGTTGACTGCGGCTGCCTCGTTGCCCTGCACGGCGATGAAATACTGTCGCACGTCGACGATGCGCCACTTCACGAACGAATCGACCAGCACGTTCTTCTTCTCGGACGTCTGGTAGCGCTCGGGTTCGGGCGCATCGATCGTGAGGATGCGCTTGTCGAAGTAGCGCACCGAATCGAGGACCGGGATCTTGAACTTCAGCCCGGGCGATTCGACTACCTGCGCGATCGTGCCCAGGCGCAGCACGATGGCCGTCTGCCGCTGGTCGACGACGAACACGCTCATGCTCAAGGCGATCAGCACGATCAGGGCGACCACGAGGGTCAGGGATACGGTCGGCTTCATTGACGCTGCTCCCTCTCGCGGCTGCGGAACGCATCACGAGAGCGTGCGGTTTCGGGGGACGCCGCGGCCGGTTCGGTCGGGGCGGGCTTCGCAGCGGCTGCCGGCGTCGCGGTCGGGTCGCCGGGGTTCACCGCCGGCGCCGTGGCACCGACCGAGGCGATCAGCTTGTCGAGCGGCAGGAACAGCAGGTTGCTGCCCTGGCGCTGGTCGACGACGACCTTGGTCGCATTGGTCATGACCGTATTCATCGCATCGATGTAGAGACGGTCTCGGGTGACCCGGGGCGCACGGTTGTACTCTTCGACCACCAACCGGAAGCGGGTTGCCTCGCCCTCGGCCGTGGCGACCACGCGCTGGCGATATCCTTCGGCCTCCTCGGCCAGGCGCGCTGCCGCGCCCCGCGCCCTGGGAATCACGTCGTTGGCATACGCCTCGCCTTCGCTCTTCTGACGCTCGCGATCCTGCCCGGCACGCACCGCATCGTCGAACGCGGCCTGCACCTGCTCTGGCGGCTGCGCCGACTGCATCGTCACGTTGCTGATCAGGATGCCCAGGTTGTAGCGGTCGAGCAGGCTCTGCATCACCTTCAGCACGTCGGCCTGTACCCCGCCGCGGTCTTCGTAGAGCACGGAATCCATGCGGCGCACACCGACCACCTGGCGGATCGCGGTCTCGGCCGCCTGCAGCACCGACTCGTCGGGGTTGCGCACGTTGAGCAGGAAATCTCGGCCGGAGGAAAGCGTGTACTGCACGGCGAACTGGACGTCGACGATATTCTCGTCGTCGGTGAGCATCAGCGACTCGCGCAGCACCTTGTTGCGCGGGTTGTTACGATAGCCGATTTCAACGGTACGCACGCCAGACACGTTCACTACTTCGGCGCGTTCGATCGGCCAGGGCAGGTGCCAGCGCGGTCCCGGGTTCGTCTCTTCGACGAACTTGCCGAAGCGCAGCACGACGCCACGCTCGGCCGGCCCCACGATGTAGACCCCGCTGGAGATCCAGCCGAGGACCACGATCGCGGCGACCAGTAGCCCGCCATTGCGCCACTGTCCGGAAGAAAGGCCGCCCCCTCCGAACCCGCCGCCGGATGCCCCGCCGACTTCGCGCGGCCCCTGCTTGCGGTTGCCGAGCATGTCGTTGAGCTTGCGGCTGAAGCGCCGCCAGAGTTCGTCGAGGTCAGGCGGCCCCTGGTTGTTGCCCCCGCCTCCGCCACCCCCGCCGCTGCTTCCGCCGCCGCGCTTTCCCCACTGGTTGTCGTTCAAGCCCATCGTTACCTGCTCCCGGCGCCTGTGGCGGCGCCTCCCGGACCACTGGTCCACGTTTCCGCATCGACGATCGCCGGTGCGGGCAGCAGTGCCTTCCCGTTCATCGGCGCGTCGCCCCTCTCATCCGGTTCGAAGCCCGGCTCACGTTCAGCACGATCGAAGAAATCATCCAGGGCCACCCGGAGCAGGTCTACCCCTGCACCGGTGAGGGCCGACAATGAGACACTGGTCAGCCCGCCGAGTTCATCGTGTACCACCTTCGGATCGATCGATACCAGATCGATCTTGTTGTACACCAGCATCTGCGGCACGCCGTCGGCACCGATTTCGGCCAGCACCCGGTTCACTTCACGGACCTGCCGATCGCGGTCGTTGCTGGCGAAATCGACCACGTGCAGCAACAGGTCGGCCTGCGCAGTCTCGGTCAGCGTCGCGCGGAAAGCAGCCACCAGTTCGTGCGGCAGGTCGCGGATGAATCCCACCGTGTCCGAAAGCACGATATTGCGCCCGGCTGGCGAAAACATCCGCCGGCTGGTCGTGTCGAGCGTGGCGAACAACTGGTCGGCCGCATAGGTCCCGGCGTGAGTCAGCGCATTGAAGAGCGTCGACTTGCCTGCGTTGGTATACCCGACCAGAGACACAGAAAGCGCCGCACCGCGCGCGCGCGCGCGCCGCTGCGTGGAGCGCTGACGTTCGACCTTGTGCAGCTTTTCCTTCAGGACCTTCACCCGCTTGCCCAGCAGCCGGCGGTCGGTCTCGAGCTGGGTCTCACCCGGCCCGCGCAGGCCGATACCGCCCTTCTGCCGCTCCAGGTGCGTCCAGCCACGGACCAGCCGTGTAGCGAGGTGGTCGAGTTGCGCCAGTTCGACCTGCAGCTTGCCTTCATGGCTGCGTGCGCGCTGCGCGAAGATATCGAGGATCAGCGTCGTGCGGTCGACCACCCGGCAACAGAGTGCCCGCTCGAGGTTGCGCTCCTGGACGGGGGATAATTCGTTGTTGAATATGACCACCGAAGCGTCGAGTTCGGAGCGCAGCGTGGCGATCTCGGCGACCTTGCCCGATCCGGCATAGGTGGACGGATCGATCCGGTTGCGGCTGCCGCCGACCACGCCGGCCACCTCGAGCGCGGCCGATGCCACGAGTTCGCGCAATTCCGCGAGGCTCTCGTCGTAGTCGCGCTCTGAGGACCCGAGTGCGACCAGCAGCGCTCGGCTACCCGTATCTGGCCGTTCGAACATCCGTCGGCTATCGGCTCGGCGGGTTGGGCAATGCCGGACTCAGCTGTCCGCCGGCGGATCGTACTGGATGCTGACCGCGCGGGCAGGCACCACGGTGGATATGGCGTGCTTGTAGACCATCTGCGTGACCGTGTTCTTGAGCAGCACGACGTACTGGTCGAACGACTCGATCTGGCCCTGCAACTTAATGCCGTTCACAAGGTAGATCGAGACCGGCACATGCTCTTTGCGGAGCGTGTTCAGGAAGGGATCCTGCAGCAGTTGACCTTTAGCGCTCACGTTGCCTTACCTCGCTTATTCTTGACGAAACACTGTACTGGATTTTCCAGACCAAAGCCACCCGTTGCAGTGCAGCATGCGGATGTCCACCCGGCCCCTCTACTTCGGCGTGCGCGGCCTGCCCTCGTAGGGGTTCGTGCCACTCTTGAACTGTATGCGCAGCGGCGTTCCTTCGAGCTTGAACGTGGTGCGGAACATGTGTTCGAGGTAGCGCCGGTAGCTTGCCGGCACCGCATCCAGCGTGTTTCCATGGATGACCACGATCGGCGGATTCATGCCGCCCTGGTGCGCATAGCGCAGCTTCGGGCGCGAGAATCCGGAACGTGGCGGATTCTGCTTCTCGACCGCAGCGAGCAGCGCACGCGTGAGCTTCGGCGTCGGCAGCCGGAGCATGGCCGCGCGAAATGCAGCATCGACCGCAGGCAGGAGCGCGTTGAGCCCGGTACCCCGCCGGGCCGAAACGTAAAGGGTACGGGCGAACGACAGGAAGCCCAGGCGCCGCTCGATGTCGTCTTTCACGCGGCCGCGCGCTTCGGCAGGCAGCCCGTCCCACTTGTTGACGACAACGACCAGCGCACGGCCGGCTTCCAGGATGTAGCCCGCGATGTGTGCGTCCTGGTCGCTGACCGAATCGCGTGCATCGAGCACCAGCACGGCCACGTTGCAGTCGTCGATCGCCTTCAGGGTCTTGATGACCGAGAACTTCTCGATCACCTCGTCGACCCGCGCGCGCCGGCGCATGCCCGCAGTGTCAACCAGCGTGTAGCGTTTGCCCCCGCGCTCGAAGTCGGCCGGTATGCTGTCGCGGGTGGTGCCCGGCAGGTCGAAAACGAGCATCCGCTCCTCGCCGAGCAGGGCGTTGGCGAGTGTCGACTTTCCCACGTTCGGCCGGCCGACGATCGCGATGCGCGGCGCCTGCGGTGCTTCCGGTTCGGAAGAGAGCGGCTCCGGCTCATCCTCGGGGAACCGCGCCAGCACGTCGGCCAGCAGGTCACCGACGCCCTCGCCGTGTGCCGACGAGATCGTCCATGGCGAACCCATGCCTAGCGACTGGAAATCTGCACCCGCGATCGCGTCCTGGATGCCCTCGGCCTTGTTCACCGCCAGCCACACCGGGCGCCCGGTCACCCGCAGCCGTGCGGCAATCTCACGATCCAGCGGCGTCAGCCCGGTGCGATAGTCGACCAGGAACAGGATCGCGTCCGCCTCGTCGATCGCCTGCTCGGTCTGCCGCGCCATCTCGCGCACGATGCCCTCGCGCACGACCGGCTCGAAGCCACCGGTATCGACCACCAGGAACTGCCGGCCGCTGAACGATCCACGTCCATAGTGCCTGTCCCGGGTCAGGCCGGGGAAATCGGCCACCAGTGCATCGCGCGACTGGGTCAGCCGGTTGAAGAGTGTGGACTTTCCGACATTGGGGCGGCCGACCAGGACCAGGGTAGGTTGCATCGGGTCAGGCGACCACGCCCATTGCGTACACACCGCCACTGCGGGTCTGGATCACGAAGCCGCGATCCACCGGCCGGGCTTCGATCGAGATCGCGCTACCGTCCGTCGGGATCCTGGCCATGAAGCTGCCGTCTTCGGGATCCAGCAGGTGCACGAAGCCCTGGTAGTCGCCGACCACCAGCGCCTGGCCGATGATCCGCGGCGCGCCCACGTTGCGCAGCTGCAGTGCTGCCTGGCGCCACAGGCTGGCACCGCTGGCACGGTCGAGCGCATGTATCACGCTGCGGTCGTCCACCACGTACACCGTGCGTGAACCGAGGGCCAGCCCGGCGATGCTCGAAATGTCGCGAGACCAGGCGAGCGTACCGCGCTGTGCATCGAAGCAGGCGACGCGCCCCTGAAAGGCCGCCGCGCACACCTCATTGTTGTCGAAGGCCGGGACGCTGGTGATCTCGACCACGCGTTCGAGTTCGGTAGCGCCGCGTGGCAGCGCCACTGCGACGTCCAGCCCGACCAGGCCTGTCTTGAGGTCGAGGCCGACCAGGCGACCATTGCCGAAACCGGCGAACAGCGCACCGCGCGAAACGGTGAAGCCGACGTGCGTGCGCACGGACAGGGTCGGTGCCGCACCGCGCTGGTAAACCCAGCGCTGCCGGCCGGTATCGGCCTCCAGGCCCCAGATCCGGGAGTCGCCGGTGCGCACCAGCACCAGACCGTCGGTGATCAACGGTGCGGCGAGAACCTCGCTCGAAAGGCGGACCTCCCAGGCGAGCTTGCCCGCCTGCGTGTAGACCTGCACCTCGCCGTTCTGCCCGCCGACCGCAACCAGGCCGTTGCCCGCACCCACACCGCCGGCTGTCGGCCGGATTACCTGCTGGCGCCAGCCGAGCTTGCCGGTGGCCGATTCGAACGCAGCCAGATTGCCGTCGGTGCCAATCGCGAAGACCATCCCGCCATCGACCGCGGGCGTGTACACGTAGCGCCCGGAACTGCCGACGTTGCCCTGCCATAGCACGCGCAAGGGCAGCTTCGCCTGGAACGGCACCAGCACCGCCGGACGCAGGCGCGGATCGACCTTGCGTCCGAACAGGCTGTCGTATGCCCCGCCCACCGTGCCACAACCAGCGAACGCGGCCGGCGCAAGGGTTGCAGCCGACAGCGCACGCAGCAGGCTGCGCCGCGCCGGGCGCGCGAGGGCTGGTGATGCGGTCTTGGTGGATATCGTCCGGCGCATGGGGTTCACCTCGCCTCGCCCAGCGCATCGAGCTTCAGCTGAACCAGATTGCGGTACGGACTCTTCTCTTCGAGCTTGTCGAACGCGAGCTGGTACGCATTACGCGCGGCATTCGCATCGCCCTGCGCGAGCAGCACATCCCCGCGCAGGTCGAGAAAAAGCGCATCGAATGCGCTGCCGCGCTTGGTATCGAGCACGCGCAGCGCGGCCACGAGGTCGCGGTCGTCGACCAGTACCGCCGCGAGCCGCAGCCGCGCGAGGTCGCGGAACTCGTCCTGCTTCGCGTTGGCGATCGCCCATTCGAGACGGGTGCGCGCCGCCTTGGTGTCGCCACCCTCGAAGTCGAGCCGGGCCGCGATCAGTGCCGCGAGCACCGCATACCCGGTGCCAGGATACTTGTCGGTGAGTTGGGCGGCTGCCTCCCGGACCCTGGTCTGGTTGTTGCCCTGCAAGCCCTCCTGGACTGCGAGGTAGAGCAGCGACGCCCCTTCGGTCTGCCGGTTCTGGTACCAGCGCCAGCCGGACAGGCCGGCGGTCGCCAGCGCCACCACGACCACTACGACCGTGACGAGGTTGCCGTGGCGCTCCCACCACGTCTTGATCGCGTCGATCTGTTCCTGCTGTTCCAGGTCGAAATGGGCCATCGGGCTTCCGGGTCGGTTGGGTCGGTTGGGTCGGTGATGCGGAGGAGTTGGATACTGGGTTGGGACGCCGGCGCTGCGCGGGACGGCGCCCGGCAATGACGGCGCCAGCAGGCGTCAGTGTCGTTCGGCCAGCAGCGCGGCGACCGCATCGGGCGCGAGCAACTGCTGTTCACCGGGGATGCGCAGCGGCTTCAGGCTGACCTTGCGTTCGGCCAGTTCAGACTCGCCGACGATCAACGCGTAGCGCGCACCGCTCGCATCGGCGCGCTTCATCTGGGCGGCAAACTTGCCACCGCCACCATGCACGACCACGGTATGGCCGCGGTCGCGCAACCCCTCGGCCACTTCGACTGCAAAGACCGCCGCGGCGTCACCCTGATGCACCACATAGGCTGCCGGCGGCGGCGCCTCGCGTAGTGCGGTAGTACCCTCGATCAGCGCAAGTATGCGCTCCAGACCCATCGCGAAACCACAGGCTGGCGCCGCACGCCCGCCGAGCTGTTCGACCAGCCCGTCGTACCGGCCTCCAGCACAGATCGTGCCCTGCGCGCCGAGCCGGGTGGTCACCCACTCGAACACCGTGCGGTTGTAGTAGTCGAGTCCGCGCACCAGCCGCGGGTTCAGGGTGAAGGCGACTCCGGCGCCGGCCAGCCGTGCTTGCAGCCCGTCGAAGTGGACCGCCGACTCGGCGTCGAGCATGTCGACCAGCTTCGGTGCACCGGCCACCATCTGCTGCATCGCCGGGTTCTTGGTGTCGAGGATGCGCAGGGGATTGGTATGCAGCCTGCGCAGGGCCTCTTCATCGAGCAGGTCTCGATGCTGCTCTAGGTAGGCGACCAACCGCCCGCGATGGGCCGCACGCGTGGCTGCATCGCCGAGCGAATTGAGTTCCAGCGAAATGTCGGTCAGCCCGAGCTCGCGCCAGAGCCGTGCGCAGAGCACGATCTGCTCGGCATCGATATCGGGACCGGCGAAGCCGATCGCCTCGCAACCGACCTGGTGGAACTGCCGATAGCGCCCCTTCTGCGGCCGCTCGTGACGGAACATGGGCCCTTCGTACCAGAGCCGCTGCGGCGTACCGTAGAGCAGGTTGTGCTCGATCGCCGCGCGTACGCAGGCGGCCGTCCCTTCCGGGCGCAGCGTCAGGCTTTCACCGTTCAGTTCGTCACGGAAGGTATACATCTCCTTCTCGACGATGTCGGTGACTTCGCCGATGGTGCGCACGAACAGTTCGGTGCGCTCGAGCACCGGCGTGCGCAACTCGCTGTAGCCGTAGCGTGCGAGCACACCCGAGACGCACTCGACGAGGCGACGGTAGCGCGCGGCTTGCGCCGGTAGCAGATCGTTCATGCCGCGTACGGCTTGGAGGGAAGTACCCATCGGGGACGGTTCTGTTCGGTCGCCGGTGGCGACGGCAAAGCCGCCGAGTATAGCGCGCCCGGAGGTCAGGCCTCGGCGGCTGTCGTGTTGCGTACCGAATAGTGGGAACGGACGTATTCGTCGACGATTGCCTTGAACTCCGTCGCGATGCCGTCTCCCTTCAGGGTCACCGTCTTGCGCCCGTCGACGAACACCGGCGCGACCGGCGTCTCGCCCGATCCGGGCAGACTGATGCCGATGTTGGCATGCTTGCTCTCGCCGGGCCCGTTCACCACGCAGCCCATCACGGCCACGGTCATCGTCTCTACCCCGGCATACTGGTCGCGCCACACCGGCATCTGCGCGCGCAGGTAGCTCTGGATGCCGTCGGCGAGTTCCTGGAAGAAGGTGCTGCTGGTGCGGCCGCAGCCCGGACAGGCGACGACCATCGGCGTGAATGAACGCAAGCCCATGGTCTGCAGGATTTCCTGCGCGACGATCACCTCGCGCGTGCGATCGCCATGCGGCTCGGGCGTCAGCGACACGCGTATGGTGTCGCCGATGCCTTCCTGCAGCAGCACCGCCATCGCGGCGGTCGATGCGACGATCCCTTTCGAGCCCATGCCCGCCTCGGTCAGCCCGAGGTGCAGCGGGTAATCGCAGCGCCGCGCCAGTTCGCGATAGACCGTGATCAGGTCCTGTACCGCGCTGACCTTCGCCGACAGAACGATGCGATCGCCCGGCAGGCCGATCGCCTCGGCCTCGCGTGCGCTGTCGATCGCCGACACCACCAGCGCCTCGCGCATCACCGCCGAGGCCTCGGCCGGCCGGGGCAGCTGGGCGTTCTCGTCCATCAGCCGCGCCAGCAGCGCCTGGTCGAGGCTGCCCCAGTTGACGCCGATGCGTACCGGCTTGCCGTAGCGGATGGCCACCTCGATCATCGTGCCGAACTGTTCGTCACGCTTCGTACCACGACCGACGTTGCCCGGGTTTATCCGGTAGGCATCGAGCACTGCGGCGCACTCGGGGTACTGGGTGAGCAGCCGGTGCCCGTTGAAGTGGAAGTCGCCGACCAGCGGTACGTTGCAACCCATCGCATCGAGCCGGGTGCGGATCGCCGGGACCTGCGCCGCGGCCTCGGGGCTGTTGACGGTGATCCTCACCACTTCGGACCCCGCACGCGCAAGCTGCGCCACCTGCATCGCCGTGCTCTCGGCATCGGCGGTGTCGGTGTTGGTCATCGACTGGACCATGATCGGCGCATCGCCTCCGATCCGCACATGGCCCACCCTGACCTGCCGCGTCGGCCGGCGCGCATCTGCACCGACTGCCTCTGCCCCGGAAGACGTTCCACCGACATTCGACATCACCACCCCCTCCAGATCCGATACCCGACTCTACCTCACCGCGGCGGCCGACGAATTCAGTCGAGCGTGAACCGGGCGACGTCGACGCGGGTGTACGGGCCAAGGTCGACTTCGCGGTCGCCATATGCGAGGCGGACGCTGCGCGCGTTGCCGACCACCAGAGACAACGGCGGCTCGCCCTGCACCACCTGCGACGAGCCCGGCGGATTGAGTTGAGAGAGTATCAGCCGTCCGCGTGCGTCCTTTATCTCGACCCACGACTCCCTGTCGAACGAAAGGCGCACCGTACGCGGCCCCGGGCTGAAGGTAGTGCCGATGTCGGAAGGTAGCGACGAAGACGCACCGACGGGGGCCGGCAGCGCGCCGGACGAACCCGCACCGGGTGCCGCAGGGATCGACGGTACGGGCGATGCAGCAGCAGGATCGCCCCCTGCGTCGCCCGGGGCAACTTCGGTCGCCACGGCTGGCTGCACAGGCACCGCCACCCCGGACTGCACGACCGGCGGCGAGGCGGCGTCGCGCACGGCCTGCACCGGTATGTCCAGGAACCGGGAAGGCCCCAACCATTCGAACGCGAGGAAGCCGACCACCACTGCAGCGACCAGCGCGGCTAGCGAATGCAGGCGGCGCGATGGCTGATCGCCAGTCCGCAACGGGATAGTGGTCGGCGGCGGCTGCCGCATGGCACCTTCGCGCGTGCCCGCCTGCGGAAGCACGACGGCGGGCTGAACCGGCAGGTGCTGGTCGAGCGCCAGCAGCACCTGTGCCGGATCGACCTTCACCAGCCTAGCATAGCTGCGGACAAAGCCTCGGATGAACATCGGCGAAGGAAGGCGGTCGAACGCATCGGCCTCGAGCGCCTCGACCTGGCGCATCGACAGCTTGAGGTAGTTCGCCACATCTCCGACCGACAGCCTGCAGCGCTCGCGTGCCTGCGCAAGCATCACCCCGGCCGAACACATGGCCGGTGCATCCGCCGCCGGCGTGTCGGGCTGGGTGGCGGTGACCGCCGCCGCGCCGTCGCGCGAGAGGGCATCTTCACGCTCGGCGCTGCCGGCGGCGTGCAGGTCGTGGAGCTTCGGGTCTTCGCTCGTATCCATGTTCATCGCCCACCTTGCTGGGTCAGCAACTGCGTCTCCGGCGCGCCCGGGAAGAGGCGCCGCAACTGTTGCGCGTACAGTGCCTCGGCCTGCCGGTCATTGAGCGCCCGCTCGAGACGCACACCGAGCCACAACACCTCGGCGGTAGGTGCCGCAGCCTGCATGTAGCGGTTCAGGAACACGCGCGCCTCCGGCAGGCTTCCGCTGGCGAACGAAAGTTCGGCCAGGTTGAACAATGCAACCGGCTGGTTGCTTCGCACACCCAGCGCCTGCTCGAAGAAACGCCTGGCTTCGGCATTGTCTCCGCGCCGGCGGGAACACACGCCGGCGTTGACCAGCGACCGGTCGACGTTGGTGTACAGCGGGCTGCGCACTGCCACCATGAAGAACCTGATCGACTCGGCATGCCGGCCCCGCTCGCACAGGAACCAGCCGTAGTTGTTGTTGATATCGGGGTCGGAGCCGGCCAGGCGCAGGGCACGCTCGAAATTCACGATGGCCTGCCCGTCTTCCTTGAGCGACATGTTGATCAGGCCGAGCAGGTTGTGGGCCTGCGCATTCTCAGGGTCGAGTTTCGCCGCGGAGTTCGCCTCGTCGAGTGCCGGTCCGACGGAACCCCGGGAAAAGTACAAAGACGCGAGTTCAACGCGCAGCCGGGCGGCTTCCTTCGGATCGGGCTTCTGCTCCGGCGTCTGCGGCTGGGGGCCTGTACCGACGTTCTTGCTGGCTGCCGTCGAAGCAGCAGACGCAGCAGGCCCGCCGAGTATCGATGAGGTGCAGCCTCCGAGCAGGAGGCCGCAGGCGCACAACGACAGCATGGCAGCCAGCCGCACGAACCCATCGCCGGAGCGCCGCACTGGCAGACTGCGCGCGCTCAATGGACCGCTCCCTGTCGGCGAATCACGCGCCGCGTCCGGTCCTGGACCTGCCCGGCGAGTTGCCCGCAGGCCGCATCGATGTCGTCGCCACGGGTCTTGCGAGTGGTCGCAATCAGGCCGGCGGCATGCAGCACCTCCGCAAAGCGCCGAACCGCATCGGGCGGCGAGCGGCGGAAGCCGGATTGCGGGAACGGATTGAACGGTATGAGATTGATCTTGCAGGGCACCGACGAGACGGTACGCACCAGTTCGCGCGCCTGTTCGACCGAATCGTTGACGCCCTCGAGCATCACGTACTCGAACATGATGAAGTCGCGCGGCGCATAGTCGAGGTAGCGC
The DNA here is from genome assembly GCA_020248265.1 of Rhodocyclaceae bacterium. Lineage (NCBI taxonomy): Bacteria > Pseudomonadati > Pseudomonadota > Betaproteobacteria > Rhodocyclales > Rhodocyclaceae > Rhodocyclaceae bacterium. Next base: position 258,086 of record JADCHX010000002.1, read on the forward strand.
ACGCACGCGGCCAGCAGCTCGCGGATCGGAAAGCGTTTGTTGATCGGTACCAGCCGGTCGCGCAAGGCATCGTTGGGAGCATGAAGCGACACGGCGAGCGCAACCGGGCATTCGCGCGCCAGGCGGTCGATCTCCGGCACCACGCCGGAGGTGGAAAGCGTGACCCTGCGGCGCGAAAGTCCGTACGCGCGATCATCGAGCATGATGCGCAGCGCGGTCACCACGTTGCGGAAATTCGTCAGCGGCTCGCCCATACCCATCATCACGACATTGCTGATGATGCGTTCCGGGTTCTCCTTGGCCTCGGCCGCAGCTGCGCGGCGCTCGATCGCGCCCAGTTCGCGGTTGGCCATCCACAGCTGACCGATGATCTCGGCCACGCTCAGGTTGCGGTTGAAGCCCTGCGCACCGGTCGAGCAGAAAGCGCACTCGAGCGCGCAGCCGACCTGGCTGGAGACGCACAGCGTGCCACGGTTCACCTCGGGAATGAATACGGTTTCGATCGCGTTGCCGCTGCCCGAAGCCAACAGCCACTTGCGCGTGCCGTCACTGGCCGTGCTGTCGGAGAGGATAGGCAGCGGTGCGATCTCGGCGGTGTCGGCGAGTTTCGCGCGGAACGACTTCGCGAGATCGGTCATCCTGCCGAAATCGCTCTCGCCGGCCTGGTGAATCCAGCGCATCAGTTGCTCGGCACGAAACGCGCGCTCGCCCATCGTCGCGCTGTGCGCGACCAGTCCCTGCAGATCGAAATCGAGCAGGTTGACCTTCATCAGCGGGGATGAATCTCCAGGCCGGGGAAGAAGAACGCCACTTCGATCGCAGCGTTTTCGGCGCTATCGGAGCCGTGTACCGCGTTGGCGTCGATGCTGTCGGCGAAGTCGGCCCGGATGGTGCCTTTGTCGGCCTTCTTCGGATCGGTCGCGCCCATCAGCTCACGGTTCTTCGCAATCGCGCCTTCGCCCTGAAGCACCTGCACCATCACCGGACCGGACGTCATGAACTTCACCAGGTCGCCGAAGAACGGGCGTGCGCGATGGACGTCGTAGAACGCACCGGCCTGGGCATCGGACAATTGGGTCATGCGCGCGGCAATCACGCGCAGCCCTGCCTTCTCGAAGCGGGAATAGATCTCGCCGATCACGTTCTTCGCAACTGCATCAGGCTTGATGATGGAGAGAGTGCGTTCTACAGCCATTTGAATCTCCTGGATTTCATTGATCGTTTGTCGCAGACAAACATCTGGCCCGCGGCATCTGGAAGCAGGACTACACGACCTTGCTGCGGGGTCTGCGCGCAGCCAGGCCGCGGCTGGACCGAAGCGACGATCGGACGTGGTGCCGACAAGCGCCGCTTCGACCCTGCGATGCGGGACGCGCTGACAACGTTACCGACCGGACCGCCCGAAGGCTACCAGAAACGTTCTGCAGAATAAACCCTAAGAGTCCGTTTTTCTTACCTTTTTTGCTGTCCGAGTCAGGACGCGAAACGTGCCTGCCGGCTACGGCTCCGACCCCCATCGGTGCTACGATCGGGATAGAGGCTCGGGCGTGGCCGCCGAAAGAGTGCACTGGCGGGCGGACCTTGGCCGACCGCTGGCGACTTTCGCTGTCCACCCCCGCTGCTGTCCTGCCGTTCAAGGAGACGACCCATGGCGTCCGCCCCGCCCAGTGCTCTGGCTGCATCCGACGAAGCGGCCGAGATCCGGCGCCGGGCGCTGCGCCGGCTCGTGATCGCCGTACTGATGCTGACCGCAGCCTTCGGCGCGCTTCTGGCCTACGAACAATTGAAGTCTCCCCGGATGATCACGCCGGCAGCCAAACCGTCCCCAACTGCCACGTTGCCGGTAACGAAACGGTTGATCGAGCCCGCGCCGGACGCAGCGCCTGCCTCAGAGACGACAGCGCCGGCGCCTTCCGCAACAGCCGCTGCGGAAGTATCGAACGCGCCGCCGCCACCGCCGCCGCCAGAGGTGATCAACACCGAACCACCGACATCGAAAGCGGGCCCTGCGCCCCGGTTCGCGCCGACACGACCGGAAACCTCCGTTTCGAAGGTTGCCAGCACGACGGTGCCGCCACCTGCCGCGGCTGCGGCGCCGGGCACCGCCGCGGCGCCCGCTGCCGCGCTCCGCCAAGCCCCATCCCCCCCCCAGCCCGGCGCTGCCTCACCGGCGGCAAAGACGGATGCATCCCGCACCTATGTCGTCCAGCTCGGTGTATTCACGTCGCCGCAGAATGCCGAGGCGCTGCAACGCAAGCTGACCGAAGGCGGCGTCTCCACGTTCACCGAAACCCGCGTGCTGATCGGCCCGTTCCGGGACCGCGCCGAAGCCGACCGTTCGATGGAGATCGTGAAGAAACTCGGGCTCGGCGCAGTAGTGATGCCGGCGCGCCCGTGATCCCTCGCGCGCAGTCGAGCGGTCGGCGCCCTGCAAGCCACCCATCGCACTACTGCTCGATACGGATCTTGCCTTCGCGGATCAGCCGCTCGTAGAGAACGAACTCCTTCTTCTGGAACTCCAGGAACTGCTGCGAGGTCGACACGATCGGCTCGAAGCCCTGGGTCGACAGACGCTCGCGCGCTTCCGGCCCCTGCATGATCTTCGACAACGCGCCGGTGAGCGTGGCCACCACTTCCTTCGGCAGGTTGGCTGGCCCGTATACGCCGTGCCACGAGTACATTTCGAAGCCGGGGAAGCCCTGCTCGATCATCGTGGGCACGCCCGGCAGCACCGCCGAGCGTTTCGCCGCGGTCACGCCGAGTGCGCGCACCTTGCCGGCGAGGATCTGCGGACGGGTGGCTATCATCGTGCCGAACATGCCGGCGATATGGCCGCCCTGGATGTCGACCAGCGCCGGCCCGGCGCCCTTGTAGTTGATGATCTCGAACCGGCTACCGCTGGCGTTGCGGAACAGCTCCATCGCGAGGTGCCCGGCCGATCCGATGCTCTCGGTGCCGGTGTTGATCAGCCCGGGACGCTTCAGGATCAGCGCGGCGAACTCGCGCGCATCCTTCGCCGGGATCGCGTTGTTCACGATCAGCACGGTCGGCCCTTCCGACACCCGGGTAATGTGCGTGAAGTCCGTCCACGTGTCGTAGGGAAGCTTGGGCAGCAGCGCGGCATTGATCACATGGACCGAGGCCTGGACCAGGAGTACCTGCCCGTCGGGTGCGGCTTTCGCGACCAGATCGCTGCCGATGGTACCGAAACCGCCGGGCCGGTTCTCGACGATGAACGGCTGACCGAGCGTCGCCGTCAGCCGTTCCGCCAGCAGGCGGCCGACGAAATCGACTGCGCCACCCGGTGCGAACGGCACGACGATGCGGACGGTGCGCGAAGGATACGCCTGCGCCGATGCGCTGCCAGCGGGCAGCAGGCCGGCGACTGTCGCCGCCAGGGCCAGCAAGGCAGCTGCGCGCATTGCCGGCAGACGGCCGCGCGGCCGGCGCGCGTGGCCAGAGGAGGATTGCGCTGGATCGAAGGCTACGGTGCGGTCACGCATGCGGCAACTCCATGGTTCAGTCTCGACTGATGGAAAAGACTGGTGCATCTCGTACGTTGCACCAGCGGGACCCTGCAGGTCAATATGTGGCGGGATAGCTTCCGCCGTCGATCAGCAGGTTCTGCGCAGTGATGTAGCCCGCATGCGCGGAGCAGAGGAAGGCGGCGTAGGCGCCGAACTCCGCGGGATCACCGAAGCGGCGCGCTGGCACTCCCGCTTCGCGCGCCTGCCACAGCGCATCGAACCCGGGGCCGTCCGGCCCGACCAGGCCCGCCACGTGCCGCCGCTGTGCGTCGGTCGCGAACAGGCCGGGCAGCAGGTTGTTGATCGTCACGTTGTACTGCACGGTCTGCCGGGCAAGGCCGGAGGTGAAGCCGACCAGCCCGGAGCGCGCACCATTCGACAACCCGAGCTCCTGCTGGGGAATCTTCACGCTGCGCGACACGATGTTCAGGATGCGGCCGAAGCGGCGCGCCATCATGCCGTCGACGGTCAGGCGCATCATCTCGATCGGCCCGAGCATCATCGCGTCCATCGCGGCGATCCAGTCGTCCCGGCTCCAGTGCCGGAAATCGCCGGGCAGCGGACCATCGGCATTGTTCAACAGGATATCCGGCTCAGGACAGGCTTCGAGCGCCGCTGCGCGGCCTTCCGGCCGGGCCAGGTCAGCGGCCACGGCGGTCACCTGCACCGCCGGACACTCGCTGCGGATGGCAGCAGCGGCCTCGGCCAGCGGGCCCGGCGTGCGGGCCACCAGCGTGACGTCGACACCCTCGCGCGCGAGCTGCATCGCGCAGGCACGCCCCATTCCGCGGCTGGCGCCGAAAAGCAGTGCCCTGCGTCCTGCGATGCCAAGATCCATCGTGCGGCTCCGGTGACGATCGACGCGTGAATCATCGCATGCGAACCGGCGCGTGCGCCCGCCGTGCGCCGCGGATCAGGCGGGAAAGACTCCGGTGGACAGGTAGCGGTCGCCGCGATCGCAGACGATGGTCACCACGACCGAGCGCGGAACGGCCGCAGCAGTGGCCAGGGCAACGGTCATCGCACCCCCGGCGGAGATGCCGGCGAAGATGCCCTCCTGCGCAGCCATCCGGCGCGTCGTCTCCTCTGCTGCGTGCTGGCTGACAGTCTCGATGCGATCGATGCGGCTGCGTTCGAAGATCGAGGGCATGTACGCCTCGGGCCATTTCCGGATGCCAGGTATCTGGGCGCCCTCCGCCGGCTGTACGCCCACGATCTCGATGGCCGGATTGCATTCCTTCAGATACCGCGACACGCCCATGATGGTGCCGGTCGTACCCATGCTGCTCACGAAGTGCGTGACCTGGCCCGCGGTATCGCGCCAGATCTCCGGCCCGGTCGACTCGTAGTGCGCGAGCGGATTGTCCGGATTGCTGAACTGGTCGAGTACGATGCCGCGGCCCTGTGCCTGCATCTGCAGCGCGAGGTCGCGCGTTGCCTCCATCCCGCCGGCCTGTGGCGTGAGGATGATCTCGGCGCCATAGGCGCGCATCGTCTGCCGGCGCTCGATGCTGGCGTTCTCCGGCATGATCAGGACCATCCGGTAGCCGCGCATCGCGGCGACCATGGCGAGGGCGATCCCGGTGTTGCCGCTGGTACCCTCGATCAGCGTATCCCCGGGACGGATCCGGCCGCGCGCTTCGGCACCACGGATCATCCACAGCGCGGGCCGGTCCTTGACCGACCCCGCAGGGTTGTTGCCCTCGAGCTTGCCGAACACCACGCCGCCGCCGGCAGCGGGCATACGCAACAGCTGCACCAGCGGCGTATCGCCGACCGCCCGCTCGAGTTCGACGACGCCGGCCATCTCTGGAACGATCAGGCCTGGCGCCGGGACGACGCGCCCGACGCCGGTTCGGCCAGCTGCACGGGTGCCGCATCGACAGACATCCGGGCGGCGACGGCCCGGAAGTTCTCGCCGACGACGATCAGCGCCGGCCCGCCGCTCAGGCGGGACGCTGCTGCACCGAGCGTGGCAAGCGTGGCCGGGAGCACCTGCCGTGTCGGCAGAGATGCCTGTTCGACCAGGACCGCCGGCGTCGCCGGGTCGCGCCCGGCGCCGATCAGCGCGGTGCCGATCGCCGCCGATTCATGCGACGCCATGTAGATCACCGCCGTGTCGGCCGCCGCCGCCGCATGCAGCCAGTTCGAGCGGTCCTCGCCTTCGCCCACGCGCGGAGTGACGAAGGTGACGCTGCGCGACACCCCGCGCGCGGTCAGCGAGCGCAGCGTATCGGCGCTCGCCGCCAAAGCCGAGGTCACGCCGGGCACCACCTCGATCTCGACGCCCGCCGCGAGCAGCGCATCGATCTCCTCCTGCGCGCGGCCGAACAGCATCGGGTCGCCACCCTTCAGCCGCACGATGTTGCGGTGGGTTGCTGCCGCATCGACCAGCCGCCTGTTGATGAAGCGCTGCGCGGTGGAATGCCTGCCACAACGCTTGCCGACGGCCACACGCTCCGCGCCCGCGGCGATGTCGATGATCGCCGGATTGACGAGCGCATCGTGGAACAGGATGTCTGCCTGCAGCAGCAGCCGGAACGCACGCAGGGTCAGCAGGTCTGGAGCACCCGGACCGGCACCGACCAGCCAGACCTTGCCGGTCATGCCGAGGCCCCTGCAGCGCCTGCCGATGCCGTGCGGTCGAACGGTGCGGCCCGATCGCCCGCGCCCTGGTAGACCTCATCGAATGCCGCGAACTCGGACAGTGCCGCCGCAAGGTCTTCCCCCTCGCGCAGTTCGAAGCTGTCGAAACCGCAGCGTGCGAGGTAGAACAGCACGTCGCGGGTCAGCGGACCGATCGCACGCAGTTCGCCGCGCCAGCCATGCCGCTCACGCAGCAGGCGGGCGATCGAGAATCCGCGCCCGTCGGTGAACGACGGGAAGTTCACCGCCACCAACGACAGGCAGTCGACGTCCCCGGCAATGAGGGCGGGATCGTCGCCCGGCTCCAGCCGTACGCCGACCCGGCCCTGCCGCTCGAGCAGGATGAACCGGGCATCGAGCCAGACCTGAAGCGGCACCAGCAGGTCGATGCCGGCGGGAACATCGCCGACGCCGCCCACCAGCACACACCACGGATCGACCGTGACGACTGCCTGCCTACTGATCAGCGAGTGCATAGACATTCCGCTTGAAGGCTTCGATACCCAGCCGCTGCACGGTATCGATGAAGCGCTCGGCATCCGAGTCGCGTTCGCGCAGGTAGACCTCGATCAGCCGCTCGATCACATCGGGCACGTCGGCCCGGGCAAAGGATGGCCCGATCACCTTGCCGAGCGAGGCTGTCGGCCCCTGGCTGCCGCCGATCGAGACCTGGTACCACTCCTGCCCGTTCTTGTCGACGCCGAGGATGCCGATATGGCCGACATGGTGATGTCCGCAGGAATTCATGCACCCGGAGATGTTCAGGTCGAGGTCGCCGACGTCGTGCAGGTAGTCGAGGTCATCGAAACGCTCCTGGATCGCTGAGGCGACCGGGATCGACACCGCATTCGCGAGCGAGCAGAAGTCGCCGCCCGGGCAGGCGATGATGTTGGTGATCAGCCCGCGGTTCGCGGTCGCCAGGCCGAGCGCCCCCAACCTGGTCCACAGCGCGTGCAGCGACTCGCGTTCGACGTCGGCGAACACCAGGTTCTGTTCATGGGTCACCCGAAGCTCGCCGAAGGTGTAGCGCTCGGCCAGGTCGGCGATGCCGTCCATCTGGGCGGCCGTGATGTCGCCCGGCGGCACCCCGGTCTTCTTCAGCGAGATGGTCACCGCGGCATAGCCGCTGACGCGGTGCGGATGCACGTTGCGCGCGACCCAGCGTGCGAAGGCGGTGTCTTCGCGCAGTTGCCGCTCGTGCACGGTGGATACCTGTGGCAACGCCCGGTAAGCGGGCCGCGTGAAGCGGGCCTCGACGCGCGCGATCTCGGCTGCGGGGAGCGTGCCCGGCCCGCCCTCGAGGAACGACCACTCGTGCTCGACCTGCCGCTGGAATTCGGCCACGCCCAGTTCCTTCACGAGGATCTTGATGCGTGCCTTGTACTTGTTGTCGCGTCGGCCGTGCAGGTTGTACACGCGCAGGATCGCATCGAGGTAGGTCAGCAGGTCGGCCGCCGGCAGGAACTCGCGGATCACATGGCCGACGATCGGTGTACGCCCGAGGCCGCCGCCGACCACCACCGTGAAGCCGGGCTTGCCGTCGTAATCGAACAGCGCCTTCAACCCGATGTCGTGCACCATCACGGCCGCCCGGTCTTCCGGCGAACCCGACAGTGCGATCTTGAACTTGCGCGGCAGGAAAGCGAACTCCGGGTGCAGCGTCGACCATTGCCGGATGATCTCGGCATACACCAGCGGATTGAGCACCTCGTCGGGTGCGACCCCGGCGAAATGGTCGACCGTCGTGTTGCGGATGCAGTTGCCGCTGGTCTGGATCGCGTGCATGTCGACGTCCGCCAGCTCGTCGAGGATGTCGGGCACCCGCTCGAGCGCAGGCCAGTTGAACTGGATGTTCTGGCGCGTGCTGAAGTGCCCGTAGCCGCGGTCGTACTCGCGGGCGATGCGCGCGAGGGTGCGCAACTGGCCAGCCTTGAGCATGCCGTACGGGATGGCGACGCGGAGCATCGGCGCATGGCGCTGCACGTACAGGCCGTTCTGCAGTCGGAGCGGCCGGAACTCATCCTCGCTCAGCGTGCCCGCGAGGAAACGCTCGGTCTGGCGCCGGAACTGCAGGGCTCGCTGCCGGACGATGCTGCGGTCGATCGTGTCGTACTGGTACATGCGCGGTCGGACCGGCCGCGAGGCCGCCCCATGTCGGACGGAAGGTTGTGATTCTCGCCGCCCTGGAACATGAGGAGAACGAATATAATCCGTTATCGTTATCTCTCCGATCGTATATGGGACGACTCGATGAACTTCCAGCAACTGCGCACCGTTCGCGAAGCCGTACGCCATGACTTCAACCTGACGGCCACCGCCGCCGCCCTGTTCACCTCCCAGCCGGGGGTCAGCCGCCAGATCCGCGAACTGGAGCAGGAGATCGGCGTCGAGATCTTCCAGCGCTACGGCAAGCGGCTGCTCGGCCTGACCGCGCCCGGCGAGACCGTGCTCGAGATCATCGAACGCCTGCTGCACGAGGCGGACAACCTGAAGCGGGCCGCGGAGGAACACTCCAACCAGCGCGGCGGCCACCTGATCGTCGCCACGACGCACACGCAGGCGCGCTACGTACTCCCGAAGGTGGTCGGCGAGTTCAAGCGCGAGTATCCGGACGTCAAGCTGGCACTGCAGCAGTCGCGGCCGGCACAGATCGCCGAGCAACTGCTGGGCGGCCGGGCCGACATAGGCATCGCCACCGAGTCGCTGCTCGACTACCCGGAACTGGTCGTGATGCCCGGCTATGAATGGCGCCATATGGTGGTGGTTCCCGACGGCCATGCCCTGCTCTCGGCGTCGTCGCTGACGCTGGAGGCGCTGTGCGCCTGGCCGCTGATCACCTACGATCCGGGATTCACCGGCCGGCCGCACATCGACGCGGCCTTTGCACGGGCGAAACTGCGTCCGGAGATCGCGCTGACCGCACTAGACTCGGACGTGATCAAGACCTATGTCGAACTGGGACTGGGCGTGGGCATCATCGCCTCGATGGCCTTCGACGCACGCCGGGATGGCGGCCTTAGGACGATCGAGGCCGGCCACCTGTTCGAAGCGAACCTGACCCGGGTGGCGCTGCGGCGGGGCACCTACCTGCGCGGCTTCATGCTCACCTTCCTCGAACGCTTCGCAAGCCACCTCACGCCCGCCTACGTGCGCCAGGCGATGGCGGGCGATGGGGCGGCATCGCGCTGATGCCGAGTTGATGCAGAGCGGTTGCCGCGGGGCGGCGCCAGACTGCATACTCGCAGCACGACGGTCAGGCCAGACGGTCGCCTTCTGCTGCAGAGGACCTGCGCGTTGAGCGGAACACGGAACATCCCCAGCCCCGCAACCTGCCATGTCTCCACGCGCGGCCGGCCGGCTGCGCTGACCGGAGCCCTCATGGCCCTGGTCTGGGCGGCCGCACCCAGCCATGCGCAGTCGCCGCAGGGCTATCCGTCGCGGCCGGTCCGCGCGATCGTCCCCTTCGCACCGGGTGGCGCCAACGACGTGGTGGTCAGGCTGGTCGGCAACAAGCTCTCAGAACTCTGGAGCCAGCCGGTGGTGGTCGAGAACCGCCCGGGCGCCGGGGCCACCCTCGGCATGGAAGTGGTCGCCCGGTCGGCGCCGGACGGCTATACGCTGGGTGCGGGCAACCAGTCGAGCCTCGTGATCGGCCCGCTGCTCAACCCGAAGGCGGGATACCACCCGCTGAAGGATCTCGCCCTGATCGGAAGCACCGCGCTGACCGCCTATGTGCTTGCGGTGAACCCGAGCGTGCCCGCAAAGACAGTGTCCGGGCTGGTGGCGCTCGCCCGGGCCAAGCCGGGCTTCCTGTCCTACGGCACCGCCGGGTCGGGCACGATCTCGCATATCGCGACCGAGATGCTGCTCGGCGCCACCGGCACGCGCATCCTGCACGTGCCGTACAAGGGCGCAGGACCCTATCTGAACGCGCTGCTGTCCGGCGAGATCGACCTTGCGCTGGTGGCACTGCCAGCGGCGGAGGCATTCGTGCGCAGCGGCCGCCTGCGCCTCATCGCCGCCGCTGGCGCGAAACGCGCCGCAGCGGCGCCGGCGCTACCGACCCTCCTCGAGTCGGGCATCGACATTGCCCCGGTCGAGGGCCGCTATGGCCTCGTCGGGCCGGCCGCACTGCCGAAAGAACTGGTGTCACGCATCAACGCGTCGATCGGACAGGCGCTGGCCGCCCCCGACCTGCGCCGGCGGCTGATCGACGGCGGCTTCGAACCCCTGTCCGATACGCCGGAACAGTATGCCGCGTCGGTCCGGCTCGAGATCGACACGTTCAGCCGCATCATCCGACAGCACGGCATCAAGCCGGAGAGCTGAGCCCGCCCGGTGCGCGGTCGAACGTCAGCGTCAGCTATCGGCTGCCGTGCGAGTGTCCTTGCCGCTTGCGGCCAGCCGCTCGGCCAGTTCCGCGAGTCGCCCCTCCTGCGCCAGCGCCCGCGCCTCCAGGCTCGACAGGGCAAGCACGATCGGATCGTCGAGGTCACGGGTCAATGCATACGCGGCGAAGCCCTGGTCCGGGCTCGTACCGTCGGCCGCGATCACCCGCGCCGGGATGCCGACCGCCGTCGCCAGCGGTGGCACTTCCTGCACGACCACCGCGTTCGAACCGATCTTCGCGCGATGGCCGATCCGGATCGGACCGAGGATCTTCGCGCCAGCGCCGACGATCACGCCGTCACCGAGCGTCGGATGCCGCTTGCCCTTCTTCCACGAGGTACCACCCAGTGTCACGCCGTGGTACAGCGTGCAGTCGTCTCCGATCTCGGCGGTCTCGCCGATCACCACGCCCATGCCATGGTCGATGAAGAACCGGCGCCCGATGATCGCCGCCGGATGGATCTCGACGCCGGTGACCGCGCGCGAAAGATAGGCGAGGAAGCGTGCTGGCCAGCACAGGCGCCAGCCCCAAAGTCGATGCGCGAGGCGGTGCAGCAGCAGCGCGTGCAGTCCCGGATAACAGGTCAGCACTTCCCATGCGTTGCGTGCGGCCGGATCGCGCTCGAAGATGACCGAGATGTCTTCACGCAGGTGTCGAAACATGGGAGCAGCCGCAGGCGCCTTGCGAAGGGCAGGAGATTGTATCCTCGCCCGACGGGCACGACGCCGACTCGGCATCGGCCCTGCCCTGGAGGATGACCGAATGGCCGTGCAGCGATTCCAGCAGCTTGCCCACTGGGGCGCCTACACGGCGGTGGTCGAGGACGGCCGCTTCGTGCGCGCCGAGCCGTTCCTCCGCGATGCGCATCCGTCGCCGATGCTGGAAGCCTTGCCCGAGCTGGTGTATTCCGACCACCGGGTACGACGCCCTTCGGTGCGCGAGGGCTGGCTGTCCGGGCGCGACCGCAACCGCAGCGGCCACGAGCGTTACGTCGAGGTCGACTGGGATACCGCGCTGGGTCTGGTCGCCGGCGAGCTGGCGCGCGTACGCGGCGAATACGGCCCTCAATCGATCTTCGGCGGCAGCTATGGCTGGTCGTCCGCCGGCCGCTTCCACCATGCCCGCTCGCAGGTGCGCCGCTTCCTCTATTCCGGTGGCGGCTCGGTCGACCAGCTGGGCAACTACTCCTGGGGCTGCGCGCAGTTCTTCCTGCCGCACGTGATCGGCACCTTCGCCCCGGTGACCGGACGGGTCACCGACTGGAACTCGATCGTCGGGCATACGAAGCTGATGGTCGCCTTCGGCGGCCTCGGGCTCAAGAATGCGCAGGTCGCCTCCGGCGGCTCCGGCGAGCACACGCTCGAGACCTGGCTGCGCAAGTCGAAGGCTGCCGGCATCGAGTTCGTCGTGGTCAGTCCGACACGCAGCGATGCGCCCGCCTTCCTCGATGCGCGCTGGATCCCGATCCGTCCGAACACCGATGCCGCGCTGATGATGGGCATGGCGTTCGAACTCGTCGCGCGCGGCACGCACGACCGCGCGTTCCTCGCGCGCTGCTGCACCGGCTACGAGCGCTTCGAGGCCTACCTCACCGGGCGCAGCGACGGGCTGGCGAAGTCGCCGGAGTGGGCGGAGGCGATCTGCGGCGTGCCGGCCGCGGACATCCGCGCACTCGCCCGGCGCCTCGAGGGCGTGCGTTCAATGCTTACCCTCACCTGGTCGCTGCAGCGGGCGCACCGCGGCGAACAGCCCTACTGGATGGCGATCACGCTGGCCTCGATGCTCGGCCAGGTCGGGCTGCCCGGCGGCGGCTTCGCGTTCGGACACGGCTCGATCCAGGGCGTGGGCGCGCCGCGCGACGTCCGCGCCGCGTCGCCGGAACTGCCGCTCGGCCGCAACCCAGCGGGTGCGCATTCGATCCCGGTCGCACGCCACACCGACCTGCTCGAGAACCCGGGCGCCAGCTACGACTTCAACGGCGAGCGCAAGACGTATCCCGACATCCGGCTTGTGTACTGGGCCGGCGGCAACCCGTTCCACCACCACCAGGACCTCAACCGCATGCGCCGCGCCTGGCAGCGGCCCGAGACCATCGTGGTACACGAGACACACTGGACGCCGACCGCGAAGCACGCCGACATCGTGCTGCCGGCGACCACCTCGCTCGAGCGCAACGACATCGGTGGTGCCTCGCGCGATCGCTACATCATCGCCATGCAGCGCGCGATCGACCCGCAGCATCAGGCGCGCGACGACTTCGACATCTTCCGCGACCTGGCGGCGCGCAACGGCCATGAAACGGCTTTCACCGAGGGCCGCGATGCCGACGGCTGGATCCGGCTGATGTACGAGCGTACGCGCGAGGCGAACGGAAAGATCGGCGTGCAGCAGCCAGCGTTCGAGGAGTGGTGGCGCACCGGCTGGTACGAGGTGCCGCCGCCGGCGAAGGACTTCGTCCTTTTCGAGGCGTTCCGTGAAGACCCTGCCGCCCATCCGCTGTCCACGCCGTCCGGGCGGATCGAGATCACCTCCGAGCGCATCGAGGGCTTCGGCTACGACGACTGCCCGGCCCACCCGACCTGGCTCGCGCCGGTCGAATGGCTAGGCGCGGCCGGGGCCTCGACGCACCCGCTGCACCTCGTCACCAACCAGCCGATGGACAAGCTGCACAGCCAGGCCGATTTCGGGCCGCTGGCTCGGGCGAAGCGCATCGGCGGTCGGGAACCGATCCACATGAACCCGGCCGACGCGCAGGCACGCGGGCTCGTGCACGGCGACCCGGTGCGGGTGTTCAATGGGCGCGGCGCCTGCCTCGCATCGGTGGTGCCCGACGATGGGGTCGTCCGGGGTGCCGCGATCATGGCCACCGGGGGCTGGTACGACCCGCAGGATGAAGGTCCGGACCCACTGGAACTGCGTGGCAACCCGAACGTGCTGGCCCCTGATCTGGGTACCTCGAAGCTTGCACAGGGTTCCAGCGCGCTGTCGATCCTCGTCGAGGTAGAACGCTGGGCAGGCCCGGTCGCGCGGCAGGCTTGACGCAGTGCCTGCGCGCTGCCTATCGTGACGGCCGCCCCCCCTCGAACGGAGCATCGCCATGCCAGCAGCCCTCGCCGTGCGCCACGACAGCAGCATCGCCGACCTCGAAGCGGCGATGCGCGCCCACGTCGGCCGGCATGCCGAGAAAGTTCCCGACTGGGACGCTTTCCCTGCCAGCCGCGGCTTCCCTGAACTCGACCGGGCACAGATGCGCTTCATCGGTGCCGGCGGCTCGCCCAAGGTGGGCGACCCGAACACCCTGCCCGCCGACCATTTCACGATGAGCATGGTGCACCAGCCGGTCGGCAAGTACGCGGTGCTGCATGCGCACGAGATCGAAGAGGCCTTCCTGGTTCTGTCGGGCGTGCTCACCGCCACCTGGCAGTACGACGACGAGATCATCGAGGCGAAGCTCGGCCCGAAGGACATGGTGCTGCACATGGCCGACCGGCCGCACGGCTTCCGCAACGACGGCTACGAACCAGTGCTGGTGTCGATCATGCTTGGCAAGGGACGCCCGGAGATGCCTCGCTACCTGTTCCATCCGAAGACTCATGGCAACGAGTTGTCCGCCCGCTACGGTGCCGGGCCCGCGCAGACCCACAGGCTGGACTTCTCCAGCGACGATCCGCGCCATCGGGAGTTCGCGCGGCATGTCGTGCGCTACAGCCAGCAGCGGCCCGAGTGGAACGATGCAGGATTCGCCCGGCTGGCATACATTGGCGCCGGCGGCGCCCCGGCGGGCACCTATCGAAAGGACCTGATCCACCTCCCGCAGGGACGCGGCGTACAGTCCTACGTGCGCGACGTAGAGGACGCGTACCTGGTGCTGGAAGGCGTGATCACCGTCGGCTGGGAAGAAGACGGCCGCAGCGTCGAGCAGCGACTCGGTCCGAAGGACGTGATGCTCAACCCGGCCGGACGCCGGCACTGGTTCCGAAACGACGGTTTCGCCGATGCCGAGTTCATGATGGTCGTGGGAACGCCGAAACCGGAAGACGTGCGTTTCGTCGGGACGGTGCCAGCATGAGCAGCGTCATCGGACGCGCTGCCCTGCACGCCCTCGCCGCCGTGCTGCTCATCGCTCCCGCGCTCGTGCGGGCGCAGGCGGGCTGGCCGAGCAAGCCGATCACGCTGGTGGTCACCGTCCCCGCTGGCGGCTCCATCGATGCCGTCGCGCGTATCGTCGGCGAGGAGATGTCGCGTGGCCTGGGCACGCCGGTGCTGGTCGAGAACCGCGCCGGTGCCGCCGGCAGCATCGCGGCGGGAGTCGTCGCCAGGGCTGTGCCCGACGGACACACGGTGCTCGTATCGGGCACGAACACGCTGACGCTGAACCCGATCCTGCAGAAGAAAGACGAGAACTGGGTCGATCCCATCAAGGGCTTCGCGCCTATCGGAACGTCATCGCGGACCAACTACGTGCTGGTTGTCGGGCCGCACATCAAGGCCACCACCGTAGAAGAGTTCATCGCCTTCGCGCGCAGGAATGACGGCAAGCTCACCTATGCCTCGTCCGGCAGCGGCAGCCTGATCCATGTCGCCACCGAGATGTTCAACGCGGCCATCGACGTCAAGGCTGTGCACATTCCCTACAAGGGCCTCGCCCCCGCCGTGCAGGACCTGCTGGCCGGACGCATCGACTACATGTTCGATTCCGCGACCCTGGTCGAGCAGATCCGGGCCGGTCGGGTGCGCGCGCTGGCGGTGATCGGGCCGCAGCCGCTGCAGGCCATGCCGGAACTGAAGGCCCTCTCCGCGCATGGCGTGAAGGGCCTGGAAGTGCTCAGCGGCTGGTACGGCTGGTTCGCTCCGGCCGGCACGCCGCCTGAGGTCGTGCGCCGCCTGAACGCGGAACTCGCGCGCATCGTCACGATCCCGAGGGTGCGCGAACGGATGCTCGCCCAGGGTACCGAACCGTTGACGATGTCACCGGAGGATTTCACGAAGCGGCTGGCCGATGACATCCGCCGCTTCGAACCCGTGCTGAAGAAGATGGGCATCAGCGTCTACTGACGCAGGCCTGCAGGGGGTATTGCCGGATGCGCAGCCGCGCCGCCGGAACCGAGGGAGGAGACACACATGGATCGTCGTTCAGCGCTGAAGGCTTCCGGCGCACTGCTCGCGCTCGCGGCAACCGGCTGCAGCAGCATGCCCGGCATGGGCAACTGGATTCCGCTGTTCGACGGCGGCAGCATCGACGCGTTCAATCAGATCGGAAAGGCAAACTGGCGCGTGGTCAACGGCGTGCTCGAGGCCGACCAGGGCCCCGGGTTCCTGGTCTCGAAGCGCTCGTTCGACAACTTCCGGATCAGCGCCGAGTTCTATGCGAACGCGGACACCAACAGCGGCATCTTCATCCGCTGCCAGGATCCGGCGAAGATCACAGCGACCAATTCGTACGAAGTCAACATCTGGGACCAGCGCAAGGATCCGACCTACGGTACTGCTGCGATCGTGGACTTCGCCAAGGTTTCGCCGCCCTATCCGCAGGCCGGCGGGCGCTGGAATACGTTCGAGATCACCGCCGATGGCCCACGGCTGGTCGTCGTCTTCAACGGCCAGACTACCGTCGACATCCGCGACACGAAGTACGCACGCGGACCGATCGCGCTGCAGTCCTCGGGCGGGCTGATCCGGTTCCGGAAGGTGCTGGTGCTGCCGATCTGACGGTCGTGCCTCGACGCGCGGAGGGAGCTGCCGGCTCCGTTCGTGTCCCCCGCCCCCGGGCGCGCGTGCGCCCGGGGGCTCCTCCTTTACCTCACTCCGCCGGCAGCCCCCTCCGCGCGTCTGCTCTACCACCGTGCCTTATTGAGAGTAGTGGGGCGCGTGCGACGGCAGGTGCGTATCCCGACCGCCGAACGGTTGCATGGTTCCTCTCTCACCACAGCACCGGCGCTGATCGAGGCGAGGGGCCACCTGGCGGAGCGAGGTAAAGGAGGAGCCCCCGGGCGCGCCAGCGCCCGGGGGCGGGGGACACGAGCGGAGCCAGGTGGCCCCTTGCCTCGATCCGGCACTGCGCGAACCGCCAGGTGGCCCCTCGCCTCGATCCGGTAGAGCAGCTACGCAGCCGCCGCCAGCGACGGCCGCATGCGATACCCGTACTGCCGGTCGAGCCCGAGCCGCCGCACGATCTCGACGCCTTTCGCCAGCGGCTCACCCTCCAGGTTGCGCAGCGGCCTGCGCAGGCTGCCGGCAGGAAGCCCGCAGGCGTGCATCAGCGACTTCAGCGCAACCGGGTTGATGTACGAGTAGACGTAGTGCCAGAGCGGCAGCAGCCGCAGGTAGGTCTCGCGGAAGGCTTCCGCCTCGGCATAGCTTTTCCAGGGCGCCGAGATCGTCGCCAGTTCCGCCGGTGCGAGGTTGCCGGTCATGTTGGCAGTGCCATGGCCGCCGAGCGACATGGTCGGCAGCACCAGGCCAAGGTTGGGCGAATCGCAGCACATGATCGACACGTCGGGACGCCCGGCGATGACCTGCGCGACCTGGCCGACGCGCGTCGTCGACTCTTTGTGCACGACGTAGTTCGGATGCTTGAAGATACGCAGCAGGTTGTCCCAGTGCAGGTCGGTCTTCACCCGCGGCGGGTTGTTGTAGATGCCCAGCGGCAGGTCGGTCGCATCGGCCACCTCGAGGAAGAACGCCTCGGCGTCGGCCTCGGAGGCGCAGATGTAGGATGGCGCCGCGAGGATCGCGCCGTCGGCGCCGTTGTCGCGCGCGAAGCGCAGGTTGGCGATCGTCGCTTCGGTGTTGTTGCCGGTGCAGCCATAGAAGAAATCCATCGCACTGGTTTTCATCTTCGCGGTCTCGACGATCAGGGCCTTCTTCTCTTCCGGCGACAGCATCGAGGCCTCGCCGGTCGACCCCATGAACAGGATCGCGCGGGTGCCATGGCGCTGCTGGAAATCGAGCAGCGTGCGGAACGCGCCGAAGTCGATCGAGCCGTCCTCGTTGAAGGGGGTGATCAGCGCGACGAACGAACCTTCGATGCGGCGACGGGACATGGCAGGCTCCGGCGGGGGTGGCTGGACGTGGCGCCAGTGTACTGCAGGCTCATCCGTCGACAAGCCACCGGAACACGCGCCCCGCTTCGCCGGGCCGGGCTTCGAACGGTCCGGCCACGGCGACACCCGGCACGCACGCCAGTTCGCCGCCGATGCGCAGCAGCGGCCAGCGATCGCGCTGCCACGGCGGCACCGACGACTCCTGCCACAGGTTCTTCAGCGTTCGCCGCATCGGCGGTTCACCGATGGCCATGCGCGGCGCCGGGCCACCCGAACGGGTGCGCGCGTCGATGGTCAGCACCGCGCCACGCAGCAACCGCTGCGCGATGCCGGCGCCAAGGGCAGGCTCGGCCACCAGCATGCCGCCGAGCGCCGGCAGCACCATCTTGGCCCGGCGGTTCCAGGCCACTGCACCGCTCGCGGCATCGGCCGGGTGCGGACGATCGAGGTACAGACGGTCGCGGTAGCGGCGCAACGTGACGCCATCGAACACGACCTCGACCGCGCGCTCCGGCCCGGCTTCGCAGGCCTGCCTGATCGCCTCGGCGAGGCGCCGCTCCGGCGGCATCGGCACGCCGTGGCGGCGCAGCCACTCGCGCAGCAGTTCGCGCGCCCGGCCCTCGCCGATCGCCGCGACCACGCCCAGCGACACCCCGGCTGGCCGGACCGGGCTGCCTTCGAGCGCCGCGTGCAGGTCCTCCGCCGCGATCGCCTCGACCAGCTGCGCCGAGGCTGCGAGCAGCCGGCCGCTGCGTGCGAGTGAGGCGCGTGCCGACGCAAAGCGCTGCTCGAGCAGCGGCATCACAGCGTGCCGGATGAAGTTGCGATCGAACGCGGTGTCGGCGTTGCTCTCGTCCTCGATCCACGACAGCCCCTGCTGCCGGGCACAGGCCTCCAGCGCTGCGCGCGGCAGGTCGAGGAACGGACGCAGCATGCGCGGCCTCCCGGCCGCGGGGTCGACCTCCGATCCCTCGGGCATGCCGGACAATCCGCGCAGCCCTGCGCCGCGCAACAGTTGCAGCAGCACCGTCTCGGCCTGGTCGTCGCGGTGATGGCCGAGGGCGATCCAGTCGGCGGGCTGCGCTGCGAACACCCGCTGGCGCTGCTGCCGCGCCGCCGCCTCGATGCCGAGGCCGGACGCCCGGTCGACCACCACCCGGGCGACAGACAGCGGCACCTGCAGGCGCCGGCATTGCGCCCGGCAGAAAGACGCCCAGCGATCTGCATTCGGACTCAGCCCATGGTGCACGTGCACCGCCGACAGGCGCACACGCCCTGCGTGCGCCAGCGCGGCAAACGCATGCAACAGCACCACCGAGTCGACGCCACCGGACAGCCCGACGCAGACCGACGGCAACCCGGACGCGCCATCGGGTGCGCTGGCCTGCTCAAGCGCGCGGGCAACCGCCCCGTGCACCCGGGCGAGCGGGTCAGCCGACTTCGACCTCGCGGAATTTGCCATAGCCCATGAGCCGATCGAAGCGCCGCTCGAGCAACTGGTCGACGGGTCTGGCGCGGATGCTCTTGATCGCATCGGCCAGCGCACGCTTGAGCGTGACCATCATCTGGTCGGGGTCGCGATGTGCGCCGCCGGCCGGTTCGGACACGATCTTGTCGACCAGGCCGAGCGACTTCAGGCGCGAGGCGGTGATGCCGAGCACCGCCGCTGCGTCGGGTGCCTTGTCAGCGCTCTTCCAGAGGATCGATGCGCCACCCTCGGGCGAGATCACCGAGTAGGTCGAGTACTCGAGCATCAGCAGCACGTCACCCACCGAGATGGCGAGGGCACCGCCCGACCCGCCTTCGCCGATCACCGTGCACACGATCGGAACGTTCAGCCTGGCCATCTCGAACAGGTTGCGCCCGATCGCCTCGGACTGGCCGCGTTCCTCGGCACCCACGCCCGGGTAGGCACCGGGCGTGTCGATGAAAGTGAACACCGGCAGTTCGAAGCGCTCCGCCAGGCGCATCAGACGCAACGCCTTGCGATACCCCTCCGGCCGCGGCATGCCGAAGTTGCGCAGGATCTTCTCTTTCGTGTCGCGGCCTTTCTGGTGCCCGATCACCATGCACGGCTGATCGTCGAAGCGGGCCAGCCCGCCGATGATCGCCGCGTCGTCGGCATAGGTACGATCGCCGTGGAGTTCCTGGAAATCGGTAAACAGTCGCTCGATGTAGTCGCGCGAGTACGGGCGCTGGGGGTGCCGCGACACCTGCGAGATCTGCCACGGAGACAGCTTCGCGTAGACCTGCCGGGTGGCCGCAGCACTCTGCCGGCGCAATGCGGCGATCTCGTCGGCGGGATCGGAGGCGGTGCCGTCGGGCGCGAGATCGTGCGCCACGAGCAGCGCTTCGATCTGCGCTTCGATCTCGGCGATCGGCTTCTCGAAATCGAGGAAGGTCTGTTTCATCGCCGGCAATGATAGCCGATCGCCGGGACCTTCATCCGCGCCCATCGGCTAGAATCCGCGGCCAACCCAACGCGCGCAGTCCATGAACCCGATACTGGCTTTCGACATCGAAACCATCCCCGACATTGCCGGGCTGCGCGTGCTGCACGGGCTGTCGGATGCCCTGTCCGACCAGGATATCGTCGACATGGCGCACCAGAAACGACGACAGAGCCACGGCACCGACTTCCAGCCGCTGCACCTGCAGAAGGTGGTGGCCATCTCCTGTGCGCTGCGCGAAGGCGATCACTTCCGGGTGTGGTCGCTCGGACAGCCGGAAGACAGCGAAGCGACACTGGTCCAGCGCTTCTTCGACGGCGTCGAGAAGTACCTGCCGCAACTGGTGTCGTGGAACGGCGGCGGCTTCGACCTGCCGGTGCTGAACTACCGCGCACTGGTCAACGGCGTCACTGCACCGCGCTTCTGGGATCTCGGCGACGACGACCGCGAGTTCAAGTGGAACAACTACATCAGTCGCTACCACATGCGGCACCTCGACCTGATGGACCTGCTGGCGATGTACCAGCCGCGCGCGTCCGCACCGCTGGACGAACTGGCGAAGTTGTGCGGGTTCCCGGGCAAACTGGGTATGGACGGCAGTCAGGTGTGGGGGGCGTTCCGCGACGGACGCCTGCCCGAGATCCGCGCCTACTGCGAGACCGACGCGGTCAACACCTACCTGATGTACCTGCGCTTCCAGCATCTGCGCGGCACGCTGGTGCCGGCGGTCTACGAGCAGGAGATCGTGCGGGTACGCTCGACGCTAGGCCGAACCCCCGGCGCGCACTGGCAGGAGTTCCTGGCGGCATGGCCTGCCTGATGTGCGCGTCCGCCACGCTGCCGGCTGCCGCGCGATGAGTACCGCCCGTTCCTTCGGCCGGCGTGGCACTGCGCCCTCGGGTGCCTCGGTTGCTACGGTCGACCTGTCCACCCTGCCCCTGGTGGAGATCGAGTCGCTCGACCAGGACGGCCGGGGCATCGCGCGCCTCGACGGCAAGACCCTGTTCGTCGACGGTGCCCTGCCCGGCGAGCGCGTACGCATCTCTTCCTACATGCGCAAGCCGACCTACGAGTTCGCGCAGACGATGGCCATCGAACGTGCGTCGGCCGAACGCATTGCCCCACGGTGCCCGCACTTCGGGGTCTGCGGCGGCTGTGCCATGCAGCATGTCCAGCCCAGGGCCCAGGTGGCGACCAAGCAGCGGGTGCTCGAAGACGCGCTGATGCACATCGCGAAGCTGCGCCCCGGCATGATGCTCTCGCCGATCCACGGACCGACCTGGCACTACCGCTACCGTGCCAGGCTGTCGGTGCGGCTGGTGGCGAAGAAAGGCGGCGTGCTGGTCGGCTTCCACGAGAAGCGCAGCAGCTTCATCGCCGACATGCGCGAATGCCACGTGCTGGCACCGGTGGTGGCCGACCTGCTGGTACCGCTGCGCGCGCTGGTCGAGGGGCTGTCGATTGCCGACCGGATGCCGCAGATCGAAGTGGCGGTGACCGATCCCCGGACCCGCGCCGTCGGTGCCGCGCCGCTGCCCCATTGCGCGCTGGTGTTCCGCAACCTGGCGCCACTGACGCCGGAGGACGAAGCGCTGATGCGCGCTTTCGCCGACACCCATCGGGTGCAGGTATTCCTGCAGCCCAAGGGGCCGGACACCGCGTACCCGCTGCATCCGGCAGAGCCTGCACTGCTCGAGTACCGGCTGCCGGAGTTCGGTGTCGGCCTGCAGTTCTCGCCGACCGAGTTCACCCAGGTCAACCATGCCATCAACGAAGTGCTCGTGCGCCGCGCGACAGGCCTCCTGGCCCCGCGGCCGGGCGAGCGTATCGCCGACTTCTTCTGCGGACTGGGCAACTTCTCGCTGCCGATCGCGAGCCAGGGCGCCGATGTGGTCGGCGTCGAGGGCGCGAAATCCCTGGTCGCGCGCGCGGCGTCGAACGCCGCACGCAACGGCTTGTCCGCGCGTACGCGTTTCGAGGCGGGCGACCTGTTCAAGGCCGATGCCGACACGCTGGCAGCGCTCGGCCGGTTCGACAAGTGGCTGGTCGACCCGCCGCGCGACGGTGCGCTGGCGCTGATCAAGGCGATCGGCGAACCGACCGCCGCCGGCGTCGTGGTGCCGCCACCCGCGCGCATCGTCTACGTGTCATGCAACCCGGCGACGCTGGCGCGCGACGCCGGGCTGCTGGTGCACACCAAGGGCTACGTTCTGCGCGCGGCGGGCGTCGTCAACATGTTCCCGCACACCGGGCATGTCGAGTCGGTCGCATGGTTCGAGCACGACCCGACCGCGGCGCTATCCGCTGCCCTGCCCGACCAGTTGCCACCGAAATGAAAACGGCCCGCCGAAGCGGGCCGTTCTCGACCAGGACCCTTGGGCTTCAGTCGCGATTGCCGGTGAAGGCCATCAACAGTTGCACCAGGCCCGAGAAGATGTTGTAGATGCTGATGTATAGGCTCAACGTGGCAGACACGTAGTTCGTCTCGCCGCCGTGGATGATGCCGCTGAGCGTATAGAGGATGAGCATCGTCGAAAGCAGCACCACCACCGCCGAGATGGTCAGCGACAGCACCGGCATCTGCAGGAACACGTTCGCGACGATCGCGATCATCGCCACGATGACGCCGACCATCAGGAACTTGCCCATGAAGCTGAAGTCGCGCTTGGTCACTGTGGCGATCGCAGCCATGCTGAAGAAGGACACGCCGGTGCCCGCCGCCGCCATGGCGATGATCTGGCCACCGTTCGACAGGCCGAGCGCCGACTGGAGCAGCGGTGCGAGCAGCAGGCCGAGCATGAAGGTGAAGCCGAGCAGCAGCGCCACGCCCAGACCGCTGTCCTTGTTCTTTTCGATCGCGAATACCATGCCGTAGAACACGGCCAGGATCACCACGAAGCTCATGATCGGGTTGGTGCGCATGATCCCGAAGTCGAGCTGCATGCCGATCATCGCTCCGATCAGCGTCGGGATCATCGTCAGCGAGAGCAGCATGTAGGTGTTGCGGAGCACCCGGTTCTGCGAGACCGAAAGTTCCCCTGCCTGGGCCGGGATCCGGAGTTCTGGTTGCATGTGTTCCCTCCTGGGAAAGTGAAAGCGGATTGCTACGACGATTCAGACCCTGGCTTGCGCCGGAAGTTCCGTATCATGACAAAGGTTCAGGTGGTCGGTCTACCGTGATCAGTGTCCATGCCTCCCCAAAGCGGCTGGTGGCGCCATGGGCCGGAATTGAGTAGCCTTCCGGCCGACGGATGTACGGAAGCGTGGCCGAGTGGTTTAAGGCAGCGGTCTTGAAAACCGCCGTGGGGGAAACTCCACCGTGAGTTCGAATCTCACCGCTTCCGCCGGAGGATTGTCCTACCCTGCTGATTCTACAATCTATTTTCGTCGCGCCAAGGGCTCTCTCCAACGACTGCGCGCTCAAGTTTCGACCGACCCGGCCGATACAACTGAAGTTACGGCGGCATCCGGCGCTGCAGAGCAACGGAGCGAGAGTTGACGATGCCGAATGATGACTGGGTAGCAACCGGCGAATACCCGGCCCTGGCCGCGATGCGCCAGAGCCTGAAAGATGCATTGCGCCTGCAGACGGTCGCCAAGCTGCTGTCGCGAAGGGCCTTGCGATCGGTGTACCAGCCGATCGTGAGCCTGGCAAACGGACAGATTCTGGCGCATGAGGCGCTGATCCGGGGACCGGTGGGCACGGAACTGGTCAATCCCGATGCGCTTTTCGCCGCGGCGGCCGCCGAAGGACTGACGCTCGAGCTCGAACAGGCCTGCATCGCCACAGTCGCGAGGTACTGGTCGCCGCCGGTGAACGACCAGCGGCTCTTCGTCAACCTCAGCGCAGAAACGATCCTGCACCAGGCGGGCAGGCAGTCCGTGTCCGGGATCGTCTCGGCCCTGGAGGCAGCTCAGGTGTCGCCGGCCGTGCTGGTCATCGAGGTCACGGAGCACGAACGCGTGACCGACGTGGCCAGACTGGTGGCCGTGGCCGACGAGTTGCGGGCGCTGGGCCTGCGCTTTGCGCTCGACGACTTCGGCGAGGGGCACTCCAACCTGCGCCTGTGGTCGGAGTTGCGGCCGGAGTTCGTGAAGATCGACAAGTACTTCGTGCGCCAGATCGACTTGCACGCCAAGAAGGTTCAGACGATCAAGGGTCTGGCCCGGCTGGCAGAGGTGTTCGGCTCCAGGCTGGTGGCCGAGGGCGTCGAGACCGACCTCGAACTGCGCATCGTGCGCGACCTGGGCATAGAACTCGGCCAGGGCTACTTCCTGGGCCGGCCTCAACCGGAGCCCGTCGCGGGGGTGCTGCCGGAAGCAGCTGCCGTGCTGTCGAGTGCGGTGATCGCGGTGCTGCCCGAGATCACGCGCGCCGCAGGAGCGGAGTTGACGGTCCGTCGCCTTGCGTTGCATGTGCCGCCCCTGCCCATGCAGGCGACCAACGACGAGGTGGCCCAAGCGTTCGCCGAAGACCCCGCCCGCCGCGCAGTCGCACTGGTCGACGGAACGCGCCCGGTCGGATTGATCAGCCGCCAGGCCTTCGTCGACCGTTACGCGAAGCCTTTCCACAGGGAGTTGTATGCGCGCAAGCCCGCGATGGCCTTTGCCAACTCCACGCCGCTGATGCTCGACCAGCACACAGGCATCGAAGGGCTGACAGCAGTGCTGACATCGTCGGATCAGCGCTACCTGACGGACGGATTCATCCTTACGGACGCTGGACGCTACATGGGGCTCGGCACGGGCGAACAGCTCGTGCGTATGGTAACCGAGGTACGCATCGAAGCGGCACGCCACGCCAACCCGTTGACCTTCCTGCCCGGCAACATCCCCACCACTGAACACATCGACCGCCTGATGGGCAGCGGATCGAGTTTCGTCGCCTGCTACTGCGACCTGAACGACTTCAAGCCGTACAACGACCACTATGGTTACTGGCGCGGCGACGAAATGATCCAGCTGGTGGCGCGCACCCTCATCGCGAACTGCGACGCGCGCCGCGACTTCGTCGGTCACGTGGGCGGCGACGACTTCATCGTACTTTTCCAGAGCGACGATTGGCTGGCACGCTGCGAGCGCGTGGTGGAGACCTTCAACGCACTGGCATTGGAACTGTTCGACGAGGATGCGCGCGAGCGCGGCGGCATCGAGGCCGAGGATCGGCATGGCGTGAACAGGTTCTTCGGATTCACCACGCTCTCGATCGGCGCAGTGCCGGTACGGCGGGGTCGGTTCGACCGCGCCGATCAGGTCGCCTCGGCAGCCGCAGCAGCCAAGCACAAGGCAAAAGCCTCGAGGATCGGACTGGCAGTTGAAGCGCCTTGAGCGTGTGCTGCGCCGGCCACCGATGCAGCTGCGCACCCTGTGTGCCATTGCTCCGTCAATGAGCGCACCGCTCCTGCGAGCGGCCTAGCAGTCTGTCGAAAAGCCGTACATCTCGAGGCACTTTTCGACAAGTACTGCACGCCGCCTCAACGTCGCACCGGCAGTCGTATGTTCGACAGGTCACCACCCACGGTCAGCCCACCGGCGAAGCCACCAGACCGCACCGCAGCCTCGTAGTCGGCCGCGGTTATCGCTCCCTTGGGCAGGCGGTACGGTCCCTGCCGGTCCGCCTCCAGCGGCGGGATCAGGTGCGTGAGCATCAGGTGCTGCGCGCCCGAACGCTGGGCCATCGCGCCGAGGTCGGTGGCCGTACTCTGGCGATGATAGATCGGAGCGGGGAAACCGGTGCCACCGTCGGGTCCCATCACCGGGTGGATAGCCGAGTGCACGATGACCTGGGCGCCACGCGCCAGCGCCTCGACCTGCGAGGAAGTGGACGATGCGCGCGGCGGCGCTGGCGTGTCGTTGCCGGCATCCCCACCGATGACCACGCTGCCCGCCGGGGTGTCGACCCGATAGGACGCATGTCCCGCCACGTGCGCGGAGCGCACCGCCGTGACGCGTACATCTCCGCTCGACCAAACGACCTGGGGCGCGTCGGTCGACGCGAAGGTCCTGACATTGACCAGGTCGGCCGGGCCACCCACCGGCCGGGCCTTGTCTTCGGCGCGGCGCTGGGCGATCTCGCCCGACTGGATGTAGGCATCCGCGGTGTGCGCGACAAGCTTTGCGCAACTCATCACGAATCCGGCGCCGGCGGCAACATCGGCCGAGCAGACCACGTCGATCTTCGGCAGCTTGTACTCCTGCATCCAGCGCAGTTGCAGCAGATCGGCCAGCCCGTCGACATGGTCGGAATGCACGTGGGTGATGAACACAGCATCGACCTGCCCGGGCGTGACGCCTACCTGCGACAGTCGCATGGAAGTTCCCCGGCCCGCGTCGAACTGCAGGACCACGCCGCGACAGTCGTTCGCGTCGTCACCGTAGCGCACCATCGTGCCTGAACCGGCAAGGCCCCGGAAGGACGAGGGGCCGCCTTGAGTGCCGGTGAGCGTGATCACCATGCACGGTGCCGCCTGCACCAGCGCTGGCAGGCCCAGCACGGCGGACAGCGCGAATACGAACCTTGCGATGACCCGATTCATCGATACGCCCCCTGGCTGCGCGGGTCAGGCCCGCGGGAATGCAACGACGGAATGATACGCCGTGATCCGGGCGAGACCAGCCGGGTCGCCAGACGCAGCTCCGGATCCTCGATGAACGGCCCCGCGCCCGGATGACGGGCAGACGGAAGCCGTGGCTGTTGCCACCGCAGGAGAAATGGCACCATGTACACCTGCCAACCGAAGTGGACTTCGCATGCGCCTCCTGATCCTGCCGACCCTGTTCGTCGCCCTGGCCGCCTGTGCAGCGCAAGCAGCCGACCCATTCCCGGCGAAGCCGGTGCGCATCATCACCGCCTCGCCATCGACCACCGGCGACCTGCTCGCCCGGCAGCTCGCCCAGCAGCTCGCCGAACGCTGGGGGCAGCCGGTCATCGTCGAGAACCGCGCCGGCGGCGCAGGCGTGCTGGCGGCGGAGATCGCGGCACGCGCCTCCCCCGACGGCTACACGGTCCATCTCGGGCAACTGGGCTCGTTCGGCGCGGCGCCGAGCCTGCTCAAGAGCCTGTCCTACGACCCGATCAAGAGCTTCGCGCCGATCACCCGCTTCGCCCAGGTGTCGCAACTGGTCATCTCCCACCCGTCGGTACCGGCCACGACGCTGAAGGAGCTGATCGCCCATGCGAAGAACCCGGCAAGCCGCATGAACTACGGGTCCGGCGGCGTGGGCACATCCGGTCACCTGACACTGGAAATGTTCAAGAGCGCCACCGGCGTCGACATCCTGCACGTGCCCTTCCGCGGCGTGGGCGCGGCACTCACCGCGATAATGAGTGGCGAGGTTCAGCTCGCCGTGATCCCCGTGCCCGTCGCGCTGCCGCAGGTCCGGGCGGGGAAGGTGCGGGCGTATGCGATCACCTCCGAGCGACGATCCGCATCGGCGCCGGAGATTCCCACAGCGGCCCAGGCCGGCCTGCCGGCTTTCGAGTCGACGACCTGGTTCGCGATGTTCGCGCCGGCCCGGACACCCGCGCCGATCATCACCCGCCTGAACCGCGACATGGTCGACATCATCGGCTCGCCCGCGATGGCCACCTGGCTCAACGCGCAGGGCGCCGAGCCGGTGCCGGGCACGCCGGCCGAACTGGCAGCCTTCGTGGCCGCCGAGATCGCCAAATGGGCACGCGTGGTCAAGGCCGCAGGCATCACGCCGGAGTGACCGGCCAAGCCAATCGCGCGAGCCTTCGTCCCCGTCGGCGGGTACACTCCGGGCCGCCGGATTGCGTGAAGACCGGCGGCGCCGGCCCGTTCCACCGCCCTGTTCTCCAGCGAGCGCGGGCATCGCCGGTCCCGCATGGCCGCGTGCCCGATCACAGGACTCTTGCCCGATGAACAGCCCCCTCGACGTATCTCTGTTCGCGCGCGCCGCCAAGCCGATCACCAGCTATCGCAAGTACTGGGCTGCCCGCTTCGGCACCGCGCCCTTCCTGCCGATGAGCCGGGCCGAGATGGACCAGCTGGGCTGGGACAGCTGTGACATCATCATCGTCACCGGCGACGCCTATGTCGACCACCCCAGCTTCGGCATGGCGGTGATCGGCCGCACGCTCGAGGCCCAGGGCTTTCGCGTCGGCATCATCGCGCAACCGGACTGGCACAGCGCCGATCCGTTTAAGGTGCTGGGCCGGCCCAACCTGTATTTCGGCGTGACCGCCGGCAACATGGATTCGATGATCAACCGCTACACCGCCGATCGCAAGATCCGCAGTGACGACGCCTACACCCCGGGCGACATCGGCGGCAGGCGCCCGGACCGCGCATGCACCGTCTACTCGCAGCGCTGCCGCGAGGCCTACAAGGATGTGCCCATCATCATGGGTGGCATCGAGGGCAGCCTTCGCCGCATCGCGCACTACGACTACTGGCAGGACAAGGTGCGCCGCTCCGTCGTGGTCGATGCCAAGTGCGACCTGCTGCTCTACGGCAATGCCGAACGCGCGCTGGTCGAGATATCGCATCGACTCGCCGCGAAGGAGCCGGTGGCACAGATCACCGACGTGCGCGGCACCGTCTTCATCCGCCGCAGCACGCCCGAAGGCTGGTTCGAGATCGATTCGACCGAGGTGGACCAGCCCGGGCGCGTGGAAGACCACATCAACCCTTACATGACCACCGCCGAGCAGGCGCAGGCACAGGGCGCGACCTGCACCCAGTCGGAGGGCGCGCCGCCCGCCAGTGCTGGCGGTGGCACCCTGCCCGCCGGGACCCAGCGTCTGAACTTCGTGCCCAACCCCGCGCTGGCTGCGCGACGCAAGCTCCCGCCGCGCAGCCGCACGGTGATCCGCCTGCCCTCGTACGATCAGGTCAAGTCAGACCCGGTGCTCTATGCCCATGCCAACCGCGTGCTGCATCTCGAGACCAACCCGGGCAACGCCCGCGCGCTGGTGCAGGCCCATGGCGATCGCGATGTCTGGGTGACCGAGCCCCCCATCCCGCTGACCACCGCCGAGATGGACCATGTGTTCGACCTGCCCTATGCCCGCAGCCCGCATCCGTCGTATGCCGACGAGAACGGCAGCCACGAACACGGCACGAAGATTCCCGCCTGGGAGATGATCCGGTTCTCGGTCAACATCATGCGCGGCTGCTTCGGCGGCTGCACCTTCTGCTCGATCACGGAGCACGAAGGCCGCATCATCCAGAGCCGCAGCGAAGACTCGGTGATCCGCGAGATCGAGGACATCCGCGACAAGGTGGGCGCCTTCACCGGCGTCATATCCGACCTCGGCGGCCCCACGGCCAACATGTACCGCATCGGCTGCAAGAGCCCCGAGATCGAATCGGCCTGCCGCAAGCCCAGTTGCGTCTATCCCGGGATCTGTCCCAACCTCAACACCAACCACGGCCCCCTGATCCGCATGTACCGGCGGGCGCGCGCGCTCAAGGGCATCAAGAAGATCCTGATCGGCTCGGGCCTGCGCTACGACCTGGCCGTAGAATCGCCGGAGTACGTGAAGGAACTGGTGCAGCACCACGTGGGCGGCTATCTCAAGATCGCGCCCGAGCACACCGAGCAGGGCCCCCTGTCGAAGATGATGAAGCCTGGCATCGGCACCTACGGCCGCTTCAAGCAGATGTTCGACCGGTTCTCCGCCGAGGTGGGCAAGAAGCAGTACCTGGTGCCGTACTTCATCGCGGCCCATCCGGGCACCGCCGACGAAGACATGATGAACCTCGCGCTGTGGCTCAAGCACAACGGCTTTCGCGCCGACCAGGTGCAGACGTTCTATCCCAGCCCGATGGCCACGGCCACCGCGATGTACCACTCGGGCCGCAACACCTTGCGCAAGGTTCGCCGCGAGGCCACCGCCGAGGACGCCGTGGATGTCGTGCGCGGCGAGCGCCGCCGGCGCCTGCACAAGGCCTTCCTGCGCTACCACGACCCGAACAACTGGCCGTTGCTGCGCGAGGCGCTCAAAGCCATGGGCCGCGCCGACCTCATCGGCAACGGCAAGCACCACCTGATTCCCACCTTCCAGCCCGCCGCCGACGGGCACTACGTCTCGGCGCGGCGCAAGAACTCGACGCCGGGCGGCCAGCCTCAGCGGGGGCGCCTGCTCACGCAGCACACCGGGCTGCCGCCGCGCGCGACCGGCGGCGGCAAGCCGGCTCCCGGGAATCGTCGCAAGCGAGGCTGAATGAAAAGATGCCCGGGCCGGCGCCTCGCATTCACCAGCGCACCCGCGCCGCCCTCGACTCGATCCGCTGCGCGTCTTCCTCCAGCAGCAGGCCGGACTTCACCATGCCGTCAGCGACTGCCCGTACCCGCGACAGGTAGGCCTCCGGCGTCTGGTAGCGCTCCGACAGCGACGGCCTGGGATCGCCGAAATCGCGCCGCTGGTCGGCACGCCGCAGGAACGGCACGATGCTTCCATCGAGGTAGCACAGTTCGCCCGGCGTACCGGACGCCGCGCCGCGCACGCCCCAGCCCATGCTGGTAGCCACCGGTACCGCCTGCTCCGGCACCCGCAGCCCGCCGATCTCGTTGCCGTCGGCATCGACCTGGGGTACCCGCACCGGGTAGTCGCCAGCCAGGACGCCGGGCAGCCCGCCGGCGAACCGGCCCTGCGCGAAATCGGGTCCGTAGTCGAAGCGCCTCTTCGGTGCCGGACCGGTCGCCTTCTGCACGCCGGGCAGGTTCGGAAAACGCCAGCGCGACGCCGCCACCAGCGTGCCATCGGAGAGCTTCGGATAGGCCGACGCCGGCGGCGGCGTGCCGTCGCGTACCCAGCGGTCCATCGCCAGCAGCAGGTTGCGCAGCAGCGGCCGCGGGTCGATGGTGTTGGGCGGCAGTGCGCACACGCCCGGCGGCATGGTCGCACCCATGATGTGCTGCGTGCCTGCGAAGTGGTAGACGCGCACATCGTCTGGCAAAGCTCCATCGCGCTGGCCGGTGGGGTCGGTCGTCACCAGCGACTGACCGCTCTGCCAGTACTCGATGCCGGTGGTCGTGTGGACCACCTTCGGGCAGTTGTTGCGCGCCCGGCACCGGTTGAGGATGCCGTCGACCCGGCCGCCGAACGGATCGGTCTCGTCCTGGTAGGCAAACGGAAACGTGGTGTCGGGGAAGCCGAGGAAGCCGTACCCGATGTCGGTCATCCGGATGGGCTGCGCGAAGCGCTGGTTCAGGAACAGCCGCGCCGTCGATATGTGCGGGTTGATGGCATCGAACACCTGTCGGCCGGCCTCGTCCTCGTTGAAGCCACGCCAGGTGAAATCGCGCAGGTAGCGGCCGCTCTGCGATGCGCCGTAGGCCAGCGTGCGCTGCACGCCACCGGCGAGCGGGTTGGCTTCGCTGCGGTCGTGGCGCAGGAAGGAAACCAGGTCACGCGTCGCCGCGAAGCCGATGCCGGACACCGGCGGGTTTTCTGCCGGATAGACGAACTGGTAGAGCACGCCGAGTTCGAACGGCGTACCCGAAGGCAGCAGGCGGATCGAACGGTCGCCCGAGTACTCCCAGGCCCCCGCGGGGACCAGCGCGGGCTCGTCAGCATTGCGAACGCGCCGGTAGAGCTTCGCCCGCGCCGGGTCGGTCGATGCCGGGCGGAACGTGAGCGGCATCGTCATCGCGTTGCGGGTGTTCGGCAGCAGTTCGTCCCAGACGTCCTGCGCCAGCCCCGGTGCCGAGGGCACCTGGATGCGCAGCGCCCCACCCGCCGCCGGCAACTGGTGGATCCAGCCACTCCACACGACGGTGATCCCCTGCCGCATCAGGAAGCCGTTGCCGAGGTCGTCCGGCTTCAATGGGTTGTTGGTGTCACTGCCGTCGTTGAAGTCGCGCAGTGCGCGCTTGTTGCCACGGTTGTTCACGTCGTAGAGCAGCGCGCCGCTGCCTTTGGCGAGATCGACCGGCTTCAGTATGTCGAGGTCGGACACGTACTCGACGCGGCCGCGGGCGTTGCGCGGCGCAAGCGCGATGTCGACGATGTCGCGGTTGAGCGGATGGACCGGGTCGAGTTCGCCATGGAAGCGCCCGGTGATGCGCTCGTATGCACCGACGGTGCCGAACCCCGGGCCCGGGATCACGTCGCGCCGCACGATCTCGATGCGGGTGACTTCGGCACGTGCGGGCACGGGCAGGCCCGGCAGCGCCATTGCACCCAGCAGTGCCGCAGCCCATACGGCCGGTACCCCGGCCGCCGCTCTCGCATTTCCCATGTTCTCCTCCCCTGATCGTGGTCTTCCCCGGCTTCGACGAAGTCCGCCGCCCCTGGCCGGACGAGCCCGTACGGCGCCGGTCAGCGCGCGCGCAGCGACTGTCCCAGCCCGCGCAGCAGCGGCAGGATCGCATCCATCGTCGGCACCGGCACGCCGGCCTCGTGCGCGAACGCATGCACCTGGCCGAACAGCGCCTCGACTTCGATCGGCCGCCCCTGCAGCACGTCCTGCAGCATCGACGGACGCTGGCCCCAGGTACCGCGACGCGCGATCGTCGGCAGGTCCATCTGGCCGCGCAGATCCCAGCCGAGCGCGGCCGCAACCGCCAGCACTTCCTCCATCACCGACACCATCTGGCCGCAGAGGTCCGGATCGGCCGCCAGCGCGCCCAGGTCGAGCCGTGTCAGCGCGGCGATCGTGTTGCCCGAAGCGTTCGACACCAGCTTGCCCCAGATGTCGCGCCGCAGGTCGTTCGACGCGCGCCCGTCGATGCCGCCCCGGCGCAGCATCGCGACTGACTGCTCCAGCCTTGCGCTGCTGCTGCCATCCGGCTCGCCCAGGATGAAGTGGTTGCTGCCGACATGCGAGATCACGCCAGGCTCGACCAGTTCGCACGGGCAGTAGATCACGCAGCCGACCACGCGCTCGGGACGCACCTCGCGCCACAGCGCGCCGTCGGGGTCGAGCAGCGGCAGCGTACCGCCGGGCCCGGGCCGGCCATGCCGCCACCACCACTGGATGCCATTGAGCATGAACACTACGCTGCCGCCGGGCGCCAGCAGCCGCGCGATGGCTGCGGCCGCCCCCGGCACCGCATGCGCCTTGAGCGTCACCAGCACGAGGTCCTGAGGCGGCAGGGTTGAAGGATCATCGGTCGCCGCCGGCACCGCAGCCTTCAGTTCAGTGCCGCCCGATCGAAGCACCAGACCCCGGCTGCGCATCGCCTGCAGTTGCGGCCCCCGGGCCACCACCGAGATATCGTCTGCACCGGCTGCCAGCAAACGGGTCGCCAGGCTGCCACCGACCGCGCCCGCTCCGAACACGCATACCTTCATTGCACTCCCCCGTCTGTCGCGCGGTTCGCCCGATACGGGGACAGCGCGCTCAGCCGGGATTGTGCGCCCAGTCACGGCGGGCTGCGCAGCCCGCCGCAGGATCAGGGAGCCCTCAGTCAGCCCTCAAGCAGCCCTCAAGCAGCCTTCCGGTCGAGCCGTCTCACGCCCCTGGGCTTGCGCTGCTCGGTACCACCCTCGTCCGCCAGGCAGAAGAAGGCCATCAGGCGCTGCACTTCATCGGCCCTGGCGCGCAGTTCATCCGACGTCGCCGCGAGTTCTTCAGAGCTCGCAGCGGCCTGCTGAGTCGTCGCATTGAGCTGGCCCATCGAATGGGTGATCTGCGTGACCGCATCGCTCTGCTCGGCCGATGCACCGGATATCTCCTGGACCAGCTGGCTGGTCTTGCGGATCGACGGCACCATTGCATCGAGCATCTGCCCCGCACGTTCGGCCTGCTCGACGCTCGATCGGGCCAGCGCCCCGATTTCCTGGGCCGCAACCTGGCTGCGCCCGGCGAGCTGGCGTACCTCGGCCGCCACGACCGCAAAGCCACGCCCGTGTTCGCCGGCGCGCGCTGCCTCGACAGCGGCATTCAGCGCCAGCAGGTTCGTCTGGTAGGCAATGTCGAAGATCACCGAAATACGGTCGGCGATCGCCCGCATCGCCTGCACGGTCTCGGCCACCGCCTTGCCGCTCTCCTGCGCTTCCGTTGCGGCGATGGTCCCGATCTCGTCGGTCTTCGCCGCGCTGCGTGCGTTCTGTCCGACGGAATCGCTGATCTCCTTCAGCGATACGGCGGTCTGGTCGACGCTCGATGCCTGTTCGGACGCGGTCTGCGCGAGCGCCTGCGAGGTCTGCGAGACCTCGGCCGAAGACAGCACGACTGCACCGGCCGCCACGTTCACGTTGCGCACCGTCTGTGCAAGGTGCTCGACGGTGGTCGACAGCGCCTCGGACAGCCGCAGGAACGTTCCCTGGAAAGACCCGGTTTCGCCGACGGTCAGGTCGCCCGTCCGCAGGCGCCCGAGGCCTGCCTCCAGCGCTTCGAGCGGCTGCCTGACCGCATCCAGTGTATCGTTCATTCCGGCAACGACCCGTCCGTAGTGACCGGCATGGCGGCCCGCATCCACCCGCGCATCCAGCCGGCCTTCCGCCGCTGCTGTGGACAGCCCGGTGGCATCTTCCACCAGCGTGCGGACGTTGCAGCGGACCTGCTCGAGCGATCGTGCGACCAGCGCCAGCTCGTCCTGGCCCGACGCGTCCACCGGCTCATCGAGGTCGCCGGCAGCGATCCGATCCGCGATCGAAGCGAGCCCGGACATGCCCGCCGTGATACGACGCACGGTCTGCCTCGCGAGCCAGCCGATGCCCAGGCAGGCGAGCAGCGTCGCGAGCGCAGCAGCGGCGAGGACGAGGCGTTCCATGCTGCGGATACCCTCCCTGGCAGCGCCCACCCGAAGGTCGATGGACTTCGTGACTTCTTCGAACGCCTTGTCCGCGGTCCGGACAGCGGCCTTCAACGGCTCCATCGCCGCATTGCCTGCGGCAGGATCGCTGAGCCGGCCCGCCCGGATGCCCTCGTGGATGCCCTCGACCCCCTTCCGATACCCGGCCAGGCCGCCGCGCAACCGGTCGACGGTCGCCTTCTCTTCCACCGAAAGCAGCGGAAATGCGACGGCCAGGTGGGCTTCGGCGCCGTCCAGGGCCTTGCGCCACTGGTCCATGTACTGCGCAACGCGCTTGGCATCGGTGATGTTGAGGAAAAGGTCCTTCTCGTAGCGCCGGGTGTTGCCGATCCCGGACTGCGCGGCATCGAGTGCGCGCTGGGCAACGAGCTCGCCGTCGAGCAGCCGCCCATTGCGATCGGCCACGCCGCTCAACGCGACCATCATCGCCACCGCGACGACCAGCAGCACTGCACAACTGATCGCGGAAAGCACCAACAACCGGGCACGGATGGTCATCGTCGAACGGACGCTCATCATGCAACCTTTCTTGCAGTGCGTGCGCTGACTACATTGTCTCGCCGATGCCCCCGTACGGCAGCGGGTGCCGCGTCCGCAGCCAGGCGGAAGTACGCCATCAGGCTCTGCAGCTGCTCGGCCTGCGCCGACAGCTGCTCAGCGGTGGCCGAGAGTTCCTCGGATGCCGCTGCCGTCTGCTGGGTGCTCGAGTTCAACTGGCTCATGGCATCGGAGATCAGCGTGACGCCCTGGCTCTGCTCGCCGGATGCCGCAGCGATCTCCTGTACCAGCCCGCTGGTCTTCTTGATCGACGGCACCATCGCCGACAGCAGCTTGCCGGCGCGCTCGGCCAGTTCCACGCTGGACCCGGCCAGCGTGCCGATCTCCTGCGCCGCGACCTGGCTGCGTTCGGCCAGCGTGCGCACTTCGGCGGCGACGACCGCGAAGCCACGCCCGTGTTCGCCGGCACGCGCAGCCTCCACCGCCGCGTTGAGCGCCAGCAGATTCGTCTGGTAGGCGATGTCGAAGATCACGGAGATCTTCGTGGCGATCGACTTCATCGCATCGACTGTCTGCGCAACCGCCTGGCCGCCTGCCTCGGCCTCACGCGATGCCTCGGTGGCGATGCCGTCGGTGAGCGTCGCGCTCTCCGAGTTGCGCTTCACCGAGATGCTGATCTGGTGCAGCGAGGCGCTGGTCTGGTCGACGCTCGCCGCCTGCTCGGACGCAGCCGTGGACAGCGATTGCGAGGTTTCGGAGACCTGGCCCGAAGCCGAGGTCAGTTCATTGGCCGCGTTGCGGACCTCGGCGATCGTGCCGCTGACGGTCTCGATCAGATCGTTGAACTTGCCGCACAGCTCGGCATGGAAGCGCTCCTTGCCGTCGAGCGGGATGCGGTGCGTGAAGTCGCCACGGGTGGCTCCGTCGACCGCGACGCCGATCTCTTCGGCCACGAGGGAGGCAGCCTTTGCGGCGGCCTCGGTGGCTGCCATCCGCTCGGCATCGTCGGCCTGCCGCTGCCGCAGGTTACCCTGCATCGCCTTGAAGCACTTGAGCAGTTGGGCAGCCTCGTCGTTTCCGCTGTCGTCGATCGTATGATTCAGGTCGTTGGCTGCCACCGCATTGGCAGCATCGACCGCCAGTCCGAGCGGGCGCGTGACCGATCGGGTGATCGCGACGCCGAGTACGATGGCCAGCAAGCCCATGGCGCCAAGCATGCCGAGCAGGCTCGCCAGCTGCAGTTGCGTGGACTGCACGCGCTCGGACAGCAGGGTTTCCAGCGCGCTGGCGGTCTCGTCGATCGCCTTGTACTGCGCATCGACGGCCACCGTGCCGGCCTTGAAATAGTCGCTGGCTGCCATGGTCGCGGTTCCAGGCTGCGCGAATTGTGCGTCGGCCAGCTTGAAGAACTTTTCTGCCTCGGCAGCGCTGGCGGCGCTGGTGCCTCCGATGATGCGCTTGACATCGGCGCTGATGGTGGTGGCCTTGCCGATCTGCATCGACGCACGACCATGCAGGTAGCGTGCCGCGCGCACGTCGAGGCCGATCAGGGTGCGCTCGCCATCTGTGACTTCCGTTGTAGACAGCATTGCCGCGCCACGCCCGCGCATCGTCGCCACCGACTCCGCGAGTCTGGGCAGGTGGTCGATCAGCGCGGTCATCACGTAGTAGCTCTCGGCGACCGGATCCAGCGACAGGCCTGACCCGTCCGCGATCAGGTCAAGGACCAGGAAGTTCCGTTCGATCAACGCAGTGTGCGCGGCGAAGCTTTCGGCCGCGGACAGGCTGCGCGCATTGACTTTTTCGCTGAGCGCCATCCAGCCGGCCTTGATCGCGGCCAGCTCGTCCGACGCGCCCGTATAGCCGGCTGCCGCGAGCGACGAACCAAGCTTGTCGAACTCGGCGTTGACGTCGGCAAGGCGGGCACGGCGGTCACCGTCCACAGACGTGTTTCCGCCGAGCAGCATGCCGGACAGCCCGCGATGAGCCTGCAGCTGGCGCTGCAGAGCCACGGCGCTGCGCGCGGGGCCCAGGCCTTCGGCTTCGGCGCGCGCCACCGCGATCTCGCCGTTCTTGTACTTGATCACTGTCATCAGTGGGACGGCGCACATCACCGCGCCAATGACCGCGAGAGCCGCGAACTTCTGCCACAATTTCAACGACCTGAGGGAGCTTTTCATCGAGGGCCTGTCCTGTGCAATGCTGGAGCCGCCACGGTTGACTGACCGCGGAACGAGAGGGGGCCGAGTGCCTGCCAGACGTTCCGCAGGCGAACCAACCCGAGTGCCTCAGTGATAGCGGCAGCCCGGCTGAATCCTTGAGCGCGGCTACCGGCCTTTCTGACTAACGGCCTGGGAACCCCATGCGCGCGAGCTGTCTTCCGTGCAAGCCGGACAGCATGATGAGCGCCATCGTCGCACCGACCAGTGCGAGGAACATGTCCCATTGCGTATCCCACGGATCGCCCTGCGTACCGAGGAAGGCCACTGCCTCGTCGCCGCTCGCGAGAGCGACCCACCATTCGATCAGTTCGTAGAATGCCGAGAACGCGAGGCAGAAGCAGACGACGAGAAACGGCAGCCAGCGACTGCCTGCCAGCGGCGAACGGCGCAGCAGCACCTCGCGCGCGACGATGGCTGGCGTGAAGCCCTGCATCAGGTGCCCGAGCCGGTCATAGTGGTTGCGCGCAAGGCCATAAGCGTCGCGTACCCAGTCGAACAGAGGGACCTCGGCATAGGTGTAGTGCGCACCGACCAGCAGCACCGCGGCATGCAGCGCGATCAGCACATAGGCAAGCGTCGTGAACCGGAAACGCGCGTAGATTCCCGGCAGCAGTAGCAGCACGACCAGCGCGGGCAAGGCCTCGAGCCACCAGGTGAGGCCATCCTTGGGCGCGATCGCCGACCAGGCCGTCACGGCCGCCACGGCCAGCCAGAGCAACGCGGGAACCGCAGGACCCGGTGGCGAAGGCGGTGTGCCCGGCACGCTCACCGGGCACCCGGCCCGGCATCCGCCCAGGCATTCGGCGTTTCGTACAGGCGTACCCGCGACAGCACGACGCGCGCCCCGTAGCGAGCGGCGAGCGCCGCCTGCAGCAGATCGAAGGCAGTCGCTGCCAGATGCTCGGCCGTCGGCGGCTGCTCGAATTCGACGGTCCGGTGGCCAGGCAGCGTCGCCAGGAAATCGACAACCTGCCGATCGTGCTTCCATGCAAGGAAGGCGTGGTCCCATGCTTCGACCACGGTGCGATTGGCGATCGCCTTGACCTCGGAGAAGTCCGCCACCATCGCCTGATCCGGCGCTCCGTCGACATCGACCAGCGCGCCCACCACCGTGATCTCCAGGGCATAACGATGTCCGTGCAGGTGACGGCACTGGTTGGCATGATGGGGAATGCGGTGCCCGGCGTCGAACTCGAGCCGTCGGGTGATGGTGACCACGCGTGTCGCCTCGTGTCGATTATGGCGATAGTCTAGCAGGGCCATCGCAGGACGGAAGTGCGCCACGGGCTGTGTCGCGCTATGATTGATGGTTTACCTCGATTTCCAACACGCCCACTCATGGCACTCATCGTCCAGAAATACGGCGGCACCTCGGTCGGCTCGCCCGAGCGCATCAAGAACGTCGCGCAGCGTGTCGCGCGCTGGAAGGCCAAGGGCCACCAGGTCGTGGTCGTGGTCTCGGCCATGTCCGGCGAGACCAATCGGCTGATCGCGCTCGCGCGCGAGGTGCAGCCCGAACCCGACCCGCGCGAACTCGACCAGATGGTGTCCACCGGCGAACAGGTCACCATCGGGCTGCTCGCGATGGCGCTCAAGCAGGCCGGTGTGGACGCGCGCAGCTATACCGGCCCGCAGGTCAGGATCCTCACCGACAGCGCCTTCACCAAGGCCCGCATCCTGAGCATCGATGAACAGAACATGCGCGCCGACCTCGATGCCGGTCGCGTTGTCGTGGTGGCCGGGTTCCAGGGCATGGATGCCGACGGCAACATCACCACGCTCGGTCGTGGCGGCTCCGACACGACGGGCGTGGCGCTCGCGGCGGCCCTCAAGGCAGACGAGTGCCAGATCTACACCGATGTCGACGGGGTCTACACGACCGATCCCCGCATCGTGCCGAACGCACGCCGGCTGAAGACGGTCACCTTCGAGGAAATGCTCGAGATGGCGAGCCTTGGTTCGAAGGTGCTGCAGATCCGCTCGGTCGAATTCGCCGGCAAATACAAGGTCAAGCTGCGCGTGCTGTCCTCGTTCCAGGACGAGGGCGATGGCACGCTGATCACGTTCGAAGAGGAAGCAGACATGGAACAGGCGATCATCTCCGGCATCGCGTTCAACCGGGACGAAGCGAAGATCACCGTGCAGGGCGTGCCAGACAAGCCGGGCATTGCCTACCAGATCCTCGGTCCGGTGGCCGATGCCAACATCGACGTCGACATGATCGTGCAGAACGCGGGCATGCACGGACTGACCGACTTCTCGTTCACTGTGCCGCGCAACGACTATTCGCGAGCCAGGAAGCTGATCGAGGAGGTACAGAAGCATATCGGCGCGAAGGAACTGATCGGCGACGACCGGATCGCGAAGGTCTCGATCGTCGGGGTCGGCATGCGCTCGCACTGCGGCATCGCCAGCAAGGCCTTCCGCGCACTATCGGAGGAAGGCATCAACATCCAGATGATCTCTACATCCGAGATCAAGATCTCGGTGGTGATCGACGAGAAGTACCTGGAACTCGCGGTGCGCGTGCTGCACGACGCATTCGACCTGGCGCACGAGCCGGCATGATCGACCGGCGGCGGGCGGTCGCGCCGCCTGCCGCTACTGAACCTGGCCCCTGGCCCCCGACTGCACGATCACCGGGCCCCAGCGACGGATTTCCTCCTGCAGGAATCGCCTGAAATCCTCAGGCGTGCCCGGCAGCGGTTCGCCACCGACGTTCCGGATGCGCTCGGCCGTCTCGGGCGTGTTCAGTGCCTTCACCGCGTCGGCGTTGAGCCGGGCGACGATCGCGCGCGGCGTGCCCGAGGGCACCACGATGCCGCCGAAACCAACGGCCTCGAACGGCACGCCAGCTTCCTTGAAGGTGGGGATGTCGGGCAGCGCACTGGACCGGATGCGGCTTGCCATCGCCAGGCCGCGCGCCTTGCCCGCCCTGACCTGTGCGAGCGCGCCGGGAACGTTGCCGAACATCACGTCGGTCTGGCCACCGATGAGCGCGGTGAGTGCCTGCGGACTGCCCGGATACGGCACATGCGTAGCCTGGAACCGGTTCTGCGTGCGGAACAGTTCCATCGCCAGGTGCTGCGGGCTACCCACGCCGAGCGAGCCGTAGTTGAAGCCGCCAGCCTTGCCGCGAGCCGCGTCGAGGAACTCCCTCACGGTACCGATCGGTGACTTGGCCGCCACCAGCAGCACGTTCGGGAACTGCGCAAACAGCGCGACTGGCGCGAAGTCCTTCTCGGTGTCGAAGGCGAGCTTCTCGTGCAGATTCAGGTGGAACGCGAACGGTGTACTGACGAACAGCACTGTATGGCCATCGGCCGGCGCGCGCGCGCCCAGTTCATAGGCGATCAGACCGCTGGCGCCGGGCCGGTTGTCGAACACCAGCGGCCGACCGAGCGACTCGGCCATCCGCTCGCCGACCAGCCGCGACAGGATGTCGGACACGCCGCCGGCCGGGAAGTCGATCAGGAAGCGGACCGGCCGCGACGGATAGCCCGCCGTCCCCTGAGCGAAGGACGGCGTTGCGAAGAGCAGCGCAGTCAGGGCGCATCCGGCCACCAGGCCGCGGACGATGGAACGGCAGAACGGTTCGGTGGGGGCCATGGCA
This sequence comes from Rhodocyclaceae bacterium, assembly GCA_020248265.1. Classification (NCBI taxonomy): domain Bacteria; kingdom Pseudomonadati; phylum Pseudomonadota; class Betaproteobacteria; order Rhodocyclales; family Rhodocyclaceae; species Rhodocyclaceae bacterium. The sequence continues at coordinate 299,208 of JADCHX010000002.1, forward strand.
CCTCCTGAGTGGGAGTACAACAGGATAGCCCTGCCCGGCGACAGACGGCAACCCGAGGGAACCAGGGCTGCGCGGTTGGCTCGAGCAGTGGTACCGTCCAGGCAGTCGGCCCCCCCTGCCGCATCGACCAGGAGCAGATGATGAGCGACCTCGACAAGCAGCTGATCTTCCCCGACGGGCTGTCCCGCCCGACCGGCGTCTGGAGCACCGTCACCGTGGCCCGACCGGGCCGGCTGGTGTTCGTGTCCGGCCTGACCGCCAAGAATTCAGCCGGCGTGGTCGTCGGCAAGGACGACATCCGCACGCAGACGATCCAGGTCTGCGAAAACCTGAAGCTGGCGATGGCCTCGGCTGGCGGCACCCTGCGCGACATCATGCGGGTGGACGTCTACATCAAGGACATGGACCACTTCAAGGTGATTCACGAGGTGCGCGGCAAGTACTTCGACCAGGACCCGCCCGCCTCCACGATGGTGGCGGTGTCCGCCTTTACCCATCCGGACATGCTGATCGAGATCAACGCGATCGCAGTGCTGCCGTAAGACGCCCCGGTTGGGTATACTCAGCCCTGTCCGGAGAGATGGCCGAGTGGTCGAAGGCGCTCCCCTGCTAAGGGAGTATACGGGCTTAAACCTGTATCGAGGGTTCGAATCCCTCTCTCTCCGCCAGAACACGGCCCTGCTGCGTACGCGGCCAGGTTGCAGAATGCTGTGAGCCCCGCGCCTCGCGGGGCTTTTTGTCTTGGGCTCCTGACTGACCCCATCGCCCCCCCGAAACCCGTCTCAAACTCCGG